>NZ_JAAQWI010000004.1:0-495306 GCF_012985385.1 Pseudomonas sp. WS 5503
AGAAAGCCATCCTTGGCCGCTGGTTGTCGATGCCGATGAAGGTCCTGCTGCTGGACGAACCCACCCGGGGTATCGACATCGGCGCCAAGTCGGAGATCTACCAGATCATCCATAACCTGGCGGCCAGCGGCATAGCGGTGATCGTGGTGTCCAGCGACCTGATGGAGGTGATGGGCATCTCCGACCGCATACTGGTGATGAGTGAGGGCGCCTTGACCGGTGAGTTGCCCCGCGCCCAAGCGGATGAAGCGCGCCTGCTGCAACTGGCGCTACCACAGTCGCGGGCTTGAACAAGAACAAGAGGGTTTGGCTATGTCTGAGGTAAAAACTGCAAAGGGTTTCTGGCCGGGTTTCAATCAGCGCAAATTTCTCGATGACTGGGTGATGCTGCTGGCGGCACTGGGCATTTTTGTGCTCAGCGCGGTGTTCATCGATAACTTCCTCTCGCCGCTGAACATGCGCGGTCTGGGCCTGGCGATTTCGACTGTCGGTATTGCTGCGTGCACCATGTTGTTCTGCCTGGCCTCAGGGCACTTCGACTTGTCGGTAGGCTCGGTGATCGCCTGCGCCGGGGTGGTGGCGGGCATCGTGATGCGCGACACCGACAGCGTGGTACTCGGCGTGTCGGCGGCCTTGGCCATGGGCCTGGTGGTAGGGCTGATCAACGGCATCGTGATCGCCAAGCTGCGCATCAATGCGTTGATTGCCACCCTGGCGACCATGCAGATCGTGCGCGGCCTGGCCTACATCTTCTCCAACGGTAAGGCGGTGGGGGTGATGAATGAAGGGTTCTTCGTGTTCGGCAACGGCCAACTGCTGGGCGTGCCGGTGCCGATCATCATCACCGTCCTGTGCTTTGTGTTCTTTGGCTGGCTGCTCAATTACACCACCTATGGGCGCAACACCATGGCCATTGGCGGCAACCAGGAAGCCGCGTTGCTCGCCGGGGTCAATGTCGATCGCACCAAGATCATCATCTTTGCCGTGCACGGTTTGATCGGCGCCTTGGCCGGGGTGATCCTCGCGTCACGCATGACCTCGGGCCAGCCGATGATTGGCCAGGGTTTCGAGCTGACGGTGATTTCGGCGTGCGTGCTGGGCGGGGTGTCGTTGAGCGGCGGTATCGGCATGATCCGCCATGTGATTGCCGGGGTGTTGATTCTGGCGATCATCGAGAATGCGATGAACCTGAAGAACATCGATACCTTTTACCAATATGTGATTCGTGGCTCGATCCTGTTGCTGGCGGTGATAATCGACCGCATGAAACAACGCTAATGGTCGCCCTGTGAAGATCAAACTGTGGGAGCTGGCTTGCTGTGGCGAGCAAGCTTGCTTGCGCTGGGGTGCGAAGCGCCCCCAAAAGCCGGCTCCAGCTGCGCTGTCGAACGGGAGCAAGCTCCCTCGCCACAGCAAGCCAGCTCCCACTTTGGATCTCCTGTGTTCAGGAGGGCGGTATTTGCCATAATGCCCCCGCTTTCATACTTATAGGCCCGATATGCAGGAAAACGCCCACACCCCCGTCAAAGACGCCGCCCCCACCGGCACCCAGACCCTGTTGCGCGGCCTGGGCGTGGTGCAAGCGGTGGCGGCTGGTGCGCGGGATCTCAAGGAGATCGCCCGGCGCATCGGCACCACGCGCAGCACAACGCACCGCCTGGCCAGTTGCCTGGTGGACGAGCGTTACCTGCGCGTGGTGCCCCAGGTCGGTTATCTGCTGGGGCCCAAGCTGATCGAGTTGGGGTTCCAGGCCCGTGAAGAGTTGCCCTTGGTGAACCTGGCGGTGCCGTACCTGGATGAGTTGTCGGCGCTGACCGGCGACACCATTCACCTGGCGATTCGTGAGTACGACGAGGTGCTTTACCTGCACAAGAACCCCGGCCGCAATGGGCCGGAAATGCGCTCGCGGGTCGGCCATCGCATGCCGCTGGCGCGCACCGGTATCGGCAAGGCGTTGATGCTGGATGATTCGCCGCAGGAGTGGCAGCGCTTGTATGAGGCGAGCTTGCCGGCGGTGGGCAAGAGCCTGCAATGGCCGCAGCACCCGGAGCAATCCTGGGCGCAGTTCGAACAGCGCATGCATGAGTATGTCGAGGGTGGCTACGCGTTTGACCTCGAAGACAACGAGCCTTCGATCCGCTGCGTGGCCGCACCGGTGCGCGATGCCAGCGGGCGCATTGTCGCCGGCATCAGCATTGCCAGTACGGTGCCCTACATGCCGCTGGAGAAAATGGCCGAACTGATCCCTGTGATCAAACAGGTCGCAGCCCGGCTGTCAGCGGAGTTGGGCGCCAAGGCCTGATCAGGCTTTCAGGCTCGCCATGTCGATGACAAAGCGGTACTTCACATCACCGGCAATCATGCGCGCAAAAGCTTCGTTGATCTGGCGAATGTCGAGCATCTCGATGTCGCAGGTAATGCCATGCTCGGCGCAGAAATCCAGGACTTCCTGGGTTTCGGCAATGCCGCCGATCAGCGAGCCGGCCAAGACTTTACGCCCCAGCACCAGCTTGGCAGCGTTGACGGGTGGGTCCACCGGCTCGATCAGGCCTACCAGGATATGCACGCCGTCAAAGCGCAGCACATCGAGGTAGGGGTTCAGGTCGTGCTGCACCGGGATGGTGTCCAGCAGGAAATCGAAGTGCCCGGCAGCAGCTTTCATTTGCTCGGCATCAGTGGACACGATCACATGGTCGGCGCCCTGGCGACGGCCTTCCTCGGCCTTGCTGGCCGAGCGCGTGAACAACGTGACTTCGGCGCCCATGGCTTTGGCGAATTTGATGCCCATGTGGCCCAGGCCACCCATGCCGAGGATCCCGACTTTATCGCCGGCTTTCACGCCGTAGTGCTTGAGGGGCGAGTAGGTGGTGATGCCTGCGCACAGGATCGGCGCAGCGCTGGCCAGGTCGAGTTTGGCCGGGATCTTCACCACAAAGTGTTCACTGACCACGATGCTGTCGGAGTAGCCACCCATGGTGTTGCTGCCATCCACGCGGTCTGGCGTGGCATAGGTCATGGTCGGGCCTTCGAGGCAGTATTGCTCAAGGTCTGATTGGCAGGCTTCGCAGTGACGGCACGAGTCGACCATGCAGCCTACGCCCACCAGGTCACCGACTTTATGCGCAGTGACGTTGGCGCCGACGGCGGTGACTTTGCCGACAATTTCGTGGCCCGGCATCAGCGGGTACACGGCGATGCCCCATTCGTTGCGAGCCTGGTGGATATCGGAGTGGCACACGCCGCAGTAAAGGATCTCGATGGCCACGTCATCGACGCGCGGGCTGCGGCGTTCAAATGACATCGGGGCGAGGGGCGTGGTGGCCGACTGGGCGGCGTAACCGATGGCGGTGTACATAGTAAACCTCACAAAAGCTTGGACTGCAGAGGCGGCGAATTCTGCGCGCAGGCCTTTGGCGCGAACATGGCAAATGCTCCGAGTCTCATGCCTATTCGTCCGGCAGTGCCAGAGCTTTGGATATATTGGCCGCCAGACCTGCGATGATGGTGTCATCCCTCATCCGCGAAGTTTTTTGCCATGCTGTTGACCCGCCATTTGGACGCCAATGCCACGCTGGTTTCCTTGATCGAAGGGCTCACGCCCCGCGATGGTTTTTCCCCGACTCACCTGCCGGGCGTGCAGGTGCTGCGCGCCAGTTGCGATGTGGCGCGTGGGCCGCAGATCTATGAGCCAAGCCTGATGTTCGTGGCCCAGGGCAGCAAGGTCGCCTACCTCGGCCCGCGCACGTTGGAGTATGGCGCCGGGCATTACCTGATCCAGGCGATGCCGGTGCCGTTCGAATGCGAGACCTTTGCCATGGCCCCCGAGGCGCCGTTGTATGGCGTGACGGTGGGCATCGATCGGGTGGTATTGGGCGAGTTGGTGATTGCCATGGGCATGCAAGCCGGGCCGCCGCCGACCGCGCAGACTTTGGAGTCGATGAGTTCGGTGGTGCTGGACGATACGATGCGCGGCTGCGTCGAGCGGTTGTTGCAATGCCTGCACGATCCGCTGGAAAGCCGGATCATGGGGCCTGCGCGGGTGCGCGAATTGTTGTTCACCGCCTTGCGTGGGCCTCAGGCCGATGTGCTGCGTGCGCTGGTGGAACAACAGGGGCAGTTTTCGCGCATCGCCACCTCATTGAATCACCTGCATGCCCATTACGCCGAGCCGCTGAATATCGAGACGTTGGCCGGGTATGCGCACATGAGTGCGTCGACCTTTCATGAGCATTTCAAACGCTGCACCTTGTTATCGCCGGTGCAGTACCTCAAGCGCCTGCGGCTATTGAAGGCCCAGCAGTTGCTGCTGGTGGAAGGCATGAGCGTGGCGCAGGCGGCGCACAAGGTGGGGTACCAGAGCACGTCGCAGTTCAGTCGGGAGTACAAGCGCTATTTCCTGCGCAACCCGGGGGAAGAGCGGGCCGCCTGACACTACGAGGTTATTGTGGGAGCTGGCTTGCCTGCGATAACGGTGGGTCAGCTATACATTTGGCACCTGAAGACCGCCATCGCAGGCAAGCCAGCTCCCACATATTGATCGATGTCGCCCACAAAAAAGGCTCCCATTTCGGGTAATGCCAGTCAGTTAAGAGCTAGAGCAGACAACCAGTGACTTGTGGCGAGGGAGCTTGCTCCCGCTGGACTGCGTAGCAGTCCCATTTTTGGGGCCGCTTCGCGCCCCAGCGGGAGCAAGCTCCCTCGCCACAGTTACCGATTCTGTCTTAACTGACTGGCATTACCCATTTCGGGAGCCTTTTCTGGTTAAGCGAACGACTTACATATTCGGGTAAGTCGGCCCGCCCGCGCCTTCCGGCGTCACCCAGGTGATGTTCTGCGAGGGGTCCTTGATGTCACAGGTCTTGCAGTGCACGCAGTTCTGGGCGTTGATCTGGAAGCGTTTCTCGCCGTCTTCCTTGGTCACCACTTCATACACGCCTGCCGGGCAGTAGCGCTGCGCCGGTTCATCATAGAGCGGCAGGTTGGTGCCGATCGGGATGCTTGGGTCTTTGAGCTTCAAGTGGCACGGCTGCTCTTCTTCATGGTTGGTGCCGGAGATGAACACCGAGCTCAGTTTGTCGAAGCTCAGCTTGCCGTCGGGTTTGGGGTAGTCGATCTTCTGGCTGTCTTTGGCCAGCTTCAGGCAGGCGTAGTCCGGCTTGGTGTCGTGCAGGGTGAAAGGGATCTTGCCGCCGAAAATGTTCTGGTCGAGCCAGTTGAAACCGCCGCCGATGATTGCGCCGAACTTGTGCACGGCCGGGCCGAAATTACGGCTGGCGAACAGTTCTTCATACAGCCAGCTGGCTTTGAAGCTGTCGACATATGTGGTCAGCTCATCACCGCCCTCGGATTCGGCAAACAGGCGGTCAGCCACGGCGTCGGCGGCGAGCATGCCGGACTTCATCGCGGTGTGACTGCCTTTGATCTTGGCGAAGTTCAGGGTGCCCAGATCGCAACCGATCAGCGCGCCGCCCTTGAAGACCATCTTCGGCAGCGAATTCAGGCCACCTTTGCAGATCGCGCGGGCGCCGTAGCTGACCCGCTTGCCGCCTTCCAGGTACTGGGCCAGCACCGGGTGGTGCTTGAGGCGCTGGAATTCATCGAACGGCGACAGGAAGGTATTGCTGTAGGACAGGTCGACGATCAGCCCGACCACGACTTGATTGTTTTCCAGGTGATAAAGGAACGAGCCACCGGTGTTCTCTTTACCCATGATGTCCAGCGGCCAACCGGCGGTGTGCACCACCAGGCCCGGCTGGTGCTTGGCTGGGTCGATTTCCCAGATTTCCTTCAGGCCAATGCCGTAGTGCTGGGCGTCGGCGTCGCTGTCCAGGTTGAAGCGCTGGATCAGTTGCTTGCCGATGTGGCCACGGCAACCTTCGGCGAACAGCGTGTACTTGCCACGCAGCTCCATGCCCGGGGTGTACAGGCCGTCTTTTGGCTTGCCTTCACGGTCGACGCCGAGGTCGCCGGTGATGATGCCGCGTACCACGCCGTTCTCGTCGAACAGCGCTTCCTGGGCGGCGAAGCCTGGGTAGATTTCCACGCCGAGGTTCTCGGCCTGCTGGGCCAGCCAGCGGCACAGGTTGCCCAGGGAAATGATGTAGTTGCCTTCGTTGTGCATGGTCTTGGGCACAAAGAAGTCGGGCACCTTGGTGGAGGCTTCCGGGCTGCGCAGTACATAGATGTCATCGCGCACCACGGGCGTGTTGAGCGGAGCGCCGAGTGCTTTCCAGTCCGGGAACAGCTCGTTCAGGGCACGTGGTTCAAACACGGCACCGGAGAGGATATGGGCGCCGACTTCGGAGCCTTTCTCGACCACGCAGACGCTGATTTCCTTACCGGCTTCGGCGGCCTTCTGCTTCAGTCGGCAGGCGGCAGACAGGCCAGCCGGGCCAGCGCCGACGATGACCACGTCGAATTCCATGTATTCGCGTTCCACAGGCTATCTCCTACTCAAGGCTCAACAGGCTTTTTTTTCTAATGGGTGGAGGTTCGGTGTGGTTCTGCGCGAAGGCAGCACCCACCTGTCTCTCTAGGTGGCGCATTATATATAGACCACTGACAGCGTCCAATACAAACGTTTGTTTGAATCGCCTGCAGCCTAGATAAATCAAAGCAACGGGGCTTATGACTGACCATTTTGCCGTATTGACCAGAATAGGCGTTCCGGTCAAGATACGGTCGGTTTTGCGCTTCCCGTAGGCAGACTGCAGGTTTCAAGAGCACGTCCAAAGACAGGCCGAAGGCAATGAAGGTGATGCGCACCCAAACGTTGGAGCGCAGTTTACACGCCACGATAAAGAATGACCTCTCAGTCACCACTGACGAACGGTCGTCATTTCCCGTGTGCAAGGCCACTGCCGAGGTCTTTGGAGGTGCCCTTGTGTGCCGATGAGCATCAACCGCCAGGTTCGCCTAGGCGACTTTCTTTTCACCGGAGAGTAACGAGGAATCCATGAAGGTTCTTGTAGCTGTCAAACGCGTTGTCGATTACAACGTGAAAGTTCGCGTCAAGGCGGACAATTCCGGCGTCGACCTTGCTAACGTCAAGATGTCGATGAACCCTTTCTGCGAAATCGCTGTGGAAGAAGCCGTACGCCTGAAAGAGAAAGGCGTGGCGACGGAAATCGTCGTGGTGTCCATCGGGCCGACCACTGCCCAAGAGCAGTTGCGTACCGCTTTGGCCCTGGGCGCCGACCGCGCCATTCTGGTGGAGTCCGCTGAAGAGCTGACCTCCCTGGCCGTTGCCAAGCTGCTCAAGGCCGTTGTCGACAAGGAGCAGCCACAACTGGTGATCCTGGGCAAACAAGCCATCGACAGCGACAACAACCAGACTGGCCAGATGTTGGCTGCACTGACCGGTTACGGCCAGGGCACCTTCGCTTCGAAAGTCGAAGTGAGCGGCGACAGCGTTGCGGTCACCCGTGAAATCGACGGCGGCGCGCAGACGGTTTCCCTGAAACTGCCGGCCATCGTCACCACCGACCTGCGTTTGAACGAGCCGCGTTATGCGTCCCTGCCAAACATCATGAAAGCCAAGAAGAAGCCTCTGGAGACGCTGACTCCGGACGCTTTGGGCGTTTCCACCGCCTCTACCAACAAGACCGTCAAAGTCGAAGCGCCGGCTGCACGCAGCGCGGGCATCAAGGTCAAGTCGGTGGCTGAACTGGTCGAGAAACTGAAAAACGAAGCGAAGGTGATCTGATCATGACTATCCTCGTAATCGCCGAACACGATAACAAGGTGCTGGCCCCGGCCACCCTGAACACCGTGGCC
The DNA here is from genome assembly GCF_012985385.1 of Pseudomonas sp. WS 5503. Classification (NCBI taxonomy): domain Bacteria; kingdom Pseudomonadati; phylum Pseudomonadota; class Gammaproteobacteria; order Pseudomonadales; family Pseudomonadaceae; genus Pseudomonas; species Pseudomonas sp. WS 5503. The sequence goes on from NZ_JAAQWI010000004.1 coordinate 7,777, forward strand.
GCTGCCGCCAAAATCGGTGGTGACATCCACGTCCTGGTAGCAGGGCAGGGCGCCGGCGCTGTGGCTGAAGCCGCTGCGAAAATCGCGGGCGTGAGCAAAGTCCTGAACGCTGACAATGCCGCTTACGCGCATCAGCTGCCGGAAAACGTTGCACCGCTGGTCGCCGAGCTTGGCGCTGGCTACAGCCACATCCTGGCCGCCGCTACCTCCAACGGCAAAAACATCCTGCCACGCGTTGCCGCGCAGCTGGATGTTGACCAGATCTCCGAGATCATCTCGGTAGAAAGCGCCGACACCTTCAAGCGCCCGATCTACGCCGGTAACGCCATCGCTACCGTGCAGTCCAACGCCTCGGTCAAGGTCATCACCGTACGCGCCACGGGTTTCGACCCGGTTGCTGCCGAAGGTGGCTCGGCTGCCGTTGAAGCCGTCTCCGCTGCCCACGACGCTGGCACTTCCAGCTTCGTCGGCGAAGAGCTGGCCAAGTCGGACCGTCCTGAACTGACTGCTGCCAAAATCGTCGTTTCCGGCGGGCGTGGCATGCAGAACGGTGACAACTTCAAACACCTGTACGCCCTGGCCGACAAGCTGGGCGCTGCGGTCGGCGCTTCCCGCGCAGCCGTTGACGCAGGTTTCGTACCCAACGACATGCAGGTCGGCCAGACCGGCAAGATCGTTGCGCCACAGCTGTACATCGCCGTCGGTATCTCCGGCGCGATCCAGCACTTGGCCGGTATGAAAGACTCCAAAGTGATCGTTGCGATCAACAAGGACGAAGAAGCTCCGATCTTCCAGGTTGCCGATTATGGCCTGGTGGCGGACTTGTTCGAAGCCGTACCTGAATTGGAGAAGCTGGTCTAATCCAGCCGCTTCACTTATAAAGAGCCCGGTCTTATGACCGGGCTTTTTTATTCCCTGTAGGAGCGAGCTCGCTCGCGAAAAAACCACAGGCGCCGCATTTATTCAGAACGCACGCGTTATCGTTGACGTTTTTCGCGAGCACTTTAGGAAGGAACATGCCATGGCGCTGCGCCCCTGGACTGTACTGTTGGGCCTTACGCTGCTGCCGAGCCTGACGCTCGCCGCCGGCAAGTGCGAGCGCCTGGTGATCACCGGCAGCCCGGACGCACCGCCTTTACTCTGGCGCGACCCCCAGGACCCTACGCACCTGATCGGCGCGACCGCTGACGTGCTGCAACAAGTGGGCAAGGAGCTCGGGCTGAAAATCGACCTGCTCTACGGCGGCAAACGCTCCCTGGCCCTTGATGAAGCACGCAGCGGGCGCATGGACATTCTCGCCGACGCACCGCTGAACCTGGGTGAACTGGACCACTTCGACTACATCCATCCGGCGCTGATGCAGACCGACTACCTGGTATGGACGCGCAAGGATTCAGCCGTGGTCTATTCCACCGCCGCCGATTTGCACGGCCACAAAGGCGCAGTCTCGGAACGTGCGCGTTTGAGCGCGGAGTTCGAAACCTTCGCCAGCCAGCAACTCAACCTGCAACGCCTGCCCAATTTGACGCCGGCTTTGCAGAAACTGTTGCTCGGTGAGGTGGACTACGTGCTGGCTGGGCGCTATTCCGGCATGGCCATGGCCCAGACCCTGGGCATGAGTAATGACCTGGTGGCCCATGAGGTGCCTGTCGATCAGCCTGGCCTGTACCTGGCGATTTCCCACAACTCGGCCTGCAATGATCCTTGGCTTCGCGGACAGCTGACGAAAAAGATGACAGAATTGCCCGCCTCCGGTGCCGCTCAAGCCGCGCTGCAGCGCAATCTGGAGCGTTGGAAAGCGCAACTGCAACAACCTGTCGGCACCCCAACAAAGTAGGGATTTACAGTGATTTTTCGAGCTCTTTTCGCGGCCCTTGCCGTTGTCGCGCTGGCGGGATGCGCAACCGATCCTGCGCCGATCGAACAAATGCGCCTGACCCAGCAAGCCTTGGAACAAGCCACCGCGGTCGGGGCCAACACCGATGAATCCCCCGAACTGAAGCTGGCCGAAGAAAAATTCGCCCGGGCCAAGGGCAACATGGCCGACCAATCTTACAAGCGAGCGCGGATGCGCGCCGAGCAGGCTGAGCTGGACGCACGCCTGGCCGAAGCCAAAGTGCTGACCGGCAAGAGCCAGGAACAATTGAACGTGCTCAATACCCGTATCACTCGCCTGCGTAAGCAGCTGCAGTTGGGAGAAGCACAATGAGCCCGATGATCCGTGGCCTGAGCTGTGTACTGCTGCTGGGCAGCGTGGCCTTGGGCGGCTGTGCGAGCCAACCCACGAGCGAGCAGGCGTTGCAGCAGGCCGGCGATGACTTTCAAAAGGTCAAGGAAGACGCCAACGTGCTGCGCTTCGCGCCCAAGGACGTGATCCGCGCCGGAGAGTCCCTGGCCCGCGCCGATCGCCTGTCCAGCTACTGGGGCAGCGGCTCCGATGTGGTGCATTACGCCTACCTGAGCCAGCGGTACAGCGCCATCGCCCGAGAGCACACCCAGCAGGGCCTGAATGCCGAGCGCGGCACCCAACTGGAGTTGGAACGTCAGCGCCTGCAACTGGCCTTGCGCGAAAACAAGCTGGCCAGCGTGCAACAGCAGGGCAAGTGGGTTGAAGCGCAAATCGCCAGCCTCACCACCCAGACCGACCGTGGCCTGGTGATGACCCTGGGCGACGTACTGTTCGACACCGGCGAAGCGGAGCTGCAGAACTCGGCCAACCGCACGGTGCTCAAGATCGTGCAATTCCTGCAACTGAACCCCAAGCGTCGGGTGCGCATCGAGGGTTACACCGACAACACCGGTGGCGAGCAGGAAAACCTGAAACTGTCCCGCGACCGGGCTCAATCGGTGGCCGACCTGTTGATGGACCTGGGTATCGATGACAAGCGCATCGAAGTCGAAGGTTATGGCGACCAATACCCGGTGGAAGCCAATGCCTCCGAGCGTGGCCGCGCGCAGAACCGTCGGGTGGAAATTGTGTTCTCTGACGAGAAGGGCCAATTGGGCGCAGCGCGCTAATAGCTGACGCAGATCCAAATTGTGGGAGCGGGCTTGCTCGCGAATGCGGTGGCTCAGTACTGGATGTGCTGACTGACACACTGCCTTCGCGATCAAGCCCGCTCCCACATTTCGTTTCGGCGATGCCCACCCCAGCTCCCCCGGCAGTTTTTACTGTCACTCCTGCCCACGCTCGACTATTGTGGCAACTGTCCCCGTACACTTCTAAACTGTGCCGGTATGTATGTTTCACACAAAAATAAAATGCCCGTGAAATCGAGTGCTGCGTCATGACCAATCTGTTGCTTTACCAACGTATTGCCCAGCAACTGGCTGAGGACATCCGCCGCGGTGTCTACCAACCGGGGGAGCGCGTGCCGTCGGTACGCAAGATGAGTTCCCAGCTCAATGTGAGCCATGCCACGGTGCTGCAGGCCTACGCCAACCTGGAAGACCAGGGGCTGATTCGGGCGCGGCCGCAGTCGGGCTACTACGTGCACCAGACGCCAGCACTCACGGCGCCTACGCCTGATATCGCACGGGTCGAGCGCCCAGGTTTGGTCACCCGTAGCAGTATCATCCAGCAGGTGCTGGTCGAGTCGCGCCGTGAAGGGGTTTTTCCCCTGGGGGCGGCGGTGCCGAGTGTCGACTACCTGCCGGTGCGGGCATTGCATCAGCAATTGGCCAAGGTCACGCGTTTCCAGAGCCCACGGGCGTTCAGCTACATGTTCAGCCCTGGCTTTGAACCCCTGCGGCGCCAGGTGGCGATCCGCATGCGCGATGCCGGGGTGGTAGTGGACCCTTCCGAAGTGGTGATCACCCACGGCTGTGTCGATGCCTTGCAAATGTCGTTGCGCGTGCTGACGCGCCCTGGCGACCTGATCGCGGCTGAATCACCGACCTATTACGGCTTGCTGCAATTGGCTGATCTGCTGGGCCTCAAGGTGATCGAGATCCCCAGTGACCCTGCCACGGGCATGAGCCTGGAAGCCCTGCAACTGGCCGCCAACCAATGGTCGATCAAAGCGCTGGTGCTGACCACGCGCTTGAGTAACCCGCTGGGCGGCACCATGCCAGAGGAGCGGCAGAAACAGTTGCTGCGCCTGGCGTCGGACTTCGATATCCAGATTGTCGAAGATGATATTTACGGCGAGTTGATGTTCGAACTCGGCCGCACCAAAGCCCTCAAGGCTTACGACCGCCTCGACCGGGTGATCTATTGCTCAAGCTTTTCCAAGACCTTGTCCCCAGGCGTGCGCATTGGCTGGATGATTGCCGGCAAATACCAGCAGGAAATCCAGCGCCTGCAGATGTTCAGCACGCACTCGGCATGCAGCGTCACCCAGATGGGCGTCGCGGCTTATCTGGAAAACGGTGGCTACGACCGTCATTTGCGCTACATCCGCCAGGAATACCGCAAGAACCTCAGCGCCTTCCAATTGGCGGTGCAGCAGTATTTCCCCGAGGGCACCCAGATGACCCGCCCGACCGGCGGCTTTATCCTGTGGGTCAGTTTGCCGGGGCGGGTCAATACTCAGGAACTGCATGTGCGTGCCCTGCAACAAGGCATCAGCATTGCGCCAGGGCTGATTTTCAGTAATACCGAACAGTTCAACCACTGTATTCGCCTCAATTGCGGCACGCCGTGGAACCGCGAGGCGGAGAGGGCGTTGATGACCCTGGGAATGCTTGCCAGCCAGCTGTGCCAAGAGGCCGCAGCGGGTTTTTGAGGCGAGCAAAGGGGACAAGACTGATCTGTGCCCTTGTCATGCCGCGCACAACAAGCGAGCATATGGCCTTCTGCCGTTAATGCTGTTGGCGATATGACTTCTATTTTTCGCGTTACGTTGATGCTTGGTCTGCTGAGCCTGTGCAATGCCGGTAGCGTGCTGGCTGCAGCACCGGTGGCTGAAGGCAAGCCTGTTGTCGGTGCCGAGCAAAAGACCTCAGCCAAGCAGCCAACGCCTGCGAAAAAATCCCCTGCCGCGCAAAAGAAAGCCGCTTCGACCAAAAAGCGTGCACCCGTGGCGAGCAAGTCCAAGTCGGCCCATGAGGTCGCCCAGACCAAACTGCCACCGGCACAGTTGGACCTGTCCCTGCCTTCCGACATGGTCAGGCACTTGCAACCCATCGGCACCATGCCCAAGCCCAAGAGCGTGCCTCTATTGCCGCCGATGTTTGGTGAAAAGCCCACCGACAACAGTGCGTTCCAGATCAACGGCCGCTTGCTCAGCAATGAGATGAAGCTGCAACTGCGTAACGAAGAGCGCCGTGATGTAGAAGGCGCTGCGCTGGATTTCGAATTCAAGCAATAAACTTTCGGGCCACAGGTGACCCAGGTTGCCGACCATCTGTCGCAGACTGGTCGGTCATTTTTGTTTTGTGCGAAAAACCCCTGTTGAGCCATTTTAAAACGGCTGTTTAAGGGCGTACTCTAGCCCGGCCATCCCTATTGAGTCGTCGAGGACCTGCTGGTCATGAAATGCCGTGAAGGCTGTGGCGCCTGCTGCATTGCCCCCTCCATCAGTTCGCCACTACCCGGAATGCCCCAGGGCAAACCCGCTGGCGTCCGTTGCGTGCACCTGTCGGTGGAACAATTGTGCCAGTTGTTCGGTCAACCGCAGCGGCCCGCCGTGTGCAGTGATTTCAAGGCCGATATTGAGGTGTGCGGCAACGACCAGGCCGATGCCATCCGGCTGATCGGCTGGTGGGAGCAGATGACGGCGGCTTGATGGGCTTTACTATCGGAACTTCAACAATAAGGAATACAACGATGGGTTCGCTGAAACGAGTGGCTGTGCTGTGCGGTTTTACGCTGTTGTTTGCGGCCACCGCCCAGGCTGAGGATTGGCAAGTCGCCAAGGACGAAGACGGTATCAAGGTGTCCCTGAGCGAGATTGCCGGTTCCAAGTACAAGGCCTATCGCGGCGTGACCGTGATCAAGGCGCCTTTGGCCAAGGTCCAGGCGCTGCAGGAAGATGTGGTCGGTGCTTGCGCATGGATCCATGAATGCAAATCCCAGAAACTCGTCGACAAGAAAGGCGACGAGGCCTGGACCTACACCCAGTTCAAGGCCCCGTTCCCTGTGACGGACCGCGACTCGTACATCCACGTCACCACCACCAAAGCCGCTGACGGCACCGTCACGCGCAAGCTGGAAGGCGTGCCGACCTACAAGCCTGAAGCAAAAGGCTACGTGCGGGTCGCCCAGGTGGAGGGTTTCTGGAAACTGGTGCCAAAGGGCGATAACCAGACCGAAGTCACCTACCAGGTACACACCGAGCCAGGCGGCAGCGTGCCGTCGTGGCTGGCCAACAAGTTTGTGGTGGACGCGCCGTTTAACACCTTGAAAGCCTTGAAAGAACACGCTGAAAAATAAGTGCAGTTGATCCGGTGCCTCCGGCCTTGAGTGGAACGTTTGGCGAGCCCTCACGGTCCAGATAGAAGTAAGCCCACCTATGGGTTTTATCGAGGAGGCACCGATGCCGAAGTGGAATGTTTCTTTCATCAACGACCGCGGCGAGCCGGTAGTCGAGCAATTCGACTGCGAGCATGAGCCGACGCTGGAAGAAGCCGCACAAATGGTGCGCGTGCGTGTGTCGCCGGTGTTGGAGAAGCTGGACCTTAACGATCTTGCCGACCGTGTCCCCGACCCCACGGTCAAGAGCCTGCATGATCAGAATGGTATCAAGGACCTCAAGGTCGAACCCGCGGCCTGAACATTTTCTATAGACCCTTCAAGCCCCTCTGGTGGCGGTGACAGCTTCACGCTACTCTGCAATCGAGATCAGCGAATGAATCGCTAAGGTCTGGTCTTGTCAGCTACATGCTTGTTTTCCTGCGGTGATGTTATGCCGTGGTGCCCGCGCCAGCAGGGCGCGGGGCTTCAGGAAGCACGGAAAGTCTATCCATCGGTGTGAGGAGGACGTTTCATGAGCACAGCCTATCAAGAAGACATCAGCACCAACGTACTGCGCCGCATGAAAGAAGGCGGCTTTGATTTCTCGCGCTTTCACCCCATCGAGTTCTACGCCATTTTCCCGGATGAGGAACGGGCGCGCAGGGCTGCGGGTCGATTTCGTGGGGAGTCCCTCAACGCCCAGGTCAGCGCGCGCGACGATGGCGCCTGGTACCTGGAACTGAGCAAAATCATGTTCGCAACCTACGACGGCATAGGAGACTTCGAGCAAGACTTTGAAGCGGTGGTCGAGCCCCTGGGAGGGATCATCGAAGGATGGGGCGTCAAGCAGGAGGTGCGTGGGTTACCCATGTAGTTGGTATTTATGAGCAGCACAGCGTGTCGGCTGACCTTTGGGTCGGCCGATTTTGTTTGGGCTACCGTCGCAACGGAAACTGCCGTTTCAGGCGCAAAAAAAAGCCACCCGAATAGGGTGGCGGAAAGGGAAGACCGAGGAGTCATCAGTACACGAGTCAATACGTTACTGAATGTGCAAAGGGTTTGGCTGTAGGACACGTCCTGTTCAACCGATGTGGGCGATTATCCGCATGTGCAGGCGGGCAGTGAAATCAACTCTGACTATGCTGTTGATAGCCAAACACCGCATTGCAACGGAGCGTACGGCGTGGCCCAGGCAATTGCGCGCACCAGGACGGTGCGGCAAATCCCCTCGGATTATGCAACTGTTTGATTATCAAGTGTTTATGCCGCTGGCACGGGCCTTGCGAAGGTTCTTGCGTCCGGGTGACAAGGAGTACGGCATGATCCGCACTTATTACGATGAAATGTACGATGGGGCAGGGCAGGTTCGCCCCCATTATCGCGAGTTCGCCCGTTGGTTGGCCGACACCCCTGCCGAACTGCTGGCCCAGCGCAGGCGTGAAGCCGATTTGCTGTTCCACCGCGCCGGCATCACCTTCACCCTCTACGGGGACGAACAAGGCACCGAGCGCCTGATCCCCTTCGATACCATCCCCCGCAGCATTCCGGCGAGTGAATGGCGGGTTGTCGAACGCGGTTGCATCCAGCGGGTCAAGGCGCTGAACCTGTTCCTCACCGACCTGTACCACGACCAACGCATCATCAAGGCCGGCATCATCCCCGCCGAGCAGGTATTGGCCAACGAGCAATACCAACTGGCAATGCAGGGCCTGGACTTGCATCGCGATATCTATTCGCACATCTCCGGGGTGGACCTCGTACGCGATGGCGACGGCACGTACTACGTGCTCGAAGACAACCTGCGCACGCCCAGCGGTGTCAGCTACATGCTCGAAGACCGCAAGATGATGATGCGTCTGTTCCCCGAGCTGTTCGCGGCCCAGCGCATCGCGCCCATCGACCATTACCCCAACCTGCTGCTCGACACCCTGAAAAGCGCCAGCCCCCTGGATAACCCCAGTGTGGTAGTACTGACGCCCGGGCGTTTCAACAGCGCATTCTTCGAACATGCCTTCCTGGCTCGGGAAATGGGTGTGGAGTTGGTGGAAGGCGCGGATTTGTTCGTGCGCGATGACCGTGTGTTCATGCGCACCACCGATGGACCCAAGGCTGTCGATGTGATCTACCGTCGCCTCGATGATGCATTTCTAGATCCCTTGGCATTCAACCCCGACTCGATGCTTGGTGTACCCGGCTTGCTCGCTGCCTACCGTTGCGGCAATGTGGTGCTGGCCAACGCCATTGGCACCGGAGTCGCGGACGACAAATCGGTTTATCCGTTCGTCACCGAGATGATCCGCTTCTACCTCGATGAAGAGCCGATCCTGCAGAACGTTCCGACTTTTCAATGCCGTAAGCCTGACGAGTTGTCCCACGTGCTGGCCAACCTGCCCGACCTGGTGGTCAAGGAAACCCAGGGCTCCGGTGGTTACGGCATGCTGGTTGGCCCGGCGTCTACGACCGCAGAAATCGAAGCGTTCCGGGCGCGTATCAAGGCCAAGCCACACGCCTATATCGCGCAGCCGACCCTGTGCTTGTCCACCTGCCCGACCTTTGTCGAAAACGGCATCGCCCCGCGCCATATCGACCTGCGCCCCTTCGTGTTGTCCGGCAAGGACACCCGCGTGGTGCCGGGTGGCCTGACCCGTGTGGCGCTGCGCGAAGGCTCGCTGGTGGTCAACTCGTCCCAGGGCGGCGGAACCAAAGACACCTGGGTGGTCGAGGACTGATGCCATGTTGAGTAGAACTGCCTCGGATTTGTACTGGATGTCACGTTACCTGGAGCGTGCCGAAAACCTCGCACGCATGCTCGATGTCAGCTATTCGCTGTCGCTGATGCCCCAGGACGGGCGCGGCGATGGCCTGCACGAATTGGCCATGCCGCTGTTGATCACCGGCACTCTGGACGATTACCACGAGCGCCATGGCCCATTGCACGCTGAACGCTTGCTGCACTTTTTTGCCTTGGACGCGGCCAACCCGGCGAGCATCTACAGCTGTCTGGGTGCGGCGCGGGCCAGCGCCCATGCGGTACGTGGGCGGATCACCGCCGACATGTGGGAAAACATCAACGCCACCTGGCTGGACATTCGCGATATCGCCCAGCAGGGGCTCAGCCATTACGGCATGAGCCGGTTTTGTGAGTGGGTCAAGGAGCGTTCCCATCTGTTTCGGGGCGCCACGTACGGCACCATCATGCGCAACGATGCCTTCCGCTTTATCCGCCTGGGCACTTTTATTGAGCGTGCCGATAACACCCTGCGCCTGCTGGATGCCCGCTACGAAATGGCCGGCGAACAGGCGGCGGCGGTCAGCGATGGTACGGCTCACGCTTATTACCAATGGAGTGCGTTGCTGCGCGCTCTGTCGTCGTTCGAGGCGTACACCGAGATTTATCGCGATGCGCCGGGCGCTCGGCAAGTGGCCGAACTGCTGCTCTTACGCGCGGATGTGCCGCGTTCGCTGCGTGCTTGCAGCGAAGAGATCGACCAGATCCTCGCGAGCCTGCCAGGCCTCAATGGTCGCCCGGCCCAGCGCCTGGCCGCCGAGATGGATGCGCGCCTGCGCTTTACGGCCATCGACGAAATCCTCGAGGAAGGCCTGCATGCCTGGCTGACCGACTTTATCCCCTTGGTCCGCCAGTTGGGCGACGCCATCTACAGTTCCTACCTGGAGGCGGCATGAGACTCTCCATCAGCCACGACACCACCTACCACTACGAAGACCAGGTGCGCGCCAGCATCCAGTACCTGCGCCTGACCCCCCATGACAGCGAGCGCCAGCACGTGCTGAGCTGGCAACTCGACCTGCCGCGCCCGGTGCGGGCGCAGGTGGACCCCTTCGGCAACATATTGCATGTGCTCACGTTGGACGAACCCCATGACGCCATCATCATTGGCGCTCGGGGCGTGGTGGAGATCGATGAATGGCGCGAGGCCGAACACGAAAGCCAGTCTGCCTTTCCGTTCCTGCGCTCCACGCGCCTCACCGAGCCCGACGACGCCCTGCGCGGGTTTGCCGAGCAAAACTGCCATCAGCGTCGCGACCGCACGGCGCTTATCGACTTGATGCAGGCGCTGAACCACACCATGGTCTACACCCCCGGCGCGACTGACGTCGATACCTGCGCCGCCCAAGCCTTCGCAGGGGCCGCTGGGGTGTGCCAGGACCATACCCATGCGTTCCTGGCCTGCGCACGTAGCCTGGGGATCCCGGCGCGGTATGTGTCGGGGTATTTGTACACCGAAGACAGCGCGCACCTGGCCAGTCATGCCTGGGCCGAAGCCTGGCTGGATGACGCCTGGTACAGCTTTGACGTGACCAACCAACTGGCGCGGCCGGAGCGGCACTTGAAGCTGGCCGTCGGCCTGGACTACCTCGACGCCTGCCCGGTACGCGGCATGCGCCGTGGCGGTGGGCATGAGCAGATGCACGCCAAGGTATTCGTGGCGCCGCAGCAATGACCGATAACTGTCGGAGCAAGCTTGCTTGATCGTTCGCACGCTCTGCGTGGGAATGCAGCCCAGGACGCTCCGCGTCCCATGGCGTGACGCAGAGCATCACAAGAGGCGTTCCCACGCAGAGCGTGGGAACGCTCGACGGTGCTCTCAGGCTTTTCGCGAGCAAGCTCGCCCCTACAGCTTGCGGCCCGCCATATGCCGCAGATACCCCACCAGCAAGTCCAACTCATTGTCTGGCAATACACTGGCTGTAAACGCCGGCATCTTCGCCTGTGGCCAATGCCTCAGGCTTTGCGGGTCGCGGATGTAACGCTTGAGAAAATCGCCGCTGAAATACTCGGTGGGGTTGTAGGGCACATTCAAGTCCGGCCCCATCTGGGCATCACCGCCGCCATTGAGGCGATGGCACGCCAGGCAGTTCTTCTGGAACAACGCGAAGCCTTGGTTGATCGGGTCGTTCGCCGCCAGCTTAGGGTCGGGCAATAACGCCGGGAAACGCTCGCCAACCGTCTGCAACTGTTTGAACCTGGAGACCTGGAACGGCCACTGTTCCGGGCTGATACGTCCGGCTTGAGGGTTGGTCCAGACCAGATAGAACGGTCCGGCGCTGGGCTTGCCCTGTGCCAGTGGTGGCCATGGATGGGCCGGGTCTTCCACGGCCAGCCAGGCGCGGGCGCCGTTTTTTTCCAGCAACGGCGCGGCGGCAAGTTCGGCGGCAAAACCATCAAGGGCAACGGCTTGCAGGTGGTTCGCAGATTTAAGGCCCGGCAAGAGCACCGCGAGGGGCACCGCACGATAGGTCATGTTGCGCTTGTAGGACACATCATCAACGATCTGCACCGTCTGAGCGTCGGGATGCTTGAGCAGCTCGGCGGTCTCCCAGGTTTTGTGGGTGTGGTCCAACTCGATGGTCAACTGTGCCGCCGCCGCAGGCAGGCTCAGCAGCAGGGCAAAAAGGGCGAGGATCGGTTTCAAGGCACAGGCCCGTTGCGAGAGAGTGAGGGCGCACACGATAACGGAAAACGGCAGGTAAAAAGACAGCCCCTGCAACAGGAGCGCTAAGCGCAATGTCCTGGCAGGTGCTGCCAAAAGCTGCAGGACTGGTGCGGTGTGTGCACGGAAGCTGGGAGTGTCACCCAATAACCTTGGTTAAATTGGGCAAGATCAGAATCAAGGTGGTGGCGAACAGGATAAGTCCCGCCTGACGTACTTTCGATTGTTTGAACATGGCTGACTGCCTTTTCTTTTGTTGTTATTCCTGAGCGTCAAATGCGTGCCGTTGAAGTCAGTATCGCGAGGTGACGTTGCACTTTTCTTACAGCTGCTCCAGCAAAACCCGGCAGCAGCGTCTTACAGATTCAACCTTAGAGCGCCCGTTCTTTCTGGCTTAGACTCATTTCATATCAGCTAAGAAGTATTTGCGCTAAAAACGGCATGAGGCTTATTGCCATCTTGGCGCCAGCCCTAGGGCTAGACGGCTAAAACGATTAATCAGGCATTTCCCGTAGGTACCTACCGTTCGTCCGAGCGAGGGGGTCAAAAGCAATGAGCGCATCCGTCATTGAAACCGTGTCAATCGGGCCTAAGGTAGGGCACACACCCATAGCGGTTCGAGGATGTCATGACCCAAGCTTTGATCTTTGATGCGATACGCACGCCCCGGGGAAAAGGCAAGGCCGACGGTGCCCTGCACAGCGTCAAGCCGGTAAACCTGGTGGCCGGCTTGCTCACGGCGCTGGCGCAGCGCAGCGACCTCGACACCCGCCAAGTGGATGACATCGTCCTTGGCTGCGTCACCCCCGTGGGCGACCAGGGCGCCGATATCGCCAAGACCGCCGCGCTGGTGGCCGACTGGGATGTCAGTGTTGCCGGTGTACAGGTCAATCGCTTCTGCGCGTCGGGCCTGGAGGCGGTGAACCTGGGGGCGATGAAGGTGCGTTCCGGCTTCGAAGACCTGGTGGTTGTTGGCGGCGTCGAGTCCATGTCCCGCGTGCCCATGGGCAGCGATGGCGGCGCCTGGGTGCTCGACCCGCAAACCAATATGCACAGCCACTTCACGCCCCAAGGCATTGGCGCCGACCTGATCGCCACCCTGGAAGGCTTCACACGCCAGGATGTCGACACCTTTGCCCTACAGTCCCAGCAGAAAGCCGCCAGGGCGCGGGCAGACGGTTCCTTCAATAAGTCGCTGATCGCGGTGCACGACCAGAACGGCATTGTGCTGCTGGACCATGACGAATTTATCCGCGGCGACTCAACCCTCGAAGGCTTGGGCAAGCTCAAGCCGAGCTTCGAAATGATGGGCCAGATGGGCTTCGACGCCACCGCGTTGCGGGTCTATAGCCACGTGGAGCGCATCCACCATGTGCACACGCCGGGCAACAGTTCCGGCATTGTGGATGGCGCCGCGCTGATGCTGATCGGTTCCGAGGCCAAAGGCCGTGAACTGGGCCTGCAACCGCGGGCGCGTATTGTCGCCACGGCGGTGACCAGCACCGACCCGACCATCATGCTCACCGGCCCCGCGCCGGCCACTCGCAAAGCACTGGCCAAAGCCGGCCTGCGGGTTGAAGACATCGACCTGTTCGAAGTCAACGAAGCCTTTGCTTCGGTCGTACTCAAGTTCATCAAGGACATGGGCATCGACACCGCACGGGTCAATGTCAACGGCGGCTCCATCGCCATGGGCCATCCCTTGGGCGCCACCGGCTGCGCGATTCTCGGCACCTTGCTCGACGAGCTCGAGGTGCGCCAGCAACGCTACGGCCTGGCCACCTTGTGTGTCGGCGGTGGCATGGGGATCGCCACCATTATCGAACGTCTCTGAGCCTAAGGAATTTGTCATGACCGATGCCATTCGTTACGAAAAAGGCCAGGACCAGATCGTGGTACTGAGCCTGGACATGCCCGGCCAGAGCGCCAACACCATGAACGCCGCCTACCGTGAAGCCATGGCGGCCACCCTCGCGCGCCTGGAAGCGGAAAAGGACGAGATCGCCGGGGTGGTGATCACCTCGGCCAAGAAAACCTTTTTTGCCGGGGGCGACCTCAATGAGCTGGTCAAGGTCGATAAAGCCCATGCCAAGTCGTTCTACGACAGTGTCTTGGTATTGAAAACGCAATTACGCCGCCTGGAAACCCTCGGCAAACCGGTGGTGGCCGCGATCAATGGCGCGGCCTTGGGCGGTGGTTGGGAAATTTGCCTGGCCTGCCATCACCGGGTCGCGCTGGACGACAAGTCCGTGCAGTTGGGTTTGCCGGAAGTCACCCTTGGCCTGTTGCCCGGGGGCGGCGGCGTGGTGCGCATGGTGCGCATGCTTGGCCTGGAAAAAGCCTTGCCGTATTTGCTCGAAGGCAAAAAGGTGCGGCCCGCCCAGGCCCTGCAAGCGGGTTTGATTGATGAGTTGGCAGCGGATCGCGAGGCATTGCTGGCCCAAGCCCGTGCCTGGATTCTGGCTAATCCGCAGGCCAGGCAACCCTGGGACACCAAGGGCTACGCGATTCCCGGCGGCACGCCATCCCACCCTAAAGTCGCGCAGATGCTCGCCATTGCGCCGTCGATTTTGCGTAGCAAGACCCAGGGCTGCTTCCCCGCGCCGGAGAAAATCCTCTGTGCTGCAGTCGAGGGCGCCCAAGTGGACTTCGACACCGCACACCTGATCGAAACCCGTTACTTCACCGAACTGGTGACCGGGCAAGTAGCGAAGAACATGATCGGCACCTTCTGGTTCCAGCTCAACCAAATCAACGCCGGCAGCTCGCGACCGCAGGGTTTTGCGCCTTATGTAACGCGCAAAGTCGGCGTGCTCGGCGCCGGGATGATGGGCGCGGGCATCGCCTATGTCAGTGCCTGTGCGGGGATCGAGGTGGCGCTCAAAGACATCACCCTGACCGCCGCCGAAAAAGGCAAAGCCCATTCAGCCGCATTGCTGGACAAGAAAGTCAGCCGTGGGCAATTGACCGCCGAACAGCGCGAAACCACCCTGGCGCGCATTCATCCTACGCAGGATGACGCCGACCTGGCCGGCTGCGACCTGATCATCGAGGCCGTATTTGAAGACCGCGCACTCAAGGCCAAGGTCTCGGCCGCAGCGCAAAGCGTGGTGGGGGCCGACGCGGTGATCGCCTCCAACACCTCCACCTTGCCCATCAGCGGTCTGGCCACGGCGGTGCCTGATCAAGCCAGGTTCATCGGCCTGCACTTCTTCAGCCCCGTGGACAAGATGCCCTTGGTGGAAATCATCAAGGGGGCGCGCACCAGCGACGAAACCCTGGCCCGAGGTTTTGACTTCGTACTGCAAATCAAGAAAACCCCGATTGTGGTCAACGACAGTCGCGGTTTCTTTACCTCGCGGGTATTCGGCACCTTTACCAACGAAGGCATCGCCATGCTCGGCGAAGGCGTGGCGGCGCCGATGATCGAGACCGAAGCGCGCAAGGCCGGCATGCCAGTGGGGCCGCTGGCGGTGTCCGATGAAGTGTCCCTCAGCCTGATGAGCCATATCCGACAGCAAACGGCCAAGGACCTGCAGGCCGAAGGCAAGGCTATGCCGAACCATCCGGCGACGGCGGTGATTGATCTGTTGGTGAACGAATACAAGCGCACGGGCAAGGCGGCCGGCGGTGGTTTTTACGACTATCCCGCTGGCGGCCAGAAGCACCTGTGGCCTGAGCTGAAAAACCGGTTCGAACAGCCCGGCAAGCAAATCTCCCCCCAGGATGTGCGTGACCGCTTGCTGTTTATCCAAGCCATCGAAACCGTGCGCTGTGTGGAGGAGGGCGTGTTGATGTCCACGGCGGATGCCAACGTTGGTTCAATCTTCGGCATCGGTTTTGCCGCTTGGAGTGGCGGCGCGTTGCAGTTTATCAACCAGTACGGGCTGAACGACTTCATCGCCCGCACCCGCTACCTCGCCGAGGAGTACGGGGAGCGCTTCTCGCCACCGGCGTTATTACTGGAAAAAGCCGCAAAAGGCGCGCTGTTTTAGACGTTCCACTGTAGGAGCGAGCTTGCTCGCGAAGAACGCACAGGCAACGCTTTTATCCAGGCTACCTGCGTTATCGTTGACGTTTTTCGCGAGCAAGCTCGCTCCTACAGGGAGTGTGGGCGGCCATTGAGGGCTTGCTTTGGGGAGGTATTTCAAGGCAGGCTCTGGGGTGTGCAATATTCCCATCGCCGTGTCAGGTATTTTTTATGTCGCTACGCGTCTGCATCTTGGAAACCGATATTCTGCGTCCCGCTTTGATCGATGAGTACCAAGGCTATGGGCAGATGTTCAAACGCCTGTTCTCCAAGCAACCGATTGCCGCCGAGTTTGTCGTCTACAACGTGGTGCAGGGCGAATACCCGCCGGATGACGAAGTGTTTGACGCGTACCTGATCACCGGCAGCAAGGCCGATTCCTTTGGTACCGACCCCTGGATCCAGACGCTCAAGACCTACCTGCTCACGCGTTATGAGCGCGGCGACAAGCTGCTGGGCGTGTGCTTCGGCCATCAGTTACTCGCGCTGCTGCTGGGCGGCAAGGCCGAACGGGCCAGTCAGGGCTGGGGGATGGGCACCCACGCCTACAAGCTGGATGCGAAGACGCCATGGATGAGTCCTGAGGTGCCGGAACTGACGCTATTGATCAGCCACCAGGATCAAGTCACCACTTTGCCGGAAAACGCCACCGTGATCGCCTCCAGCGAATTCTGCCCGTTTGCCGCGTATCACATTGGCGACCAGGTGCTGTGCTTCCAGGGCCATCCGGAGTTTGTTCACGACTATTCCCGTGAGTTGCTGGAAATACTTCAGACAACCCTGGGTGAAAAGGTCTACAGCAACGGCGTGGCCAGCCTGGAGCGCGACCATCACGGCGTGACCGTGGCGGAGTGGATGATGCGCTTTGTGGCGCACCAGCCTGAAGCCAAGGCTTAAAGCCAGCCCGAACGCTTGAAGCTGGCCCATAAACCGGTACAGCCCAAGGTAATAAAACCGAGCACCCCAAAATAGCCGTAGTGCCATTGCAGCTCGGGCATGTTCTGGAAGTTCATCCCGTAAATCCCCGCCACCGCCGTGGGGAACGCCAGGATCGCCGCCCACGCGGCGAACTTGCGCTGCACCACGCTCTGGCGCGAAGCCTCCAGCAACACACCGATCTCGATGGTCTGGCTGGCAATGTCGCGCAGGGTGGTGAGGTCTTCCATTTGCCGCGTCACGTGGATTTGCACGTCACGAAAATACGGGCGCATGTTCTTGTCGATAAACGGGAAGCTGAGCTTCTGCAACTCCTGGCTGATCTCCACCATCGGCGCCACGTGCCGCTTGAGCCGCAACACATCGCGGCGCAGGCCGTGGAGGTGCTGGATATCGCGCTCGTTGAGCGAACTGCACAGTACGTTACGCTCCAGCTCATCGATTTCGGCGTGGATCGCCTCGCTCACCGGCTGATAGTTTTCGGTGACAAAATCCAGCAGCGCATAGAGTACGAAATCTTCCCCATGCTCCAGCAACAACGGTCGCGCCTCACAACGCTGGCGCACAAAACCGTAGGACGCCGAGTGGCCGTTGCGTGCGGTGATGATGTAGCCGTTGCCGGCAAAGATATGGGTTTCGATAAACTCCAGCTTGCCGTTCTCGCGCACCGGTGAGTAGGTGACGATAAACAGCGCGTCGCCGAAAGTTTCCAGCTTCGGGCGGCTGTGTTTTTCCATGGCGTCTTCAATCGCCAGCTCGTGCAGGTTGAACTGGCGTTGCAGGTTGTTCAGTTCCTGGGCGCTGGGTTCTTCCAGGCCGATCCACACAAAGTGCCCAGGTTTGGCGGCCCAGGCCGCGCCTTCATCGAGAGTGATATCCGAGACTTTCTTACCGGCGCTGTAGACGGCAGCCGCAACAACTCTACCCATGGTGCTGATCACTTCTTATCAAGAGGACAGATGTTGGGCAGCTTAGCCTGAATGGCGTTCCGTTGTTGCTGGCTGATATCACTGATCGTTCCCACGCTCTGCGTGGGAATGCCGCCCGTGACGCTCCGCGTCACCCTAAGCGTGCGCCTACGCGCGTTGCAGTTCGCGGTCCATCTGTGCAATGCATTCATCCATCTGCGTCTGACACGTCAGCAGCAACTGAGGGATGTCATCCACCGTCAACCCACAGGTAGTAATCGGCGGCAACGAGCGTATCAGCACACTGCCGCTGTCCCAACGATTGAGCTTCATCTGCGTCACGTAATTGCTGACACACACCTGCACGATAGGCACACCGGCCGCAATCGCCATATGGAACGCGCCTTTCTTGAACGGCAACAACCCTTTGCCCAGGTTGCGCGTACCTTCCGGGAACACCCAGATTGACGTGTCCTCATGCTGCAAGGTATGCGTGGTCGTCAGCATCGCACGCCGGGCCTTGTGCGCATTGCCGCGGTCGATCAGCACATTGCCCGCCAGCCAGAACAACTGGCCGAACAGTGGTACCCATTTCAGGCTTTTCTTGGCGATGCAGACCGTGCGGTGGGGCACTACATTGCCGAACACAAACAAATCGTAATTGGACTGATGGTTGGCGATCACCACGCAGGTACCGGGCTTGTCGCGCAGCGAGTCGACGTCGGTCTTCACGTTCAAGCCCAAGATCCGCATGGCCGGCAACGCATAGAGGCGAGCGCAGAGACGGCTGTTGTCCGGGTTGAACGGCCGGCACACACCGACCAGCACACCCAGCACGCCAGCGATCATAAAATGCAGGCTCATCAACAACATACGCAACAGAAAAAGCATCGACACGGCCCATCGGGACAAAAGGTGGCGCAGTGTACGGATGTGCACTGTATTCGGCAATTGCCCCTACAGACGTAGGAGATAGCCGATGTTTAAGCGCATGTTTCCACATGGGCCGATAACGGCTAGCTAGAGCGGCTACGGACGTTTCACATTTATAGGTAAGAAAAAGCCCGACTCAAGGTCGGGCTCAGGCACAGCAGGTGTAGGACTTAGCTCAGGCTATGGCCCTGATCCTGGATGATTGCATCGTCCAGGGCTTCGAGCAGCGCGCGGCGTACTTTCAACTTGGTGTGCTTGTGCGCGTTCATATTGATCTTCTTCAGCTGCCGCGCTGCTTCCAGTGCGGCGGCGTGCAGTTCTTCGGGTGCCACCACCTTGTCGAGGAAACCGGCGTGCAAGGCGCCTTGCGGATCAAACATCTCGGCATTGATCACCGAACGCTGAAACGCCGACTTACGCAGGCGATCCCGCGCCAACTCGATACCGGCATGGTGCATGGTCATGCCAATCGCCACTTCATTCAGACCAATGCTGAACGGGCCTTCGACGCCAATCCGATAATCGGCCGACAACAACAGGAACGCGCCTTTGGCCACCGCATGGCCAGGGCAGGCCACGATCACCGGGAACGGATGCGCCAACATCCGCCGCGCCAGGGTCGAACCCGAGGTCACCAGGCTGATTGCCTCTTTAGGGCCAGCGGTCATCACCTTCAAATCATAACCACCCGACAAAATCCCCGGTGTGCCCGTGATGATCACCACTGCCCGATCCTTCTCGGCCTGATCCAGCGCCGCATTAAACTCACTGATCACCGCCGGAGAAATGGCATTCACCTTGCCGTTGCTCAGGGTCAGGGTCGCGATACCGTCTTCGAAGTGGTAGGCAATCAACTCACTCATGACGCGGTTCCTTGTAGGGCTTGTTATAGAGATAGATGAGCAGACGTTACTCACCACGCCCGCGCGGGTAAAGCGCCGTGACTGACTACCCAGTCAGGCTTTTCCTGCATCCCCAAGGGTAGACGCCCCGGAGCAGGGCGCAGCAAGCGCTCCAGACGCGTGCCGCCGATGCCTGAGAATGGCACAATCACCACCCCTTGCCGGACGGTGAATGGCATAACGGTCTAACCGCATGAAAATTCTGAAAAAAACCTTTGCCATCAGAAAGGCTTTCGACTACATTAGCGCGCCTCGACAGACTGAACTGGTTTGACGAGATACGGTGAAGTGTCCGAGTGGCTTAAGGAGCACGCCTGGAAAGTGTGTATACAAGAAATTGTATCGAGAGTTCGAATCTCTCCTTCACCGCCAAATTCGATGTAAACAAAACCCCTGGTTTCGAAAGAAACCAGGGGTTTTGTGATTTCTGGGGTTTGAAAAGTACAACTTTTATCAGCTCAGTTGTCTGGCCTTTCAGTCTGCGGCCCCATGACGTCACGCCCTATGCCTAAGCCCGACCTCAATGCCTATGCCGATGATGCACATCCGGAAAATGCGCATGGCTATGCCTCATCACTCCATGTGCGTGCACATGACTATGAGGCACCTTCGAGTCCCACTCAAACCCATGCTCATGCTGATGATGCTCATCATGCACATGCCAGTGTCCATGTTCCGTTGCCTCATGCAGATGCTCATGGGCATGCCGCTCCGTCAGGTGCAGCCACACGCCTACGGCCATCAGTGCCGAGGCAATCCAGAACGCCACGGTCACCGACTCGCCAAATACCAGCAACGCCACTGCGGCACCGAGAAAGGGTGCCGTGGAGAAGTAAGCGCCGGTGCGCGCGCTGCCCAGCCCGCGGAGGGCCAGCACGAACATCACCAGGCTGATGCCATAGCCGAGGAAACCTACCAGTAGAATCGGCGCCAGTTGCGCCACGCCCGGAATCTGCGCCCCCAGGTAAAGCGCCAGGCTGCAATTCACCAACCCCGCAATCAAGCCCTTGGCCCCAGCGATAAAGAGCGCGTCAGACGCCGACACCTTGCGCGTCAGGTTGTTATCAATGCCCCAGCACAAACACGCCAGCGCAACGGCGAGCGGTCCGGTCCAGTCCTGATGGCTGCTGTCAGCACCGGACCACGACAACACCACGCCGCCCAACACAATGGCGAGCATGCCGAGGACGATGCGTCGGTCGGCGTTTTCGCGGAACACGACCCAGGCGATCACGGCGGTCAGTACCGACTCAAGGTTGAGCATCAGGGAGGCGCTGGCGCTGGTGGTGCGGGTCAGGCCGAACATCAGTGCAACGGGGCCGAGGAGGCCGCCGAAGGCGATGGCGCCAAGTAGCCAGGGCCATTCCGATGGGGTTAGCCCGGTAGGTTTCCAGCCGCGATCACGGATCAAGCGCACACCGGCTAGGCCAATGCCGCTGCCGAGGTAGAGCAGGCCGGCGAGCAGGATGGGCGAGAGGCCCAGGCCAAGACTTTTGGCGAGCGGGGTGCTGGCGCCGAACAGGGCGGCGGCCGCGAGGGCGTAAATGATGCTGAGGTTCATGGGCCATCCTCGAAAGTCAGGCCCATGATACGTCGCTTGCCGGGGTCAGCGCCCTGGCAATTTCGTACTTTATTGCGCGGTTTTCAGCTTGATCACATCACCGGAGATTTTGGTGGTGTAACCGTTCAATACCCAAGCCCAGAACCACTTTTCCTGCACTTGTGTGTTGATCAACGCGTCGCCGCCCTTGGCCTTGATGGCTGCATCCTGGGCGCGTACGAAGCGGTTGTTCTGGCCGATGGGGATGACGCCCAGCAGCATGATGCCGGTGGCGCTGGCTTCGCTGTGGCCGAGGACGGTGTATTGGCTGGCGTCGTATTGCTGGGTTTTCATGGCGGTGCCGGTGCAACCTGCCAGGGTGAAACCAAGTACGGCTGCTGCAACGACTTTACTGACGTATTTCACTTATAACTCCATAAATTCAATCTCGAGATTCAATTCTCGGGGGGGCGACACTCTAAGCGCTCAGTTGGCAGATTGAAATCAATCAGCGAGGCTGGGTCGCAGTCTGGCGGGTACTGCGCGGTGATCCCATTGCAGCCTGGTTGGGGCTCGACAGCGCCCACATTTATTCTTCGGCGTGTCAGAGATGCAGCCACGCCAGGCCACCCAACATCACCGCCACCCCGCCGGCGGTGTACGACATGCGTTTGAGCCATTCCTTGCGCGTGAGCAGGGTAATCGCCGCCAATGAAATCGCGATCTGAATCGCCGTCATCGCCTGGGCCCAGCGATGGTGCTGGTGCAGCGCTTCCTCGGATTTGTGGTCCCAGTCCCGTGAAGTGGCCTCAAGCGTTTCGGCCTGTTTACGCACTTCTTCCTTCTGGCGCTTGTAGCGCTCGATCTCCGCCTGGTAATGCGCCGCATCCACGCCGGGAATATGGCTGGCCAGTTCTGCCAGGTTCTGGCGGCTGGATTTGGCCTGGTAGTAGTTCCACTGGTTAGCGGCTTCGGTCTTGATGATGGCGGCGTTGTTCTTGTCCATCGCAGCTTCACTTTCGCTGGAGCCGGCCTAATAGCTGAGCATGGCACCGACGGTCGCCATGATCGCGGTCATCACGGCGATACGACTGGCAAAGCTATCGCCGCGGCCGTGAGCATGCTCGGTGGTGTGTTCAAGGTGTTTTTCGTGGGGGCTGGGAACTTCGAAGGCTTCGGACATGGGGCGACCGCGAACGGATTGAGGTGCGCTGATTGTTCACCAGCGCAGCTGTCTCAAGCCTGTACGTAACGCTGCAAACCTGCCACCAGTGCATCGAATGTCACCCGGCAGCGTGGGCTGTTGCGCAGGTCTTCGTGCATGCTGACCCAAGTGTCCATTTTAAACGCGAAGCCGTCAGGCAGCACTCGGCGCAGACGTGGGTCGCGCTGGGCCAGTTGTACCTGGCACCCACCGATGCCGGCACCGGCGCGGATCATTGCCAGTTGCGCCAGGTCGCTGTCGCTACTGATGGCGAAGGCGTTGCGCTCAAAACCCTTGATTGCCAGGCTGCGGATAAATGCAGTGGCTTGATCAAAGCCGATGACGGAGTGGCCGGCCAGGTCGTGCATGTGTTGGGGGATGCCGTGTTGCTGCAGGTAATCGTCACGGGCATGCAGGCCGACTTCGATCAGGCCGATACGCCGCGCCAGCAGCTGCTCCTGGCTGGGGCGCACCATGCGCACGGCAATGTCGGCTTCCAGCTGCAGCAGGTCGCTCAAGCGGTTGGTCAGCACCAGTTCCACCTTCAGGTGCGGGTGTTCCTGGCGCAATTGCGTGATGATCGGCGGCAGTACCTCTACACCCACCACTTCACTGGCCGATACTCGTACCACGCCGCGCACCTCATCGCCTTGGGACGAGGCGGCGCGTTCAAGGGCGGCGGCGGTACGCGCCATGGTTTCTGCATGCGCCCGCAGTGTGTGAGCGACCGTAGTGGGTAATAAGCCTGAGGGCGAGCGGGTGAACAACACGACGCCCAGCGCCGTTTCCAGCGCGGCGATGTGCCGCCCTACCGTGGGTTGGGTGATGCCGAGCTGCCGTGCGGCCCCCGACAGCGATCCTTCCTTGAGTACACCGAGAAATGACCGGTAAAGCTCCCAACCGATATTAGTAGCCATACATAAATGTATAGCGGCTCGATACTCTTGGGCAATTCCTCTATAGCTGTTCCGCATCCAACATACCCTCATCAACCAACAGTGGGAGAGGGTGATGAGCAAGGTTCTGGTTTTGGGTGCAACCGGTGGCATTGGTGGCGAAGTGGCGCGGCAGTTGAGCGCGGCGGGCTGGGAGGTGCGGGCGTTGACTCGGGATCTGATCAAGGCTCGCAGCCAAAATCCTGTTTTTACGTGGCTAAAAGGCGATGCCCTGAATCGCGACGACGTGATCGCGGCCGCCCGGGGCTGCGCGGTAATCGTGCACGGCGTCAATCCGCCGGGTTATCGCAAATGGGCCGAGTGGGTGTTGCCGATGATCGACAACTCGATTGCGGCGGCCATCTGCGAAGGCGCGACAGTCGTGCTGCCCGGCACGGTCTACAACTTCGGGCCGGATGCATTCCCTGTGCTGCACGAAGACTCACCCCAGCACCCGCTGACTCGCAAGGGCGCGATCCGTGTGCAGATGGAGCAGCGCTTGCGAGCCGCTTCCACTCAGGGCGCCCGGGTGGTGATTGTGCGCGCTGGGGATTTTTTCGGCGCCAGGGTGGCCAATAACTGGTTTGCCCAAGGCTTGGTCAAACCCGGCAAACCGGTGCACACCATCCGCTACCCAGGCGATTACGGCGTGGCCCATCAATGGGCTTATCTGCCGGACGTAGCGCGTACAATGCTTGAGTTGATTGAGCGTCGTGCCAGTCTTGGCGCCTTCGCCTGCTTTCATATGGCTGGGTACATGGATGCGGACGGTACGCAGATGGCTAAGACGATCCAGCGTGTGGTGCTGCGCAGGACGGGCCAGCAACCCAGGGTCGGCGCGTTTCCCTGGTGGTTGTTGAACTGGGCGGCGCCTTTTGTCGTCACCGTGCGTGAGATGCAGGAGATGCGCTACCTGTGGCAAACACCGTTGCGCCTGGATAACCAGCGCCTGCTCGCGACGCTCGGCCATGAGCCCCACACACCGCTGGAACAGGCGGTGGAGGCCACCCTGGTTGGCCTGGGTTGCCTGCCTACTTGCGTTTGATCAGGCGTGCATACACGGCGAGGTTGACCACCACCACCACGGCCCCCAGCACTAATTGAGTATTCGCAGTCAGCCCGGCTGGGTAGATCATCGTCAGAATGTAATGCTCGATAAACCCACCGCCATAACCATCCTGCCCGGCCAAGTGGCGAAACAGGTTTTCCCAACGGGTGAGTGGGCAGGGCAGGTGCAGCACCTCCACCGCGATGCCCCAGGCAACGGCGGGCAGGTGCAGCCACATTACCCTGGGCCACTTCAGGGTGAGCAGGCCGCCGAACAGCACGAACAGGATAAAGGCCAGGTGGAACAGCACGAGGCCGTCGGCGGCTAGGCGGTAGAGCATGTTTGAGCTCGATGTGAGGTGAAGGGGTACGTGAATTTCTGCAGCGCGCCGTTATAGCTCCAGTTGACTGGCATTGATACCGAACGCTTTGGCTATCTTTTCCCGCGTGGTGCGGCGGGGTTTGCTGACCGCTTCCTGCTGGGCAAATGCCGATTGTGAAATACCCAGGCGTTTGGCGACTTCTTCCTGGGTCAGGCTCAGATGCTCGCGCCACGCGCGAATAGGTGTTGCGCCATCCACCAGGCGGCTGACTACCGCATGGGGTATCAGGTTTGGATCGTTTTGCTGCGCCACATAGTGTTCATAGGGAATCACCACATAGGCTGGCTCGCCCTGCGTATTGTGGATGATCTGTACGGCAGTAGGTTCGCTCGTCACGTTTTTTAACCTCTTGGATGCTGACGACCTGGATGCTGCCGTCCCAGTCGAAAAGGACCCGGTAATGACCTACCCGCAAGCGATAGCTGTGAGGATGGTTAACCAGCGCCTTGACGTTGATTGCATCGGGCATGTGTTCAAGAGCGGACACGGCATCGCGTACCTGTTGCTGATGATACGAATGCAACCGAAGCAATTGTTTGACGGCTTTTCGCGTCCATTGGATTGAATTCATGGGAGGTTAATAAGTCTTTTATAAGGTTTGCAATCGGTATTTTCAGATCCGCGTCAACGGGTCATGACGTTTTCCTTTCAAACCCTAGACGGCCGCCGTCAGCGCCGACGGGTAAAACTGTTGCGTGGTATGAATCAACGGAAGGCCCACGAAGGTTGCTTGCAGGCAATGAGGGCCGTTATTGTGCTGAATCCTTTTAGTCCTCGCCCCAAGGTTGTGTTGTGATGAATGCACCGCGTACCGCTGTCCCGATCAAAGCCGTGATTTTCGATATGGACGGGTTGTTGCTGGATACCGAAGGCATCTACACCGAAGTCACGCAGATCATTGCCGAACGCTATGGCCGTACCTACGACTGGGGCATCAAGCAGCACATCATCGGGCGGGGTGCCCAGGATTTGGCCGATTACGTGGTCAAGGCGCTGGACCTGCCGATCACGCCCGCCGAGTTTCTGGAAATACGCGAACCGCTGATGAGCGAGCGCTTTCCCAAGGCCTTGGGCATGCCCGGTGCCGAGGCGTTGGTGCGGCACTTGAAGGCGCACAATATTCCGATTGCGGTGGGCACCAGTTCATCGCGTAACTCGTTTGGCCACAAGACCACCCTGCACCGTGAATGGTTTGGCCTGTTCGACACCATCGTCACCGCCGATGACCCGGAAGTCGGCGCCGCCAAGCCAGCGCCGGATATCTTCCTCACCGCCGCGCGCCGGTTGGGTGTAGCGCCTGAGGATTGCCTGGTGTTCGAAGACTCGCCGTTCGGCGTGACGGCGGCGAAGGCTGCGCACATGACCGCTATTGCGGTGCCCGATGAGGCGATGGCTGACAGCAAGTACCAGCATGCTGACCAGATTATTCGCAAGCTCGCCGACTTTGATTTGGCCGCCTACGGCTTGCCCCCCATGGCCTGACCCCGCGCGGTCAAAAATGTGGGAGCTGGCTTGCCTGCGAAAGCGGTAGTGCAGTGACAGATGTCGCACTGACACACAGCCATCGCGGGCAAGCCCGCTCCCACATTTGGTGTGCGGTTTTGCAAAATCAGGCGCTGAACCCACCGTCGATGGTCAGGCTGGCGCCCGTGATATAGCCGGCTTCCGGCCCGGCCAGATAGGCCACAAAACTGGCAATCTCCTCCACATGCCCATACCGTCCCACCGCCATCAACCCGATCAGACTTTCGGCAAAATCACTGCTCGCCGGGTTCATGTCGGTGTCCACCGGCCCAGGCTGCACGTTGTTGATGGTGATGCCCCGTGGCCCCAGGTCCCGCGCCAATCCCTTGGTCAACCCCACCAGCGCCGCCTTGCTCATGGCGTAGGGCCCGCCACCGCCAAAGGGCATGCGTTCGGCGTTGGTGCTGCCGATATTGATCACGCGGCCACCTTCGCCCATGTGCTTGGCGGCTTCCTGGGTGGCGATAAACACGCTGCGCACATTGATCGCCAAGGTCTGGTCGAAGTCTTCCAGCTTGAATTCGTCCAGCGGCGCGATGGCCAGCACGCCAGCGTTATTCACCAGGATATCCAGGCGTCCAAACGCCTCGACCGTGGCGTTGACCGCCGCGCGAATCGCCGTGGCATCGGCGCTGTCGGCGTGAATCGCCAGAGCCTGACCCCCTGCGCCGATCACCTCGTTCTGCAGTGTTTCAGCCTTGGCGGCCGAGCTGACGTAGGTAAAGGCAACCGCTGCCCCCTGGGCGGCGAGGCGCTTGACGATGGCGGCGCCGATACCGCGGGAACCGCCTTGAATCAAGGCGACTTTGCCGGCGAGGTTATGTGTGTTCATGTCGATCTCCGAGGTAGTTGATGGAGCGAGTATCGACCTCACCCGCGCAGCTCGGTAGCCCGTGGTTGCTATAGTCTGTGTAAACCAAAAGTTTAGAGTGGGGCGATATGGAAAGCTTTGGCAGTATCGAATGCTTTGTGCGCAGCGCCGAGGGTGGCAGCTTTGCCGAGGCTGCTCGGCACCTGAGCCTGACCCCGGCTGCGGTGGGTAAAAGCGTTGCCAAGTTGGAGGCGCGCCTCGGTGTGCGGCTGTTCCAGCGCAGCACTCGGCGTCTGGCGCTGACCGAAGCCGGCAAGATGTTCCTGGCGGAAGTCAGCGGCAGCCTCACCACCATTCAGAATGCGGTCGCCAACCTGGCCAGTGCCGAAGGGCGGCCGGTGGGCACGCTCAAGGTCAGCATGGGGCCAGTGTTCGGTAACCGGTACGTGGTGCCGTTGCTGGGCGAATTTATGCGGCGCTATCCGGATATCAGCCCGGACTGGCATTTCGATAACCGCCAGGTCGACCTGATCGGGCAAGGCTTCGATGCGGCCATTGGCGGCGGGTTTGAGCTGCCCCAAGGCGTGGTGGCGCGCAAGTTGACCCCGGCGCACCGGGTGCTGGTGGCGTCGCCGGATTACCTGGCGCGGTGCTCGCTGGTGCTGGCGCCCGATGACCTGTCCCACTGCCTTGGCATCTTGATCCGCTCGCCGCAGACAGGCCGTGTGCGTTCATGGCAACTGACCCATCGTGAGCGCGAGCACAGCCCTTTAGTGCTGAAACCGGCGATGACCATGAGCGACTCCGAAGCCGCTTGCTGCGCTAGTGCCCAGGGCCTTGGCATCGCGCTGGTGAGCATGCCGATGGCGGTGCCGTTCCTGGACAGCGGTGCGTTGGTGCGAGTGTTACCCGATTGGTATGTGGACGACGGCAATATTTCCATCTACTACGCCGAGCATAAATTGCTGCCGGGCAAGACGCGGGCGTTTGTGGATTTCATTATTGAGCAGTTCGCTGAGCAGAAACTGGCTCAACGGTTCAGTGCTATCTGAGCAGGGCCTTGTATCGAGTCGTGGCCATCGCGGGCAAGCCCGGCTCCCACAGTGATCGCAATCCAATGTGGGAGCCGGGCTTGCCCGCGATGCAGGCGCATCGGTCTACCGCCCGAACTTGCCCGGCCAGCCGATGACCTTCTTCGGCCGCGGTGTCGCATAAGTTCTGACCTTCGAGGTCGACAACCCCAACCGCACCAACGACTCGGCCACCATCACCGCCGCCGTCACCCCGTCCACCACCGGCACCCCGGTGCGCTGGCGAATCTGCTCGTCCAGCCCGGCCATGCCGCCGCAGCCCAGGCAGATCACTTCGGCCTTGTCGTCGCGAATGGCCAGTTCGGCCTGGTGCACGATGGCTTCCATGGCGCCCAGCGGGTCTTCTTCCAGCTCCAGCACCGCCATGCCGCTGGCACGCACCGAAGCGCAACGCTGGTAGAGGCCGGCGAGTTTCAGCCGGTCTTCAATCAGCGGCACCGTGCGGTCCAGGGTGGTCACCACCGAGTAGGCGTGCCCCAGGAACATCGCGGTGCTGGCCGCCGCTTCGGTGATATCCACCACCGGCACGTTGAGCAATTCCTGCAACCCTTCACGGCCATGCTCGCCATAACCGGCCTGGATCACCGCATCAAAGGGCTGGTCGTAGGCCATTACCCGATCCATCACGGCGATGGCTGCCAGATAACTTTCAAAGTTGCCTTCCACCGATTCTGCGCCGAAGTACGGGGTGAGCCCGACAATCTCGGTGCCCGGTGAAGCCACGGCCCGTGCTTGCTGGGCAATGGTGTCGGTGATGGATTCGGTGGTGTTGACGTTGACCACGAGGATACGCATGGAAAGTCCTTGTTTAATGACTGACGTTATCGACGGCAATGCTTTCGCCGCTGACATCGGCGTAGTGCGGTTGACGCTTGGCAATCAGCAGGTACAGCAACCCGGCAATGCCGGCGCCAAACAACCAGGAAAACGGCGAGACGCTGGCAAACCCCGGCAACAGCGCCAGCAGGATGGCGATCACTGCCGCCGGAATGAACGCCGCCACCGCACGCATATTCACCCCACGGCTGTAGTAATAAATGCCTTGGGGGTCTTCGCTGTACAACTGCGGCACATCCACCTGGCTTTTACGGATCAGCCAGTAATCGACCATGATCACCCCGTACAACGGCCCCAGCAGCGCGCCGAGGCCAGAGAGGAAGTACACGATCACCAACGGGCTGTTGTAGAGGTTCCACGGCAGGATCAGCACGGCAACGAAGGCGCTGATCAGCCCGGCGCGCCGGAAGTTCAGGTACTTGGGCGCCAGGTTGCTCAGTACAAAGGCCGGGGCGACGAAATTGGCCATGATGTTCACCGCCACGGTGACGATCAGGAAGGCCAGGCAGCCGAGCACGAGAAAGAAGGTGTTGGGGATCGCCGCGATGATTTCGGTCGGGCTTTCGATCACGCGGCCATTGAGCTGGAACTGCCCGCCGCACAGCAGCACGGTAATCGCGGCGAACACCAGGATATTGACCGGCAGGCCCCAGAAGTTTCCGACCTGGATGGTCTTGCGGCACGGCGATGAACGCGCGAAGTCGCAGAAATTGAGGATCAGGGTGCCGTAGATGGCCAGCCACAGCGCGCCGCCGGCAAAGATATTGCGCCACATCTCGCCGCCACTCAGGGGCTCGCGGATCGACCAGGCGATCTGCCCGTTCGCCTGGAAGTACATCCAGCCGGCCAGTGCGGCCACGGTCAGCAGTATCACCGGCCCGGCGAAGCCTTCATAGCGACGTACCATTTCCATGCCGTAGGCGAGGATCACCAACTGCACCAGCCAGATCGCCACAAAACACGCCCAGCCCAGGGTCGACAGCCCGAGAATCGAGTCGTGGTCATAATCGGCAAACCCTGGATGAATGGCGGTCAGCAGCACGCGGAAAACTACCGAGGCCAGGTAGGTCTGGATCCCAAACCAGGCAATCGCAATTACCGCCCGAATCAACGCCGGAATCTGCGCCCCATGAATGCCAAAACTGATGCGGCTGATAACCGGAAACGGCACACCGGTCTTCTGCCCCATGTAGCCCGACAAGTTCATGAAGAAGTACACCAGCGCCGCGCCGATCCCCAGGGACAGCAATATTTGCCAGCCGCCCAGGCCCAGGGCATAGAGCCCAATGGCGAATGAATAGTTGGCGATGTTGTGCACGTCATTGGTCCACAGCGCAAAGATGCTATAGCGCCCCCAGCGTCGGCCTTCGACCTTGGTGGGCGCCAGGTCCTTGTTGTGCAGGCGCGGGCTGAGTACCAGCGGGCCGGGGCCTGTGGCTGCAGGATTCAGGGGGGAGGAGGGCAGATCCAGTGCGAGGGTGTTCGAGAGACTTGTACGCATTCCGGCAGGCTCCAGCGCATCTGCAGCAAAGCGGCGGATGGCAAAGTGTATGTAGGTTTTGTATTGATTGTATACAAAGCGCACTTCTGCCTAAGCCATATGCGTGCCAATTCTCGATATATGAAAATCTTGGCTAATTTCGTTTTTATATAGGTCGCGAATAACTTACTGAATTACGGGCACTATAAGTTGACCGTTTGAACAGGTATTTATTTTTTCATTAATTGCAGGGTTATTTATATGCAGCGCCATTGGCGCAGGGAGATGTTACGTTTTGGTGCGTTGCACATTAAGTTGCACACAAAAATGGCACCTATGGTTACAAGGTTGTGTACAGGTTTACCCGGCCCCAAAGCAAATATCGCGTTATGTAGGAGCGAGCTTGCTCGCGAAAAACGTCAACGATAACGCGGGCTTCCTGAATAAACGCGGCGTCCGTGAGTTTTTCGCGAGCAAGCTCGCTCCTACAGAGGCGGTGGCATCGGAGGCTCAAGCCTTGCTGATGATATTCCCCGCATGTAGCCCGCATTCCTTCTGCGTGGCTTCTTCCCACCACCAGCGGCCTTCGCGCTCATGCTGGCGGGGCAGTACCGGCCGGGTGCAGGGCTCGCAGCCGATGCTGATGAAGCCGCGCTCATGCAGGCTGTTGTACGGCAGCTCCAGCATGCGGATGTAGCCCCAGACCTCTTCGCTGGTCATCTGCGCCAGCGGGTTGAACTTGTACAGGGTGCGTTCCGGTGTGGAGAACGCCGTGTCGATTTCCAGCGCCGCCACCTGGCTGCGAGTGCCGGGGCTCTGGTCGCGGCGCTGGCCGGTGGCCCAGGCGCTGACACCGGCGAGTTTGCGGCGCAGCGGTTCGATCTTGCGGATGCCGCAGCATTCGCCATGGCCGTCCTTATAGAAGCTGAACAGGCCTTTCTCTTTGACGAAGGGCTCCAGCTTGCTCGGGTCTGGCGAGATCAGCTCGATGTCGATCTTGTAGAACTCACGCACCTGCTCGATAAACCGGTAGGTCTCCGGATGCAGGCGGCCGGTGTCGAGGCTGAACACCTTGACGTTCTTGTTCAGCTTCCAGGCCATGTCCACAAGGACCACATCCTCGGCACCGCTGAAGGAAATCCACAAGTCATCGCCGAACTGGCTGAACGCCAGCTTGAGAATGTCCTGGGCAGACTTGTTGGCATAAGTCGTGGCGAGTTCAACGACGTCGAAGGCTTGGTTCATCAGGACGGTTCCTACAGGTCAGTGGCGCTGAGCGCTCTCTAGGAGGGCGATGGTATCAAAAACTGTCCCGCGTTGCGGCGGCGGGCGTGAGTCGCTAGAGTTCGGCAGTCCTTTTGCTCGCTCAACTAACAATATCTAACAGGAGTGTCGTGTGGAAATTGCCTGCCTTGACCTGGAAGGGGTACTGGTTCCGGAAATCTGGATCGCCTTTGCCGAGAAAACCGGCATTGAGTCCCTGCGGGCCACCACCCGTGACATCCCCGACTACGACGTGCTGATGCAACAGCGCCTGCGCATCCTCGACGAGCATGGGCTCAAGCTGGCCGATATCCAGGCCGTTATCGCCACGCTCAAGCCGCTGGACGGCGCCATTGAGTTCGTCAATTGGCTGCGCGAGCGCTTCCAGGTGGTGATCCTGTCCGACACCTTCTATGAGTTCTCCCAGCCGCTGATGCGTCAGCTGGGTTTCCCGACCTTGCTTTGCCACCGCTTGATCACCGATGAAAACGATCGGGTGGTGAGCTACCAACTGCGCCAGAAAGACCCCAAGCGCCAATCGGTGCTGGCATTCAAGACCCTCTACTACCGCGTGATCGCTGCCGGTGATTCCTACAACGACACCAGCATGCTGGGTGAAGCTGACCGTGGGATTCTGTTCCATGCGCCGGACAATGTGATTCGCGAATTCCCGCAGTTCCCGGCGGTGCATACGTTTGAAGACCTGAAGAAAGAGTTTATCAAGGCGTCGAATCGGCAGTTGAGCCTGTAAGTTATGCGGCGCGGCTGATTGCCCCATCGCAGGCAAGCCAGCTCCCACCTTTGACCATGTAACGTCAAACGACGCGGTCAACTGTGGGAGTCGGGCTTGCCTGCGATGGCGTCGGCGCCGTCACACCTTACCCTCGGCCAGCAAGCGCTCATAAGGAATACGCAAGCCTTCATGCAGACGCTTGATCATCGACAGGCTCAGCTTGCGCTTGTGGTTCAGCACCTCTGACACCCGCCCACTGGTGCCGATAAACGGCTCCAGATCGCGGGCGGTCATGCCCAATTGCTCCATGCGAAACTTGATAGCCTCTACCGGATCCGAAGGGGGCATGGGGTAATGCTCGGCTTCGTACTTCTCGATGAGGACTGCCAGGATTTCCAGCTCATCACCTTCAGGCGAGCCGGGTGGTGCTCCCCATACCTGCTCGACTCGTACGAGTGCCGCAGTCAGGTCTTCCTGGGAGTGAATAGGTTTGATGTTCATCACGCAGTCTCCGCGTTGATCTGGTCGTACTGAGCGTGGGTCCCCACGAACCGTATAAACCCTAGTTGTCGCTGGTAGTCGATCGCCATGATCACTCGATACTTGTTGCCGCCAACGTTGAACACGACCCTGCCACCCTTAAGAATGCTCGCTGTTCTGAGTTCGGCCTTGAGTGCTTGCGGTGTTGGATAATTGGCCTTTTCCATGTGCCGATACAACTCGACCAGCGGTGTTCTGGCGTCGCTATAAGCTGAATGGCTTTCCCAGAATATTCGTAGGGTAGATAGAGCGATTATCCGCATCGCTTCAACCTCCCGTTTTGGGAGATCATAGGTGCGATTGCGTGGATAGGCAAACTCGGAAATATTTCCAGACGAGGAGGTAGTCGCTTCATGTGATCCTTCACAGGTGGCGGGTGGACGGTCGCTCCGGACGCTATCTGCAAGCGTCTATCCCGTCCACAGCGGTTCTGATTCAGGCTTTTTCTATCGCATGGCGTTCTACTCGAACGCTAGGAAGGGGCTGTGCCCTACAGATTTTCCAACGTTTGTAACAACACACGCACCTTCGTCAGCGACTCCTGATACTCCGCCTGCCACTCTGAATCCGACACAATCCCGCCGCCACCCCAGCAACACACCTGCCCATCCTTGACCAGCAAGCTGCGAATCGCGATGGAGCTGTCCATTTCGCCGCGCACGTCCAGGTACACCAGCGAGCCGCAATACAACCCGCGGCGGGTGGGCTCCAGCTCATCGATGATCTGCATGGCGCGAATCTTCGGCGCGCCGGTAATGGAGCCGCCAGGGAAGCTGCCGGCGATCAGGTCGAGGGCGTCTTTGTCGTCGGCCAATATGCCAGTGACACTGCTCACCAAGTGGTGCACGTTGGGGTAGCTTTCCAGGCTGAACAGTTCCGGCACGTTCACCGAGCCGATTCGGCAACTGCGGCCGAGGTCGTTGCGCAGCAGGTCAACGATCATCAGGTTTTCTGCGCGGTCCTTGGGGCTGGCGAGCAGCTCAGCGGCGTTGGCAGCGTCCTCTTCCGGTGTTAAACCGCGAGGGCGGGTGCCCTTGATCGGGCGGGTTTCGACCTGGCCTTCGCTGATGCGCACGAAGCGCTCCGGCGACAGGCTCAGCACCGCGCCGTCATCGGGCAAACTCTGGAACCCGGAAAACGGCGTCGGGCAGGCTTCGCGCAGCGCGCAGTAGGCTGCCCATGGATCGCCGATGCACGGCGCACGAAAGCGTTGGGCAAAGTTGACCTGGTAGCAGTCGCCGGCCTGGATGTAATCCTGGATACGCAGGATGGCCTGCTGGTACGCATCCACGCTGAGGTCCGGCGCCATGGTGCCCTGGAGCTTGAAGGTGGTGGGGGTGTCACCTGTTGCATGACTGAACAGGGCGATCAGACGTTGCCGCTCGCTATCGGCCAGCACCGGGTGAAACACCAGTTGGCTGGTGTGCGCCAGGTGATCGCTAACCAGTGCCCAGGCATACAGCCCCAGGCGCGCATCCGGCAGATGCAGGTCGTCCACGGCCAGGCGCGAGACCTGTTCCAAGTGCCGGCCGAAGTCATAGCTCAAGTAACCGATCAAACCGCCGGCAAATGGCAATTCAACGCCAGCAGGCAGGGCCGCCTCACCCAACTGCGCCAGGTTCTCGCGCAGGCGTTGCAGGAAATCGCTGCCGCGTTCATCCGGCCCAACCGTCAAGGTCGCTTCGGGCCAGGCGCTGAGCAGGTCATAACGCCCCCGCTCGGCAGCCGGGCGGCCGCTGTCGAGCAGCACCGCGCCAGGCGCATGGCGAATAGCCGCAAAGTACTCGGCGGGGTTGGCCCGGTAGGGTAAGGGGTAAACGGAGCAGGTCGACATGCGAGGGTGAATCAGCCAGTGGCGGGGGGGAGGGGATTGTAGTCCTCTGTAGGACTTGCTCCTAGAGGGGATGTCGGTGATAGCTCGATAGAGGGTATAGGCTGAGAGGCAAATGGCTTGTCAGAAAGCTATCGCAGGCAAACCAGCTCCCACCTATCGAGCCCGGGCTTGCCTGCGATGCGCTGCTTAGCCTTCAACCGGCGGAATATGCCCGAACATCTCCTGCACGAACTTCACCCGTTCCTCGGGGGTTTCTGTCACCCCGGCTGCCTTGAGCTCTTCAAGCCGTGCCTCCACCGCATGGGTGCGCAAAGTCAGGCCGCAATCGTTGGCAATCTGGATGTTCAGCCCAGGCCGAGCGTTCAGCTCAAGGATCAATGGGCCTTTTTCCTGGTCCAGCACCATGTCCACGCCGATATAACCCAGCCCGCACAGCTCATAGCAGCCGGCGGCGAGCTTCATGAAACCGTCCCAGTTGGGCAGTTGCACGCCATCCACCGCGTTGGTGGTGTCGGGGTGCTTGGTGATGATGTTGTTCAGCCAGGTGCCGCGCAGGGTCAGGCCGGTGGCCAGGTCTACACCCACGCCGATCGCGCCCTGGTGCAGGTTGGCCTTGCCTCCGGACTGGCGGGTGGGTAAGCGCAGCATCGCCATCACCGGGTAGCCCATCAGCACGATGATGCGGATGTCCGGCACGCCTTCATAGCTGATGCTCTTGAAGATCTGGTCGGGCACCACGCGGTACTCGATCAACGCGCGGTCGCGGTGGCCGCCGAGGGAGTACAGGCCGGTGAGGATGCTGGAAATCTGGTGCTCGATCTCCTCATGGCTGATGATTTTTCCGGACACCGTGCGGTAGCGCCCTTCAAACCGGTCGGCCACCACCAGGATGCCGTCGCCGCCAGCACCCTGGGCGGGCTTGATCACGAAGTCGCTGCGCCCGCCGATGATCTCGTCGAGCTTGTCGATTTCCTTCTCGGTGGAGATCACCCCGTACATTTCCGGTACATGGATGCCGGCGGCAAGGGCCCGTTCCTTGGTGATGATCTTGTCATCCACGATGGGGTACAGGCTGCGCTTGTTGTACTTGAGCACGTAGTCGGCATTACGCCGGTTAATGCCCATGATCCCCCGCGCTTCCAGGGCCTTCCAGGTCTTCCAGAAGCCAAACATCAAGAATCAGCCTTCAGGAACGCCTTGAAACGCACCAGCTCGGTGAGGCGATAGCCGCGGTAGCGACCCATGGCCAGCATGAAGCCCACCAGAATCAACAGGATCGCCGGGAAGGTGAACACGAAGTAGACCAACTCCGGCACGCTCATGATCAGGTGCGCCAGGGACGCAGCGAACAGCGTGCCAATCGCCACTTTCAGCGCATGGTTGGCGCCACGCTCCTCCCAGGTGATCGAGAGGCGTTCGATGGTCATGGTCAGGATCACCATCGGGAACAGCGCCACCGACAAGCCGCGTTCCAGCCCCAGCTTGTGGCTGAACAGGCTGATGGCGGCAATCAGCACCACCACGAAGGTCAGCACCACCGACAGCCTCGGCAGCATCTGCAGTTTAAGGTGTTCAAGGTACGACCGGAGCGACAGGCCCAGTGCCGTGATGATCGTGAACAGCACAATCCCGAAGCCCAACTGGGTCTCGCGGAATGCCAGGGCGATCAGTACGGGGGTGAAGGTGCCCAGGGTCTGCAGGCCGATGAGGTTGCGCAGGATCAAGATCACCAGCACGCCTATCGGGATCATCACCATGATCATGAAGGTCTGCTGGGTTTGCAGCGGCAGGCCGTACAGCGAGTATTCGAGGAAGTTGGCGTCGGTGTTTTCGTCCGTCAGCTTGGCCAGGCGGATGGCGTTCATCTCGCTGTTGTTCAGGCTGAAGGTCACCATGGCTTTCTTGCCGCCATCGACGGTGATCAGGTTTTCATCGCCGGTCCACCACAGCAGGCGGTCGGCGGGCAGGCCCTGTTCGCCAGTCTCCGGGTTGAAGTACAGCCAGTCGTTGCCGTTGAAACTGCGCAGCCACAGTTCCGGGGTTTGCGGCTGGTCGGCCACCAGGCGGATGGTGTGGACTTTCTCTACCGGCACGTGGGCGATGGACAGCAGCAGTTCGACGATCTTGGCTTTGTGCGGCGTCGAGGGGTCGCCGGCCAGCAGCAACTTCACATTGTCGTCGTTGAGGTTGTTGGTGCGCTTGATGGCTTCACTGATAAAGGTCTCGACGTCGGCCGAGTGCTGGCGGATCGGGGCCAGCAAGGCTTCGGCGGCGATCTTCTCGGGGCCTTCCACGGCGATGCTGTCGCGGAAGGTCGGGCCTTTGATCTTGACCTTTTCGCCGCTGTAGCGCTTGGTCAGCACCAGGCGGTAATAGAGGGTCTGGTTGCCCTTGGCCCGACGCGCCGACCAGGTGACCTTGCGGTTGCCGTCGATGCGGTTGACGCTCACCCCGTAGTTGTTCGAGATAAAGCTCTCATTGAGGCTGACGAAGTCGCGGCTCAAGGGCGGCACGAACATCTGGATCTTGACCGGGTCTTTCGGGTTGGCGACGAACTCGACCTTGGCGTCGATGTTCCACAAGTCGTCGGTGGCATCTTCGGTGACGGGAATTCCCAGCACGAAGATCTGATAGGCGGTGACCGAAATGCCCAGCACCACCAGCAAGGTGATCAGGATTTTCAGGTGCAGGGTCAAAGAGCGCATTCGGTTTACTCGGCGGTATTAAGCGTCGGCGGCGCAGGCGGGTTTGCCTGCTGCATATTTAAGACTGGGGTCGACCAGCGCATCAAAGCGTTTCAAGGCTTCGGAGCCAATCAGCAGCGGGTATTGGAATGCGCTGCGGTCAGTCAAGTTCACTTCGATGCTGCGTAAAGCACTGCCCATGCAGATATCCAGCGCAATCACTGGGCGGGCGGTGTAGTTCTTGTCCTCATCGGGGTCGTAGTCGCCGGCGCGGCGCTTGATCTTGCTGACACGCGCCAGGGGCAGTTCGATGGGGTGGGAATGGGCGGTGTCGATGGCCAGGTAGAAGCGTACCCAGGATTCGCCATTGCGCTTGAAGCGCTTGATATCGCGGGCACTCAACGAGGCGGTCTTGGCGCCGGTGTCGAGTTTGGCCGCCACTTCCAGGTCGATACCCGCAAGCTTGGCGTATTCATTCAGGCCGTACACGGTCTTCTCGGCGCCAGCGCCAAGGCTCGGTATGCACAGCAGGCACATCACTAGTAGGTAAGGCTTGAGTCTCATAAATCCTGAGGCAGGGCAGTGCACTGTTCATTTCATGGGGACTGGCATTGCTGCGCAATCTCGGGTGCGCCCTTTCATCATTTGATGTCAGGCAAAAGCGGCGGGCATTCTAACATGATGCTTTTTTGGCGCCAGCGCTGGCAGGCGGCCATGCCTTGGCAAGCGAATGAGGGGGTTATTAGACGATTGTCGACAATGTGTATTTATTCTTTGACTGTGAGAGGCTTATTGGCTAGTTTTTGCGGCATTGATTTTAAAGGTGTCGACAATATGCTGGAGCAACTGGAAAAACCATCGGTGGCACCAGACGATTCCCAGACCATGTCGGAGAACGTCTTCCGGCGTATCCAGGCCGCCATCGTCAAAGGCGAAATCGCCCCCGGCAGCAAGATTTCCGAGCCGGAGCTGGCGCGCACCTACGGCATCAGTCGCGGCCCGCTGCGCGAAGCGATCCATCGCCTGGAAGGTCAGCGCCTGCTGGTGCGGGTGCCTCATGTCGGCGCACGCGTGGTGTCTTTGAGTCATGCCGAGCTGGTCGAACTGTATGAGATTCGCGAGTCCCTGGAAGGCATGGCCTGTCGCCTGGCCGCCGAGCGCATGACTGACGCAGAGATCGAGGAGCTGCGCCAGGTGTTGCACACCCACGAACGGGATGCGGCGTTCCAGGCCGGTGTCGGCTATTACCAGCAGGAAGGCGACTTCGATTTTCACTACCGCATCATTCAAGGTGCCGGTAACCGCACCCTCACCCAAATGCTCTGCGGCGAGCTGTATCAACTGGTGCGCATGTACCGCATCCAGTTCTCCGCCACCCCCAATCGTCCACGCCAGGCCTTTGCCGAGCATCACCGCATTCTGGACGCGATTGCCGATCGCGACGGTGAACTGGCCGAACTGTTGATGCGCCGGCATATCGGCGCCTCCAAACGCAACATTGCCCGTCACTTCCCGGACGGTGCGCCTTCATCACGAGGTGAGTCATGAGTTCCAAAAACAACAGCACTCCCGGCCAGCGTTTCCGTGACGCCGTCGCCAGTGAACAGCCCTTGCAAGTGGTGGGCGCCATCAACGCCAACCATGCGCTGTTGGCCAAGCGCGCCGGCTTCAAGGCGATTTATCTGTCAGGTGGCGGTGTAGCCGCCGGCTCCCTCGGCGTGCCGGACCTGGGTATCACCGGCCTGGATGACGTGCTCACCGAC
This sequence comes from Pseudomonas sp. WS 5503, assembly GCF_012985385.1. NCBI lineage: Bacteria > Pseudomonadati > Pseudomonadota > Gammaproteobacteria > Pseudomonadales > Pseudomonadaceae > Pseudomonas > Pseudomonas sp. WS 5503. The sequence goes on from NZ_JAAQWI010000004.1 coordinate 47,005, forward strand.
GTGCGCCGCATTACCGACGTGTGCGACCTGCCGCTGCTGGTGGACGTGGACACCGGTTTCGGCTCCTCGGCGTTCAACGTGGCGCGTACCGTCAAGTCGATGATCAAGTTCGGTGCCGCCGCCATCCATATCGAAGACCAGGTGGGCGCCAAGCGCTGCGGTCATCGCCCCAACAAAGAAATCGTGTCCCAGCAGGAAATGGTCGACCGCATCAAGGCCGCCGTGGATGCGCGTACCGATGACAGCTTCGTGATCATGGCGCGCACCGACGCCCTGGCAGTCGAGGGCCTGGAGTCCGCCCTGGAGCGTGCAGCCGCGTGCATCGAGGCCGGTGCCGACATGGTGTTTCCGGAAGCCATCACCGAACTGGAGATGTACAAGCTGTTCGCCTCCCGCGTGAAGGCGCCGATCCTGGCGAACATCACCGAGTTCGGCGCGACACCGCTGTACACCACCGAACAGTTGAAATCTGCGGATGTTTCCATTGTGCTGTACCCGCTCTCGGCCTTCCGTGCCATGAACAAGGCCGCCGAGAATGTCTACACCGCGATTCGTCGCGACGGTACCCAGCAGAACGTGATCGACACCATGCAAACGCGCATGGAGCTTTATGATCGCATCGACTACCACACCTTCGAGCAGAAGCTCGACGCGCTGTTCGCCGCGAAAAAGTAATTGCACTGTAGGAGCGAGCTTGCTCGCGAAGATCGCCAACGATAACGCGAGAAACCTGGAGAAACGCGATGCCCTTGCGTTTTTCGCGAGCAAGCTCGCTCCTACAGGGTGTGAGCTGGACGGCTCCCTGAATAATTACAAAATTGGAGAAGAACCATGGCTGAAGCAAAAGTATTGAGTGGTGCTGGTCTGCGTGGCCAGGTCGCCGGGCAGACTGCACTGTCCACCGTGGGCCAGGCCGGCGCCGGCCTGACCTACCGTGGCTACGACGTACGCGAACTGGCCGCTGACGCCCAGTTTGAAGAAGTCGCCTACCTGCTGCTGTACGGTGAATTGCCAACCCAGGCAGAACTGGCCGCGTACAGCAACAAGCTGAGCAAACTGCGTGACTTGCCCCAGGCCCTGAAAGAAGTGCTCGAACGCATCCCCGCCGACGCCCATCCGATGGACGTGATGCGCACCGGGTGCTCGTTCCTGGGCAATATCGAGCCGGAGAAAGATTTCAGCGTGCAGCGCGATGTCACCGACCGCCTGCTCGCCGCGTTCCCGGCGATCATGTGCTACTGGTATCGCTTCAGCCACGACGGCCAGCGCATCGACTGCGTGACCGACGAGCCGAGCATCGGTGGCCACTTCCTGCACCTGCTGCATGGCAAGAAACCGAGCGAACTGCACGTCAAAGTGATGAACGTGTCGCTGATCCTCTACGCTGAACACGAATTCAACGCTTCGACCTTCACCGCACGGGTGTGTGCATCGACGTTGTCCGACCTGTATTCCTGCGTCACCGCTGCCATCGGCTCCCTGCGCGGCCCGCTGCACGGCGGTGCCAACGAAGCGGCGATGGAAATGATCGAGCGTTTCTCCTCGGCCCCGGAAGCGGTTGAAGGCACCCTTGGCATGTTGGCGCGCAAAGACAAGATCATGGGCTTTGGCCACGCGATCTATAAAGACAGCGATCCGCGCAATGAGGTGATCAAGGGCTGGTCGAAAAAACTCGCTGACGAAGTGGGCGACACCGTGTTGTTCCCGGTCTCCGAAGCCATCGACAAGACCATGTGGGAACAGAAGAAGCTGTTTCCCAACGCCGATTTCTACCATGCCTCGGCGTACCACTTCATGGGCATCCCGACCAAGTTGTTCACGCCGATCTTCGTATGCTCGCGCCTGACCGGCTGGGCTGCGCATGTGTTCGAGCAGCGCGCCAACAACCGCATCATCCGTCCAAGCGCCGAGTACACCGGCGTTGAGCAGCGCAAGTTCGTGCCAATCGAACGTCGCTGAATGGGATGGGCTGTGGCCGCTGGCTCATGTGCTTGTTTGTGGGAGCTGGCTTGCCTGCGATGGCATCACTGTGGTGTGACAGGTACACCGAGGTGATGCCATCGCAGGCAAGCCAGCTCCCACAGGAAACAAAGCCAGTGTCGACAGCTCACCTTTCGAACTTACCGTGACCGAGTCCTGACGATGAACACTGAATTTCGCAAACCGCTCCCCGGCAGCCGCCTGGATTTCTTCGACGCCCGTGCGGCTGTTGAGGCAATCACCCCCGGCGCCTACGCCACGCTGCCCTACACCTCGCGCGTGCTCGCCGAGAACCTGGTGCGCCGTTGCGACCCGGCCACCCTCGACGCGTCCCTGAGCCAACTGATCGAGCGCAAGCGCGACCTCGACTTCCCGTGGTTCCCGGCCCGCGTGGTGTGCCATGACATCCTCGGCCAGACCGCTCTTGTCGACCTCGCCGGCCTGCGCGATGCCATCGCCCAGCAAGGCGGCGACCCGGCGCAGGTCAACCCGGTGGTGCCCACCCAACTGATCGTCGACCACTCCCTGGCCGTCGAGGCCGGTGGTTTTGACCCGCAAGCCTTCGAAAAAAACCGCGCCATTGAAGACCGTCGCAACGAAGACCGTTTCCACTTCATCGAGTGGACCAAAAAGGCCTTCAAGAACGTTGATGTGATCCCGCCGGGCAACGGCATCATGCACCAGATCAATCTGGAGAAAATGTCCCCGGTGATTCAAGTGCGTGACGGTGTGGCCTTCCCGGATACCTGTGTCGGCACCGACAGCCATACGCCTCACGTAGACGCCCTGGGTGTGATCGCCATCGGCGTCGGTGGCCTGGAAGCCGAGAGCGTGATGCTCGGCCGCGCGTCGTGGATGCGCCTGCCGGAAAGCGTTGGCGTGGAATTGACCGGCAAGCTGCAACCGGGCATCACCGCCACCGATATGGTGCTGGCGCTCACCGAATTCCTGCGCCAGCAAAAGGTGGTCGGCGCCTGGCTGGAGTTCTTCGGCGAAGGGGCTTCGGCACTGACCTTGGGTGACCGTGCCACCATCTCCAACATGGCCCCGGAGTACGGCGCCACCGCCGCGATGTTCTACATCGACGCGCAAACCATTGCCTACCTCAAACTCACCGGTCGCGAAGACGAACAAGTCGCCCTGGTCGAGCAATATGCACGCCACACTGGCCTGTGGGCAGACGACCTGAAAGGCGCGCAGTACGAGCGCAGCCTGAGCTTCGACCTCTCCAGCGTCGTGCGCAACATGGCCGGCCCGAGCAACCCCCATGCCCGCCTGGCCACCCGCGACCTGGCGTCAAAAGGCATTGCCGGCCAATGGGATGACGTGCCGGGGCAAATGCCCGACGGCGCAGTGATCATCGCCGCCATCACCAGTTGCACCAACACCAGCAACCCGCGCAACGTGATCGCCGCCGGCCTGTTGGCACGCAACGCCAACAAGCTTGGGCTGACCCGCAAGCCGTGGGTCAAGTCGTCCCTGGCGCCGGGCTCGAAAACCGTGGCCATGTACCTGGAAGAAGCCGGACTGGGCCATGAACTGGAAAAACTCGGCTTTGGCGTGGTGGCCTTTGCCTGCACCACCTGCAACGGCATGTCCGGCGCGCTCGACCCGGTGATCCAGCAAGAGATCATCGACCGCGACCTGTACGCCACCGCAGTGTTGTCGGGTAACCGCAACTTTGACGGGCGCATTCACCCTTACGCCAAGCAAGCGTTCCTGGCGTCGCCGCCGCTGGTGGTGGCCTATGCGATTGCCGGTACCATCCGTTTCGACATCGAAAAGGACGTGCTCGGCCTGGACGCCGACGGCAAGGAAATCCGCCTGCAAGACATCTGGCCGAGCGATGAAGAGATCGACGCGGTGGTCAAGGCTTCGGTGAAACCCGAGCAATTCCGTGCGGTGTATATCCCGATGTTCGCCATCCACGAAGACACCGGCCCCAAGGTCACGCCGCTGTACGACTGGCGCCCACAAAGCACCTATATCCGCCGCCCGCCATATTGGGAAGGCGCGCTGGCCGGTGCACGGCCGCTCAAGGGCATGCGCCCATTGGCGGTGCTGCCGGATAACATCACCACTGACCACTTGTCGCCGTCCAACGCGATCATGCCGGACAGCGCCGCCGGTGAATACCTGGCGAAAATGGGCTTGCCGGAAGTCGACTTCAACTCCTACGCGACCCACAGGGGCGACCATTTGACGGCGCAGCGCGCCACCTTCGCCAACCCGAAACTGTTCAACGAAATGGTGCAGGAAAACGGCAAGGTCAAGCAGGGCTCTCTTGCGCGTATCGAGCCGGAAGGCAAGGTCACGCGGATGTGGGAAGCGATTGAAACCTACATGGAACGCAAACAGCCGTTGATCATCATCGCGGGCGCCGACTATGGCCAGGGCTCGTCCCGTGACTGGGCGGCCAAGGGCGTACGCCTGGCCGGTGTGGAAGCGATTGCCGCCGAAGGCTTCGAGCGCATCCACCGCACCAACCTGGTGGGCATGGGCGTGTTGCCCCTGGAGTTCCTGCCAGGCACCGACCGCCACACCCTGCAAATCGACGGCAGTGAAACCTATGACGTGGTCGGCGAGCGCACCCCGCGTGCGCAACTGACCTTGGTGATCAACCGCAAGAATGGCGAACGTGTCGAGGTGCCAGTGACCTGCCGCCTGGACACCGCCGAAGAAGTGTCGATCTACGAGGCCGGTGGCGTGTTGCAACGTTTCGCCCAGGACTTCCTGGAATCAAAGGCGACCGCCTGAAGAGGATAACCATGGCACACGTAGCGCAAATCAAGATCCCCGCCACCTACATGCGTGGCGGCACCAGCAAGGGCGTGTTCTTCAGCCTCCAGGACCTGCCCGCAGCGGCGCAGGTGCCGGGCCCTGCACGCGACGCCTTGTTGCTGCGGGTGATCGGCAGCCCCGACCCCTATGACAAGCAGATCGACGGCATGGGTGGGGCTACGTCGAGCACCAGCAAGACCGTGATCCTGGCCAAAAGCAGCCGCGCCGATCACGACGTGGATTACCTGTTTGGCCAGGTCTCCATCGACAAGCCATTTGTCGATTGGAGCGGCAACTGCGGCAACCTGTCGGCAGCGGTGGGTTCGTTCGCCATCAGTGCCGGCCTGGTCGATGCGGCCCGCGTGCCCCATAACGGCGTGGCCGTGGTGCGGGTGTGGCAGGCCAATATCGGCAAGACCATCATCGCGCACGTGCCGATCACTGACGGCGCGGTGCAGGAAACCGGCGACTTTGAACTGGACGGCGTGACCTTCCCGGCCGCCGAAGTGCAGTTGGAATTCATGGACCCGGCGGCGGAAGAAGAGGGCGGTGGTGGTTCGATGTTCCCCACCGGTAACCTCGTCGACGACCTGGAGGTACCCGGCGTCGGTACCTTCAAGGCCACGTTGATCAACGCCGGTATCCCGACGATTTTCATCAACGCCCAAGACCTGGGCTACACCGGTACCGAGCTGCAAGGCGCGATCAACAGCGACCCCAAGGCCCTGGCGATGTTCGAGACCGTGCGGGCGTATGGCGCGTTGCGCATGGGCCTGATCCAACACCTGGACGAAGCCGCCCAGCGCCAGCACACGCCCAAGGTGGCATTCGTGGCCAAACCTGCCGATTACGTGGCCTCCAGCGGCAAGGCGATCCAGGCCGGCGATGTGGACCTGCTGGTGCGCGCCTTGTCGATGGGCAAACTGCACCACGCGATGATGGGCACCGCGGCGGTGGCGATTGGCACCGCCGCGGCGATTTCCGGCACCTTGGTCAACCTGGCGGCGGGCGGCGTAGAGCGCAATGCCGTGCGCTTCGGGCACCCGTCCGGCACCTTGCGTGTGGGGGCCGAGGCCAGCCAGGTGGACGGTGAATGGGTGGTGAAAAAAGCCATTATGAGCCGCAGTGCGCGGGTGTTGATGGAAGGCTACGTGCGCATCCCCGGCGACGCCTTTTAGCTTGATCGTTCCCACGCTCCGCTTGGGAACGCTGCCTGGGACGCTCTGCGTCCTGCTGTGACGCAGAGCGTCACGGGATGCATTCCCACGCGGAGCGTGGGAACGATCAAATCAACCTTGACCTTGAGGAACAACCCCACCTTTTAGGAGAACTGCCATGAGCGCCAACGTCGACCAGAACAACCGCCCCGACTACGACCCGGTTTTGCAGGGCATCGCCGACTACGTCCTCAACTACCGAATCGACTCCCAGGACGCCCTGGACACCGCCCGCAACTGCCTGATGGACACCCTCGGCTGTGGCCTGCTGGCCCTGCGCTTCCCCGAGTGCACCAAGCACCTGGGGCCGATGGTCGAGGGTACCGTGGTGCCGTTCGGTGCACGGGTGCCGGGCACTTCGTTTCGCCTGGACCCGGTCAAGGCCGCCTGGGATATCGGTTGCATCGTGCGCTGGCTCGACTACAACGACACCTGGCTTGCCGCCGAATGGGGCCACCCTTCAGACAATCTTGGCGGCATCCTCGCCGTGGCCGATCACCTGTCGCAAAAGCGCCTGGCCAATGGCGACGCGCCGCTGACCGTGCGTGCAGTGCTGGAAGCGATGATCATGGCTCACGAAATCCAAGGCGTGATTGCCTTGGAAAACTCCTTCAACCGGGTAGGCCTCGACCATGTGTTGCTGGTGAAAGTCGCTACCACGGCGGTCACCGCCAAGCTGATGGGCGCCAACCGCGAGCAGTTGCTATCGGCGTTGTCCCACGCTTTTGTCGATGGCCAGGCGCTGCGCACCTATCGTCATGCACCGAATGCCGGCTCGCGCAAATCCTGGGCGGCGGGCGATGCGTCGAGCCGCGGCGTGCGCCTGGCAGACATCGCCCTGCGTGGCGAAATGGGCATCCCCGGCGTGTTGAGTGCGCCGCAGTGGGGCTTCTATGACGTGCTGTTCAGCCACACCAACAAGGACCTGGCGCTCAAGCCCGAGGACAAGCGAGCTTTCAGCCTGCCCCAAGCCTACGGCACCTATGTGATGGAAAACGTGCTGTTCAAGATCAGCTTTCCGGCCGAGTTTCACGCGCAAACCGCCTGTGAAGCGGCAGTCGCCCTGCACCCGCAGGTCAAGCATCGCCTGCATGAAATCGACCGCATCGTGATCACTACCCACGAGTCGGCGATTCGCATTATTTCCAAGGTCGGCCCATTGGCCAACGCCGCTGATCGCGACCACTGCCTGCAATACATGACCGCCGTGCCCTTGGCGTTCGGCAATCTGGTGGCCGAGCAGTATGAAGATGATTTCCACGCGGCCCACCCGATCATTGATCAGCTGCGCGACAAGATGGTCATCGTCGAAGACCCGCGCTACAGCCGCGAATACCTGGAGGCCGACAAGCGCTCCATTGCCAATGCGGTGCAGGTGTTTTTCACGGATGGCACCTGCACCGAGCAGGTGGTGGTGGAGTACCCGATTGGCCATCGCCGCCGTCGGGTGGACGGCATTCCACTGCTGGAAGACAAGTTCAAGGCCAACCTGGCCACGCGGTTCACCGCGCAACGCAGCGCCGAAATCTTTGCGTTGTGCAAGGATCAGGCACGGCTTGAGGCTACTCCAGTCAACCGTTTCATGGACCTGCTCACTATCTGAAAAACAGCACAGTCACTGTAGGAGCGAGCTTGCTCGCGAAAAACGTCAACGATGCCGCGTGCTTCCTGAGTAAGCGCGGCGCCTATGGGTTTTTCGCGAGCAAGCTCGCTCCTACAGAGGCAATGACGCAGGCTCAAGCGTGTCCAAACCGCAGTATCACCCGGCGGTTGTGCTTGCTCTTTTTCTCGATCTTCTCGCAGAACACCCGACCGATTTCCTCGGTATTGAGCACATGGGTACCGCCGCAGGGCTGGATATCGATGCCGGGGATTTCAATCACCCGTACCGAACCGGAGACCACCGGCGGCGCAACCGCCTGAGTGCGGGTGATCTGCAGCAGGGTCGCGTACTCGGTGGCAGGCATCGACAGCGTTTTCACCGCGTGGGCCTGCTCGATCAGGGCGTTGAGGTCACGGGTGAGGCCGTCTTTGTCCAGGGTCATCTCCGGCAGGTCGAAATCCAGTCGGCCTTTATCCGCACTGATGCTGCAACCGGTCACGGGCGCGTCGATGAGGGAGCACAGCAAGTGCAGGCAAGTGTGCATCTTCATGTGCTGGTAGCGCCGCTCCCAATCCAGCCCGGCGTCGACCTGGACGCCAGCGGCCAACTGTTCGGGGCAGTGATCCACCTGGTGCCAGATGATCGAGCGCAACACCGGATCGCGCACGGTGCCTGTCACCTCGACCCGTGTGCCATCGGCCAGGGTGAAGTGGCCGGTATCGCCTGGTTGCCCACCGCCGGTGGGGTAGAACAGGGTGTGCTCCAGGGCGATACCTTGTTCGCTGACGGCAATCACCCGGGCGCTGAAGGCGTTCTGGTAGGGCGCGCTGTCAAACAGCGCCAGGGTTTCCATGGTATGCACGGACATGTTCAACCTCCGACGATCAATGGGGTGGCTTGCAAGAGGTGGCGCACCAGTGCGCTCAAGCCAGGGGGAGAGAGCAGGGTGATTTCAAATTCCGGCCCGCACACCTTCAGGTTCAGCGGCAGGCGTGGCAGTTGCTCGTCGTTGTCGAGGCGACGCAGGCGAAACTGCAGGTGGTGCCGCTCTTTCACCGTGGGTTCGAGCATCAGCCCTTGCAGCGGATGAAAGTCGGCGTCCAGCACGGTGACCTTGTGGCCGGCACTCACTTCGCCCACCACGTGCAAGCGCTCATCCAGGGCAAAGGCGCCGAGGTAGTTGCTGTGGTCCGATTCATCGTTTTTCTGCAGTTGGATCTGGTTGACCACCTTGACCTTGGTGCCTGCCGGCACGTCCTGGGTAATCACGCAGGAGGGGCTGATAAACACGTTATCGCCGATCGAAACATAGCCCAGCACCCGGGCGCCGGCGCCGACTTCGACGTTGTTGCCCAGGCGCGGGTGGCGTTTGCCGTCCGGGTTGTTGGCAATACCGCGCGCACCCAGGGTCACGCCGCAGAGGATGTAGCAGTCGTTGCCGATCACGCAGGTCTCGCCGATGACCGTGCCGTAGCCATGGTCCAGCACAAAGCGCCGGCCGATGCGCGCTGCCGGGTGAATCTCGGCGCCGGAGAGAATCTTGCCCTGGTTACTCAGTTTGAGGGCCATGCGCGAAAAATCGCCGTGGTCAGCGGCCTGGAAATGCCACACCAGGTGCGCAAGGCGGTAGAACAGCACGGCCTTGAACGAGGCGTAGGATTCCAGGATCAACTCACCGCGCCCACGGGACGCGGGGTCGCGATAGGCATAGGCAATCAGGTCCTCGGCCACCGCCTGGGCGGCGGTCTGGATCAACGGTGCCAGGTGCGGCTCCAGCTGCTTCATCTGTCTGGGCGTCAGGGTGGTGATGAGGTGGGTGAGCAACTCATCGTGCAGCTGTTGCATGTCGATAAAGCCCCCCATGGAGACACCCCCGTACATTGAATGGTTGGAAGCCCCGTTATTCGAAACTGGGCAGGTAGCTGTCGGCATTGTCGTAGACCATGGTCAACACCACCGTTTCAGGCGGCAGTTCGGGGGCGAGTTGGGCGATGGCAACCATGTTGGCGGCCGAAGACAGCCCGAGGCTGATGGCATCGGTGCGCATGATGCGTTTGATCATGTCCAGGCAATCGGCGTGCGACACCTTGAGCATGCCGTCGATCACGTCCAGGTTGAGGATGCTGGGGATCAGGCCAATCGACAGGCCCTGGATCCCGTGCGCTGCGTGTTGGTCTTTGAGCAGGTCGCACTCTTCCGGTTCTACACCCATCACCCGCAGCGCCGGCCAGGCGGCCTTGAGGGTTTCGCCGATACCGGTGATGTGTCCACCGGTGCCAATGCCGCTGACGAAGTAGTCCACGCGCTGTTCACCGAAGGCGCGAAGGATTTCCGGGGCGGTGGTGTCGCGGTGGGTTTGGGGGTTGGCGCCATTGCGTTGCTGGTTGAGCATCACATAGTTGGGGTTCTCCAACTGCAGCTCCATGCACTTTTCGCCGTGGGAGTTATTGCCCAGGCGACTGTCGGACAGCACTACCCTGGCGCCATACAGACGCAGCAGTTTCTGTTTTTCCGGGCTGTAGTTGTCAGGGATCACCAGCACTACTTTGTAGCCCAGCACATTGCCGGCCATCGCCAGGCCAATGCCGGTGTTGCCGCCACTGGGTTCGATGATGGTCTGCCCGGAATCACGGATCAGCACGCCGCGGCGCTCGGCATCCAGGATCATGCCCAGGGCGATGCGCGCCTTGTGGCTGCCGCCGGGGTTGAGGGACTCCAGCTTGGCGTAGACCTCGATGCCGAGGTCTTCGGAAAACTGGGCCAGACGCACGATCGGCGTTTGGCCGATGACGTCGAGAATGGAGTTATGCAGCATCAGCACGTCCCCACTTTCAGTACAACGGCATGTCAGGTTCGACGTCGCGAACCCAATGTTTCATGCCACCCTGGAGGACTTTGGTGTTGGCAAAGCCAGCCGCCAACAGGGTGCTGGCGGCTTGCTCGGCACGGGCGCCTGCGTAGCAGATCAGGTAGTGGGTGTTGTCGCGGCTCAGGCTGGCGAGTTGCCCGTCCAGCTCTGCCAACGGGATATGCACCACGCCCGGTAATTTGCACACTTCCAGTTCGCTGGCGTCACGCACGTCGAGCAATACATCGGCGCTGCTGGGGTGTTCAAGCACTTGCTTGAGCACCTGGGGCTTGATATAGCGTTCCGCGGCCAGGGAGGGCAGGCTCGGTACGGCATCGGCGCAGGTGGCCGGCGCGACGGTTTCGCTATGGCGCAGGTCCGAGCAGCAGGGGCAATCAGCGCGGCGCTTGAAGCGGATCTCGCTGAACTTCATCGCCAGTGCGTCAAAGCGCATCAAACGGCCGGACAGGGGTTCGCCAATGCCGATCAGCAATTTGATTGCCTCGGTTGCCTGGATCATACCGACCACGCCCGGCAACACGCCGATCACACCGCCCGCGCTGCAATTGGGTGCCAACTCTGCGGGTGGGGCCTTGGGGAACAGGCAGCGATAGCACGGCCCACCTTTATAGTTGAGCACGCTGATCTGCCCGTCGAAACGGTAGATAGCGCCGTACACCAAAGGTTTGCCCAACTGCACACAGGCGTCGTTGACCAGGTAGCGGGTGTCGAAATTGTCGGTTCCGTCGATCACCAGGTCATAGGCGCCCACCAGTTCCAGGGCGTTGTCGCTGTTGAGCGCGGTGTTGTACGCGTTGATCTGGATATGCGGATTGAGGTCCAGCAGGCGCTGCTTGGCGGACTCGACCTTGGGCATGCCCAGGGTGCTGTTGCCATGCACAATCTGGCGTTGCAGGTTGCTGCTTTCCACCACATCAAAGTCCACCAGCCCCAGGGTGCCGATGCCGGCCGCGGCCAGGTACAGGCTGATGGGCGAGCCCAGCCCGCCGGTACCGATGACCAGCACCTTGGCTTTCTTCAGGTTCAATTGGCCTTCGCGGCCCACGCCCGGCAGGGTGATGTGGCGCACGTAGCGCTGCACTTCTTCGTTGCTCAGCGTATCGATGTCCATGCCACCTGAGGTGGCGAGCAACACTTCGATCCGGGATTTCGGCGGCAGGGCTTCATCGGCTTCGATCAGCGCCTCCTCGGCGGTAAACAGGAAGTGTTCCTTGAGCTGGTTGTTCTTTTCATGGAACAGGTGCTGACGCAATTGGGGGTGATGGGTGCAGAGATTTTCAATGACTTCGCGCAATGTCGATCCGGCCCCCTCAAGGGTCGATTCCGGCAGCTTGGCCACGCGAACCAGAATGTCGGGGAAAGAGACAGCGTTCATGGACAACTCCGTGTGCAGGTCGTTGAAAGGTTGAAGGGAGAAATGCTTGCCATCCCAGGCAAACAGCTTGGAGCCCAGGGCCTGGCCCTGGCGGACATCCACCACCAAATAGCTGACGGGGAAGATCGGCTCGCCCAGAAACAGTGCCTTGTCCTGGTCTTCGTCACTGAAATAGGCGCCGACATCCGGGTGTGAGTGGTAGATCACCACCACCGGGTTGTCACTGCGAAACGCCTTGTTCATCAGCAAGGTGTCGGCCACCGAAAAGGTGTAGCCATTGGCCGCGCTGCGTGGGTACATCTCGGGGTTCTTGCGGTGCAGCTCATTCTGGATATTGCTGCCCAGGTACACGCTGCCGTCGGCGAAGACGAAACCACAGCACTCCTCGGGGTAGCTGCGGCTGGCGTGGGCGTAGATCTGTTCCAGGGCGGTGGGGCGGAGGACGTCCATGTTTCTCTCGCGTTGGTTGAGGGTCACTTTTTCTTGGCCATGAGTTTTTCGATCGGCAACTTGGTAATCGCAAAGCCGGCCAGCAGGATCGCCGAGTACAGCATCAGGTCGCGGGAAATTTCCACGCCTTCGTACCAGGCTCCGATGATGACCGCGAACACCGGGAAGATGATGAAGACGAACGACAGGATGATCGGGCTCAGGCGCTTGAGCAGCATGAAATACACAATGAACCCACCCACCGAGGCCACTAGCCCCAGGTAGAACAGCGCGCTCCAGGAGCGCAGGGTGATGTCGTCGAACGTCGGTGTTTCAAACCACAGGCCGGCCAGGAACAGCATCAGCCCGGCAATGCCGATGGGCAGGGTGTTGTAGGTGATGACGCTGATGGCGCTGCCTTTTTGTTTGGTAATGACATAGCACAAGGCGTGCATGATCGCGGCGCTCAGAATGGCCAGTACCCCGAAGAACTCGGCGTGGTCCAGGTGCAGGCCCTGGCTCTTGATGATCATGTAAAGGCTGCCGAAACCAATGCCGATGCCGACCACCTGGGAGAAATAGATGCGCTCGCGCAGGAACAGCGCGGAGAAGATCAGGATGAACACTGGCATGCAGCTGAACAGCAGGGCCGTGAGGCCCGACGACACATGCATTTCGCCGTAATTGAGCAAATAGTAGGGAACGCTGAAGTAGGACAGGGTCACGAATACGAAGAACCAGCGGCTTTCCCGGGGAAACAGGATCGGCTCACGGCGCACCATGGCAAAACACAGGAACAGCGGAAACGCGATGAGAAAGCGCAGGCCGGCAGATGTCAGCGGCGGCACGCTCTCGACGGCGATCTTGATGCCCAGCCACGTAGTGCCCCAACTCAGGCACACGATAAGGAACATCACGCTGGTCACCAGCCCGGCGAGCCACTGTTTTTGCGTTTTTGTTTTTGCAGTGTTTTCGAGAACGGCGGACATTGGCATCGTTTATTGCTTCCCTGGGCCGAAATTGAACTCTATATTGAACTTGTAATGAGTTATGTTTATCGGCGATTGAACCCGTAAAAGCACACTATTAGGGCGAAAGATGGCTGTCAAAACAAATATTGACATGGTGTCAATTATGCGTGAGGGCCTGTCCAACGGGCAGGGCGTGAAGTACAAGCGCCTGTCTGATGTGATGGAACGGGGCATCCTCGAAGGCTTGATTGAACCGGGACGAAAACTGCCGCCCCATCGGGTGCTTTCCGACAATTTAGGCGTGACCATCGGCACCATCAGCCGGGCCTACGGTGAACTGGAACGCCTGGGCCTAGTGGTTGCACGGGTAGGTGACGGCACCTTCGTGCGCAAGCGTGGGATGGAGCGCCAGCGTGATGAGGGCTTTCGTAATTTCAGCGAGGAGCCGCGCCAGTACTTCGACATGAGCCGCAATATGCACATTCCCGGGCAAGAGACGGTGTTTCTCGCCCAGAGCTTTCAAACCCTGTCGACCAACGCCAAGTTCCTCCAGGACATCAGCGCCTACACCCCCGACGCCGGCCTGCCGCGTTACCGTGAAGCGGGCGCGCAATGGCTGGTACAGCGCGAGTTTCATCCGATTCCCGAGCAGGTCATCTGCGTCAACGGCGGCCAGCACGGCTTGCTGTGCGCCATGATGGCGTTGCTGCGTGCTGGCGATACGGTGGTCACCGAGCAGTTGACTTATCCCGGGCTGATTACCGCCGCACGCATGTTGGGGGTGCGGCTGATCGGCCTGGAGATGGATGAGGAAGGCGTACTGCCCACGGCGCTGGATGAGGTCTGTCGCAATCACCGTATTTCGGCGTTGTACTGCACGCCGACTATCCAGAATCCGACCACCGCTGTGTTGTCGGTGGCGCGCCGCGAAGCCTTGGCCAGGGTGTGTCGCGAACATAACCTGCTGATTCTGGAGGACGAAGCCCACGGTGTGCTGGTGGAGGACCGTCCGCCGCCCCTCAGCTATTTCGCGCCTGAGCGTACGATCTTGATCAGCAGCCTGAGCAAGGCGGTATCGGCCGGTTTGCGGGTGGGCTACGTGCATGCGCCGCCGGCGCTGGTCAGCCGCATCTCGGCGGCGCTACGTTCGACCTGCTGGATGGCCACACCTGTGACCCTGGAACTGGCGACCCAGTGGATTGAAAACGGCACGGCGGAATATTTGTTGCGTCAGCAGATCAACGAGATCAGCCGTCGCAAGACGCTGGTCGAAGATTTATTGACCGGCCTGGCGTATCGCACCCACCCCAATAGCCCGCACTTCTGGATCGAAGTACCGGAGCCCTGGCGCGCCTCGGAAATCGAGGCGGAGCTCAAGCAGAACAATTACCTGATCGCCACCGCCGAGGCGTTTGCCGTGGGGCAGACGGCGGTGCCGCAGTTTATTCGGGCGAGTATCTGCAACACGTCGGGTGATGATCAGTTATTGCGCGAGGGGTTTGATGCGCTGGCGACGGCGTTGGGGCAGGGGGGCGGACGGTTTCATCTGTGAGACCGCGTTATTGCTCGTTCCCACGCTCTGCGTGGGAATCCATCTTGCGACGCTCCGCGTCGCTATTGCGGGACGCGGAGCGTCCCAGGCGGCGTTCCCACGCAGAGCGTGGGAACGATCAGATCACTTGAAGCGCCGCTCCACACCCTTCTCCACCAGAATCTTCGCCGAAATCTCTTCCACCGAAAAATGCGTGGAATTGATGTGCGCAATATTCTCCCGGCGAAACAGATTTTCTACTTCACGCACTTCAAATTCGCACTGGGCATAGCTGGAGTAGCGGCTGTTGGGCTTGCGTTCGTTGCGGATGGCGGTCAGCCGGTCCGGGTCGATGGTCAGGCCGAACAGCTTGTGTGAATGCGCGCGCAAGGCGGTGGGCAGGGTCAGGTGCTCCATGTCGTCTTCGGTCAGCGGGTAGTTGGCCGCACGAATACCGAATTGCATGGCCATGTACAGGCAGGTAGGGGTCTTGCCGCAACGCGACACGCCCACCAGGATCAGGTCGGCCTTGTCGTAGTAGTGGGTGCGGGCACCGTCGTCGTTGTCGAGGGCGAAGTTCACCGCCTCGATACGCTCCATATAGTTGGAGTTATGCCCGATGGAATGGGACTTTCCGACGGAATAGGACGAATGTTCACTCAACTCCTGTTCCAGCGGCGCCAGGAAGGTAGAGAAAATGTCGATCATGAAACCATTCGACGTTGCGAGAATCTCACGAATGTCTTGATTGACGATGGTGTCGAAAATGATCGGGCGAAAACCGTCTTTTTCAGCCGCCAGATTGATTTGTTGTACCATGGCCCGCGCTTTATCCACGCTGTCTATATAAGGCCGGGTGAATTTGGCGAAGGTAATGTTTTCGAACTGCGCGAGCAGGCTCTGGCCCAATGTTTCGGCTGTGATGCCGGTGCCGTCGGAAATAAAGAAAGCAGATCGTTTCATTTGAGCCCTGGGCCTTAAGCTGATGGCGAATCTTGGATATGATAGGCGCGATTTTGCCGTCCCGCAGTGGGCCGCATTCTCACTTATTTTCCAGGTCCAGGCCACAAGCGCTGGCGTTAGCTCCTACTGAGCAACCCGCGTCCTGAGCTTTTCCAACACAGAAAGTGGAGAGATCACCTTGGTAGAGTACGTAGTTTCCCTCGATAAGCTCGGCGTCCATGATGTAGAGCATGTGGGGGGCAAGAACGCATCCCTCGGCGAGATGATCAGTAATCTTGCAGGCGCTGGTGTCTCGGTGCCCGGTGGTTTCGCCACCACGGCCCAGGCTTACCGCGACTTCCTCGAGCTGAGCGGCCTCAACGCCCAGATCCACGCCGCGCTGGACGCCCTGGACGTCGATGACGTCAACGCTCTGGCCAAGACCGGCGCCCAGATCCGCCAGTGGATCATGGAAGCCGAGTTCCCCGAGAAGCTCAACGAAGAAATTCGCACCGCCTTCGCTACCCTGTCGGCCGGTAACCCGGACATGGCCGTCGCCGTGCGTTCCTCGGCCACCGCCGAAGACTTGCCGGACGCCTCCTTTGCCGGCCAGCAGGAAACCTTCCTCAACATTCGCGGCGTCGAAAACGTGATCCGCGCGGCCAAGGAAGTGTTTGCCTCCCTCTTTAACGACCGTGCGATTTCCTACCGCGTACACCAGGGTTTCGACCACAAGCTGGTGGCCCTGTCTGCCGGCGTGCAGCGCATGGTGCGTTCGGAAACCGGCACTGCCGGCGTGATGTTCACCCTGGATACCGAATCCGGTTTCCGTGACGTGGTGTTTATCACCGGCGCCTACGGCCTGGGCGAAACCGTCGTACAAGGCGCGGTCAACCCCGACGAATTCTACGTACACAAGGGCACCCTCGAAGCGGGCCGCCCGGCCATCCTGCGCCGTAACCTGGGCAGCAAGGCCATCAAGATGATCTACGGCGACGAGGCCAAGGCCGGTCGCTCGGTCAAAACCGTTGAAGTCGACAAGGCCGAGCGCGCACGTTTCTGCCTGACCGACGCTGAAGTCAGCGAGTTGGCCAAGCAGGCGATGATCATCGAAAAGCACTACAAGTGCCCGATGGACATCGAGTGGGCCAAGGACGGTGACGACGGCAAGCTGTACATCGTGCAGGCTCGCCCGGAAACCGTGAAGAGCCGCACTTCGGCCAACGTCATGGAGCGCTACCTGCTCAAAGAAACCGGCACCGTGCTGGTAGAAGGCCGTGCCATTGGCCAACGCATTGGCGCAGGCAAGGTGCGGATCATCAAGGACGTGTCCGAGATGGACAAGGTCCAGCCGGGTGACGTACTGGTTTCCGACATGACCGACCCGGATTGGGAACCGGTGATGAAGCGCGCCAGTGCCATTGTCACCAACCGTGGCGGGCGTACCTGCCACGCGGCGATCATTGCCCGTGAGCTGGGGATTCCGGCAGTCGTGGGTTGCGGCAACGCCACCCAACTGCTCAAGGATGGCCAGGGCGTGACCGTTTCCTGCGCCGAAGGCGATACCGGCTTTATCTTCGAAGGTGAGCTGGGCTTCGATATCAAGCAAAACTCCATCGACGCCATGCCCGACCTGCCGTTCAAGATCATGATGAACGTCGGCAACCCGGACCGCGCCTTTGATTTTGCGCAGTTGCCGAACGCCGGCGTGGGCCTGGCCCGCCTGGAATTCATCATCAACCGCATGATCGGCGTGCACCCCAAGGCACTGCTGAACTATGACGGGCTGCCGCTGGACATCAAGGAAAGCGTCGACAAGCGCATTGCTGGCTACAACGACCCGGTAGGTTTCTACGTCGAGAAACTGGTCGAAGGCATCAGCACCCTGGCTGCGGCGTTCTACCCGAAAAAGGTCATCGTGCGCCTGTCGGACTTCAAGTCCAATGAATACGCGAACCTGATCGGCGGCAAGCTCTACGAACCGGAAGAAGAAAACCCGATGCTGGGTTTCCGCGGCGCCTCGCGTTACATCAGCGAAGCCTTCCGTGACTGCTTCGAGCTCGAATGCCGTGCGCTCAAGCGTGTGCGCAACGAGATGGGCCTGACCAACGTCGAGATCATGGTGCCGTTCGTGCGCACCCTGGGCGAAGCGAGCCAGGTCGTGGACCTGCTGGCAGAAAACGGTCTGACCCGCGGCGAGAACGGCCTGCGCGTGATCATGATGTGCGAATTGCCGTCGAATGCCATCCTGGCTGAAGAGTTCCTGGAGTTCTTCGACGGTTTCTCCATCGGCTCCAACGACCTGACCCAGTTGACCTTGGGCCTGGACCGCGATTCGGGGATCATCGCCCACCTGTTCGACGAGCGTAACCCAGCGGTCAAGAAGCTGCTGGCCAACGCCATCCAGGCTTGTAACAAGGCTGGCAAGTACATCGGTATCTGCGGCCAAGGCCCTTCGGACCACCCTGACCTGGCCAAATGGCTGATGGAGCAGGGGATCGAGAGCGTCTCGCTGAACCCCGATTCCGTGCTGGAAACCTGGTTCTTCCTGGCTGAAGGCCAAGCGTCCGCCTAAGGGCGTAAGGTCAAAAGTGCCGGTCACTCGTTGCGGGTGACCGGCATTCTTATCTGTACAGGGCGGGAATCCTTGCGGACGCCGCCCTTTTTTGTGCAAGAGCATTATGCAAAGCAGCAGCCATCTGTTTCCTGTCGCCCTGATCAGTGCTGAACGTCGCGGCGACCTGAGTGAAGACGTCTACCGGCTCAAACCCGGTAACAGCCCGGACGGCACCGTCGAGCTGGCGGTTACCCGTTTGGGCCTGGCCGATGTCCCGGAAAACCGGGGCACGCCGATTATTTTGTTGCATGGCAGTTTTTCCAATCGGCGTTTCTGGTATTCGCCCAAAGGTATCGGCCTGGGGGCTTACCTGGCGCGTCGCGGATTTGATGTGTGGATCCCGGAAATGCGCGGCCATGGTTTGTCCAAACGCAATCACGACTACGCCAGAAACCGTGTCGCCGATTACGCGCGCTACGATTTGCCGGCCGTGGGGGCGTTTGTGTGTGAGCAAAGCGGGCAGATTCCGCACTGGATCGGGCATTCCCTCGGTGCCACTACCCTGGCTGCGGCCTTGGGTGGGCGGCACTTGGATGCATCAGGGGTGGCCTCGGTGGCGTTGTTCGGCTGCCAGGTCAGTCGCACCCACTGGCCGTTGAAAATTCCACCGGTGGAGTGGAGTGGTCGCTTTATTCTCAAGCGCCTTGCCCATCTGTCCGGCCCACGCTTCAAGCGTGGGCCGGAGGACGAACCGGCTGGCGTGATGATCGAAGCGATGCGTTGGAACGGCCTGTTCGGCCGGTTTGGCGATGCCGAGCATGATTGGTGGAAAGGCTTGGCGCAGGTCGATGTGCCGCTGTTGGCGGTGAGCGCAGCGGGCGACCGGCAAGACCCGGACTGGGCCTGCCGCAAGCTCTTCGAGCAAGTGGGCAGCGAGCATCGCCAGTACCTGTGCCTGGGACGTCAGCAAGGTTTCAGCGAGGATTTCGGCCATGTGCAGATGCTGGTCAGCAAAGCGGCCCAGGCCCAAGTGTGGCCTTTGGTCGAGCGTTGGTTGAACGACCCGCTGACACCCTTGTTGGGTACGCAACCCGAGGTGTCCGCAGCGGTTTGACGAAACGCTCTACCAAGGGCGTTTCACTCTTGAATGGTTGCGGCTAAGATATGACGCGCCACGCGCTTCTGGTCATATTCAGTCGCGTAACGTGTATTGCGTTGCGCTGATCGTGGTTTGATCATGGCCGCCGCCCACTCGCAGGCGCTTAAAGAATGCCTGTCGCGGGGCGTTTTCTTGATGTACACCGTGGATGTTCGACCTCTTCTTTGATGACAGGAGTTTCTCGATGAACCATTACGTGACCCCCGACCTGTGTGACGCCTACCCGGAGCTGGTGCAGGTAGTGGAGCCGATGTTCAGCAACTTCGGTGGCCGAGACTGCTTTGGTGGCGAGATAGTCACCCTCAAATGCTTCGAGGATAACTCGCTGGTCAAGGCGCAGGCTGACCTGCCGGGCGCTGGTAAAGTGCTGGTGGTCGACGGTGGTGGTTCGCTGCGCTGCGCGTTGCTGGGTGACATGATTGCCGAGAAAGCCGCGAAAAATGGTTGGGAAGGGCTGGTGATCTACGGGTGCATCCGTGACGTAGACGTCATCGCCCAGACCGACCTGGGTGTGCAGGCCCTGGCCTCTCATCCGAAAAAAACCGACAAGCGCGGCCTTGGCGACCTGAACGTGCCGGTGACATTCGCAGGCGTGACGTTCCGCCCCGGTCAGTACATTTATGCCGATAACAACGGGGTGATCGTGTCACCCAGCCCGCTGAAAATGCCTGAATAAACTGCCGCAACCGATCGGGGTGAGGATGTTCGAAGAAGAAAACGCGCAATGGGGGCTGGTGCATGCCCTGGTGCTGGACGGTAAAGGCGGTGCGCGTTCGATTGCCCGGACTGAGCTCGACGATTTGCAGTTGCAGCCCCAGGAAAGCCTGTGGCTGCACTGGGGTCGCAGCCATCCTCAAACCCAGACCTGGCTGCGTAAATCCAGCGGCCTGAGCGAGTTTGCCTGTGACTTGCTGCTGGAGGAAAACACCCGTCCACGCCTGTTGCCGCTGCCGGACGCCGAATTGCTGTTGTTTCTGCGCGGGATCAATCTCAACCCAGGCGCGGAGCCGGAAGATATGGTGTCGGTGCGCATCTTCGCCGCCGCCAACCGAGTGATTTCCCTGCGTTTGCGCCCCTTGCGCGCTACCGATGAGTTGCTGGTGCAACTGGCAGACGGCAAAGGCCCCAAGACGGCGTCTGAACTCATCCTTTATATGGCTCAGTACCTGACCAACAAAGTGCAGGATCTGGTCGCTGGCTTGTCTGAAATCGTCGATTCCGAGGAAGAAAAACTCGATGCCGACGAACGGTATACCCCGGAGCACGGCAGCGTTCTGCAGATCCGTCGAAGAGCCGCCGGACTCAAGCGCTTCTTGGCCCCACAGCGGGATATTTTCGCCCAGCTGACACGAATCAAATTGGCGTGGTTCTGCGACGACGATGCCGACTATTGGAACGAACTGCACAACAGCCTGACCCGTTACCTGGAAGAGCTGGAATTGGCCAGAGAGCGCGTGGGGCTTGTGCTGGAGGCTGAAGACCGGCGCTTGAGCCTGCGCATGAACCGCACCATGTACCGCTTCGGGATCATCACCGGGATCTTCTTGCCGATGAGTTTTCTTACCGGTTTGCTCGGTATCAATGTGGGCGGCATTCCGTTCTCTGCCAGCCCTTATGGATTCATGATTGCGTGCCTGTTGATGGTGTCTGTGGCACTGGGGCAATGGTGGCTGTTTCGGCGATTGCGCTGGGTTTGACCTGAATATGACCTGAACGTAAGAAAGGGCCGATGTGACCCGATGAATTTTACCCTCGTCTTTTAAATCACTTGCGAGAGGTCTCTATGCACGATCCGTTCGAACAGTCTTTGCGTGACATGCTCAATGCTTCGCCATCCAACCGTGATGACGATGCCTGCCTGGGCCGCGTACTGAAAACCGCCAACCGTCAGGTAGGGGCGGGTGACCTGTTCGGTCTGCTCGGGCGTTGGTTACCAGCGTTGATGATGGCCCTGAACAATGGTTCGGCCCATGTATCACCGGTTTCCCGTCGTAAACCTCTTGCTAGCACTGCTGATAAGGCTGATTGAATATGGAACTTGATCTCTGGACCCAGAGCCTGGTCACCGCGATGACCGCATTGTGGACCAAGGTGGCGAATTTCATTCCCAACCTGTTTGGTGCCCTGGTCCTGGTATTGCTGGGTTTTGTCGTGGCCAAGCTGCTCGATACCCTGCTGTCCAAACTGCTCGCCAAACTGGGGCTCGATCGCCTGATGGCGGGCACTGGCCTGACCAAATTGCTCGGCCGCGCGGGGTTGCAAGTACCGATTTCGACCCTGATCGGCAAGATCGTCTATTGGTTTGTTCTACTTATTTTTCTGGTTTCTGCAGCGCAGTCCCTTGGACTTGAGCGAGTTTCAGCTACGCTCGACATGCTGGCACTGTATTTGCCGAAAGTTTTCGGCGGCGCGCTGGTGCTGCTGGTGGGGGTTTTACTCGCGCAACTGGCCAACGGGCTGGTGCGCGGGGCCGCCGAAGGCGTGGGGTTGGACTACGCGGCAGGCCTGGGGCGAATCGCACAGGGGCTGGTGATCATCATCAGTATTTCCGTCGCGATCAGCCAGTTGGAGGTCAAGACTGACCTGCTCAACCACGTTATTGTGATTGTTTTGATTACCGTTGGTCTGGCAGTTGCGCTGGCCATGGGGTTGGGAAGCCGGGAAATTGCCGGTCAGATTCTTGCGGGAATCTATGTGCGTGAGCTGTATCAAGTTGGGCAACAGGTGCGTGTGGGCGAGGTCGAAGGGCAAATCGAGGAGATCGGCACAGTCAAGACGACCGTGCTGACCGATGACGGGGAACTGGTGTCGCTGTCGAACCGGATTCTCCTGGAGCAGCAGGTCAGTAGCCGCTAATCCGGCAAATCCTGCTAATGTACGCCGCCGCAAACCCGGGTTACCGGGTTGCAGCGGACATTGACCTGACTGTCGGCACGACTTGTTTTGAATAAAGCCCAAACGCTGTCCACGCGCTATGACCCCCGTGAGCTCTCTGATGAGGAGTTGGTCGCGCGCTCGCACACGGAGCTGTTTCACGTAACACGCGCGTACGAAGAATTGATGCGCAGGTATCAACGCACTCTGTTCAACGTTTGTTCAAGGTATTTGGGGAACGATAGAGACGCGGATGATGTCTGTCAGGAAGTGATGCTCAAGGTGCTATACGGCCTGAAGAACTTCGAGGGCAAATCGAAGTTCAAGACCTGGCTGTACAGCATCACGTACAACGAGTGCATCACGCAGTATCGGAAGGAACGGCGAAAGCGTCGCTTGATGGACGCTTTGAGTCTGGACCCCCTTGAGGAGGCGTCTGAAGAGAAGGCGCCGGCACCCGAGGAAAAGGGCGGACTTGATCGCTGGTTGGTGCATGTGAACCCGATTGACCGCGAAATTCTGGTGCTTCGATTTGTCGCAGAGCTGGAATTTCAGGAAATCGCTGACATCATGCATATGGGTTTGAGTGCTACAAAAATGCGGTACAAGCGTGCTCTTGATAAATTACGTGAGAAATTTGCGGGCGAGACTGAAACTTAGTGCGTAGCAAATATCTCTTACGTGTAGGCAAGTTCTGTTAGACTTGTCGCCGAGTTGTCCCCCGGTTTGTGGGACTGCTTTACAATCACCAGATGGGGATTTAACGGATGAAACTGAAAAACACCTTGGGCTTGGCCATTGGTTCTCTTATTGCCGCTACTTCTTTCGGCGTTCTGGCACAAGGCCAAGGCGCAGTTGAAGGCGAGCTGTTCTACAAGAAGCAGTACAACGATAGCGTTAAGCACATCGAAGACGGCTTCAACCCAGGCGCTCGCATTGGTTACTTCCTGACCGACGATCTGTCGTTGAATCTGTCGTACGACAAGACCAACCACACCCGTTCGAACGACGGCACTGGCAACCAGAAGATCAAAGGTGACACTGGCAGCCTCGTTGCTCAGTACCACTTCGGTCAGGCTGGCGTTGATAGCCTGCGTCCATACGTTGAAGGCGGTTTCGGCCACCAGAGCCGTACCAACGTTCAGGCTGACGGCCACAGCGGTCGCGACCAGACCACTTTCGCTACCATCGGTACCGGCGTGAAGTACTACTTCACCAACAACCTGTACGCTCGTGCTGGTGTTGAAGCTGACTACGGTCTGGACAACGGCAAGTGGGACTACTCCGCACTGGTTGGCCTGGGCGTGAACTTCGGCGGTAACGCTGGCGCAGCTGCTCCAGCTCCTACCCCAGCACCAGCTCCAGAGCCAGTTCCAGAGCCAGAAGCTCCGGTTGCTCAGGTTGTTCGTGTTGAGCTGGACGTTAAGTTCGACTTCGACAAGGCCGTTGTTAAGCCTAACAGCTACGGCGACGTTAAAAACCTGGCCGACTTCATGGCTCAGTACCCAGCTACCAACGTAGAAGTTGCTGGTCACACTGACTCCGTCGGTCCAGACGCTTACAACCAGAAGCTGTCCCAGCGTCGTGCTGACGCTGTTAAGCAAGTCCTGGTTAAAGACGGCGTTGCTCCTAGCCGTGTAACTGCTGTTGGTTACGGCGAATCCCGCCCAGTTGCTGACAACGCAACTGAAGCTGGTCGCGCTGTTAACCGTCGCGTAGAAGCGTCGGTTGAAGCTCAAGCTCAGTAATTACTGAGTAAAGAAAAGCCCGGCTCAGGCCGGGCTTTTTTTCGCCTGCGATTTGCCTCAGGCGCTTGCCGCAGCGGTGATGCTAGCCATCTGTGCGGCGCCGGCAACCTGGCCAATCACCAGGATGGCCGGGCTCTTCAGTGCAAAGGCTTTTGCAGCTTCATGCATGGCCGCCAGGGAGCTGCGGCATTCGCGTTGCTGGGGCAATGAAGCGTTTTCGATCATTGCCACCGGCATATCCGCAGCCATGCCGCCGTTGAGCAGCTGTTCGCGGATTTCTTCCAGCTTCGCCACGCCCATATACACCACCAGCGTGGTTCCACCCTCCGCCAGCGCACGCCAGTTCAAGCTACTGTCATCCTGGGTATGCGCGGTGACCAAGGTCACTCCACGGCTCACCCCGCGCAAGGTCAAAGGGATGTCACACTGGGTCGCCCCGGCCAGCCCTGAGGTGATGCCATTGACCAATTCCACCTCGATTCCACGCTCGCGCAGCCAGGTTGCCTCCTCGCCACCGCGGCCAAAAATACACGGGTCACCGCCTTTAAGGCGTACCACGCACTTGCCCTGGCGTGCATAACGCAACATCAGGCGGTGAATAAAATCCTGCGGGGTAGAACGACATCCCCCGCGCTTGCCGACGGTAATTACCCGAGCTCTGGTGCAGTGTTCCAGTACTGTCGGGTTGACCAGATCATCAATCAGCACGACGTCCGCTGCCTGCAGAGCCCGGACCGCTTTCAGGGTCAGCAACTCCGGGTCACCCGGTCCTGCGCCTACCAGCCACACTTTTGCGCTCATGTTGTTCCCCTTAAACACTGATGGCGATTGGCTGCGGGTTGCTGGCCAAAAGACGTTTGATTTCCGGCACGCAGGAGCCGCATTGGGTGCCGCAGCCCAGGGCCTGTTTGAGGCCATTCAGGTCCAGGCCGCTGCCGATACCGGCACACACGGCGTTTTCGCTGACGTTCTTGCAGTTGCACACAATCTTGTTGCTGGCCGTGGTACCGCCCGGCGGCGCGCTCAAGGGCGCCAGTAACCAGCGCCGCAGTTGCTCGTCGGCCCGGCCTTCCAGCCACAGGCTTTGCAGCCAGTGACGGGCCAGGGTTTCGCCGGCCAGGCGCAGGGCGGTGATGCGACCTTTCTCGATTTTTACGCGCTTGCCGATTGAGCGGCGCGGATCGTCATAGGCCATTACCGGGCCGTCGTTGAGGCCCAGCAGGTGGTCGATACGGGTCAAGAGTTGCAGGTCGGGCGCCTCGGTATGCGCGGCGCGCACCAGCAACGCGGGGCGTTCACGGCCAGCCAGGCTCAGGCTGACGTAGGCAAAGGTTTCACACAGTGGGCGCAAGGCTTCGAAGTGCTGCTGTACATCGCCTTCGATCAGCGCAAACAGCTGCCACGGCAGTTGCACTGCTTCCAGGCGCACACCGCTGTGCTTGAGCTCCGGCTGCTTGGACAAAGGGTCGAACGCCGGTTGAGTGAGGGTATTGACGCCGCCCTTGAGAAAGCGGTCGCCCCAGTGCATGGGCAGAAACGCTTGGCCGGGACGCACACTGTCATCGCTGCCGACGGCGACGATCACGCTGCCGCGACGGCTTTTCAGGCTGACTAGGTCACCCTCTTTGAAGCGGTGGCGGCGTAGCTCATCCGGATGCAGGCTCAACAATGCTTCACTGACGTGCCCGAACAGCTGCGCTGCCGTGCCGGTGCGGCTCATCCCGTGCCATTGATCACGCAGGCGACCGGTGATCAGGGTCAGGGGGAATCGCGCATCGCGCTGTTCCTTGGCGGCGCGGTAAGGCTCGGCGACAAATCGCGCCCGGCCCGTGTCAGTAGGGAAAATGCCGTCGGTGTACAGGCGCGACGTACCCGCTTGCGCACCCTCGGGAAAGGGCCACTGCTGCGGGCCGAGCCGGTCGAGCAGGGCGTGGCTGATGCCGGACATATCCAGGTCACGACCTTGGGTCAGTGACTTGAATTCATCAAACAGCTGCGCCGCTTGCTCAAAGGCGAACAGGCTCGGCAACCCCGGACGCAGACGACGCTCCAGGCGCTGTGCGAAATCCACCGTGATCGCCCAATCCGCGCGTGCTTCACCCGGTGGGTTGATGGCACGGCGCACGTGGGAAATACGCCGCTCGGAGTTGGTCACCGTGCCGTCTTTTTCACCCCAACTGGCGGCGGGCAGTAGCAGGTCGGCATAGGCGGCGGTTTCGGTGGTACGAAACGCTTCCTGCAACACCACGAACGGGCACGCTGCCAAAGCGGCGCGCACCGCGTTCTGGTCGGGCAGCGATTGGGCTGGGTTGGTACAGGCGATCCACAACGCCTTGATCTTGCCAGCCTGCACCTGTTCAAACAGTTCGATGGCGGTAAGGCCCGTAGTCGCGGGCAGTTGTTCCACGCCCCAATAGGCCGCTACTTCAGCGCGGTGTTCAGGGTTGGCCGCTTCGCGGTGGCCCGGCAGCAAGTTGGACAGGCTACCGGTTTCGCGCCCGCCCATGGCGTTCGGTTGGCCGGTCAGGGAAAACGGCCCGCAGCCCGGCCGGCCAATGGTCCCCGTGGCTAGATGCAGGTTGATCAACGCGCTGTTTTTGGCGCTGCCGGCGGTGGATTGGTTAAGCCCCATGCACCACAGCGACAAAAAGCTGCTGGAGGTGCCGACCCACTGCGCG
Organism: Pseudomonas sp. WS 5503; assembly: GCF_012985385.1. NCBI lineage: Bacteria > Pseudomonadati > Pseudomonadota > Gammaproteobacteria > Pseudomonadales > Pseudomonadaceae > Pseudomonas > Pseudomonas sp. WS 5503. Next base: position 73,719 of record NZ_JAAQWI010000004.1, read on the forward strand.
CACAGGCGCAGTTGTTCGACGCTGATGCCGCACAGCTGCGTGACCATCTGTGGCGTGTAGTCATGCACCAGGCGCTTGAGTTCGGCCAGGCCGTCGGTATGGGCCTGGATAAACGCACAGTCGATCCAGTCTTCCCACAGCAGTAAATGCAAAATCCCGTGGAACAACGCCACATCCGTTCCCGGCAAGATGGCCAAGTGCAGGTCGGCCAAGTCGCAGGTGTCGGTACGCCGAGGGTCAATCACCAGCACTTTCATCTGCGGGCGTTGCGCCTTGGCTTGCTCCAGGCGTCGGAACAATACCGGGTGGGCGTAGGCCATATTGCTGCCGACGATCATCACGCAGTCGCTGTTTTCCAGGTCTTCATAGCTGCACGGCGGCGCATCGGCGCCCAGGCTGCGCTTGTAGCCGACCACCGCCGAAGACATGCACAGCCGAGAATTGCTGTCGATATTATTGGTGCCCACCAATGCGCGGGCCAGCTTGTTGAAGCTGTAGTAGTCCTCGGTCAGCAGTTGCCCGGAGATATAGAACGCCACACTGTCGGGCCCGTGTTCGGCAATGGTATCGGCGAACACGTTGGCCGCGTGGTCCAGGGCAGTGTCCCAGTCGGTGCGGGTGCGCGCCAGTTCTTTGCCCAAGCGCAATTGCGGGTAAAGAGCGCGGGCGCTCAAGTCGCCGGTCAGGTGCAGGCTCGCGCCTTTGCTGCACAACTTGCCGAAGTTGGCCGGATGGCTGGGGTCGCCTTGCACCCCCACGATCTGTTCGCCGTCATGCTCGATCAGCACGCCGCAGCCCACCCCGCAATAACAACAGGTGGACGCGGTGGTCTGGCGGTTCATCAACCCGCGTCCCGCAGGGCCAGCATCACCCGGCCGTTTTCGACCCGGGCCTGATGATGGTGGGCGCAGCCGATATCCGGGGCCTGGGCTTGGCCAGTCGCCAGGTCGATCTGCCAGTTGTGCAGCGGGCAGGCCACCCGCTTGCCGTAGATCAAGCCTTGGGACAGCGGCCCGCCTTTGTGTGGGCAGCGGTCGTCGAGGGCAAAGACTTCATCGTCACTGGTGCGAAAAATCGCAATGTCACCTTTCGGCCCGCTGATGATGCGCGAGCCCAGGGCGTTGATTTCATTGAGCGCGCAGATATCCAGCCAGTTCATAGCGAGACCTCCAGTTGTTTGACGGGGATCACGTCGAATTCCTTTTTCAGCAGCGGCTGTTCCAGGCGTTCTTTCCACGGGTCCTGCTCGAATGACAACGAGAACTGCAAACGCTCATTGAGGGCCTGGCGGCGGGCCGGGTCTTCCAGCACAGCCTTCTTGATATGCTCCATGCCCACCCGCTGCAGGTAGTGCACGGTGCGCTCCAGGTAGAAGGCTTCTTCGCGGTATAGCTGCAGGAATGCGCCGTTGTATTCGCGTACTTCCTCGGCGGTTTTCACCTTGACGAAGAACTCCGCGACTTCGGTCTTGATCCCGCCGTTGCCACCGATGTACATCTCCCAGCCCGAGTCGACACCGATAATGCCTACGTCCTTGATGCCCGCTTCCGAGCAGTTGCGTGGGCACCCGGAGACCGCCAACTTGACCTTGTGAGGCGACCACATGTTGAACAGGTCATGCTCCAGCTCGATGCCCAGTTGCGTCGAGTTCTGCGTGCCAAACCGGCAGAACTCGCTGCCCACACAGGTTTTGACGGTGCGGATGGATTTGCCATAGGCATGCCCGGACGGCATATCCAGGTCCTTCCATACCCCTGGCAAGTCCTGCTTCTTGATACCGAGCAAGTCAATGCGCTGGCCGCCGGTGACCTTGACCATCGGCACGTTGTACTTGTCGGCCACATCGGCGATGCGGCGCAACTCCGAAGGATTGGTCACGCCGCCCCACATCCGTGGGACCACAGAGTAGGTGCCGTCTTTTTGAATATTGGCGTGGGCCCGTTCGTTGATCAGCCGCGATTGCGGGTCGTCCTTGGCTTCGCCGGGCCAGGTGGAGATCAGGTAATAGTTGAGGGCCGGGCGGCAGGTGGCGCAGCCATTGGGGGTGCGCCAGTTCAGGTAGCGCATGGTGCTGTCGATGGTCAGCAGGTGCTGCTCGCGGATGGCCTGGCGGATCTGCCCGTGGTTGAGGTCGCTGCAGCCACATATGGCTTTTTCACTTTTGGGTTTGACGTCGGCGGCGCCGCCCACGGTGTTGATCAGGATCTGCTCGACCAGCCCGGCACAGGAGCCGCAGGAACTGGCGGCCTTGGTGTGTTTTTTCACCTCATCGACACTGAACAGCCCTTGTTCCTGGATCGCCTTGACGATGGTGCCTTTGCACACACCGTTGCAGCCGCAGACTTCGGCGCTGTCGGCCATGCTCATGGCTTTGTCCTGGCCTTGGTGGCCGACATCGCCGAGTGCATTTTCACCGAACATCAGATGATCGCGGATTTCACCGATGGCGTGGTTCTCACGGATCTGGCGGAAATACCAGCCGCCATCGGCGGTATCGCCGTACAGGCAGGCGCCGACCAGGATGTCGTCCTTGATCACCAGCTTCTTGTACACGCCGCCAATCGGGTCGGAGAGCGTGATGGTTTCGGTGCCTTCGCCGCCCATGAAGTCGCCGGCGGAGAACAGGTCGATGCCGGTGACTTTCAGCTTGGTCGAGGTCACCGAGCCCTTGTAAGTGGCAAAGCCCAATTGGGCCAGGTGGTTGGCGCAGACCTTGGCCTGTTCGAACAAGGGTGCCACCAGGCCATAGGCGATGCCGCGATGGCTGGCGCATTCACCGATCGCATAGATACGCGGGTCGTAGGTTTGCATTGTGTCGTTGACCAGGATCCCACGGTTGCAGGGGATGCCGGACTTTTCCGCGAGTTCGGTATTGGGGCGGATGCCGGCAGCCATCACCACCAGGTCGGCCGGGATGATGTCGCCATTCTTGAACTGCACCGAGCCGACGCGGCCATTGCCGGCATCGTGCAGGGCCTGGGTTTGCTCGCACAGGCGAAACACCAGGCCGCGACTTTCCAGTTCGGTTTGCAGTAGCTGGCCGCTGGTCTTGTCCAGTTGCCGCTCCAGCAGCCATTCACCGATGTGCACCACCGTCACGTGCATGCCGCGCAGCATCAGGCCGTTGGCCGCTTCCAGGCCGAGCAGGCCGCCGCCGATCACCACCGCATGCTTGTGGGTCTTGGCGGTGTCGATCATCGCCTGTGTATCGGCAATGTCGCGGTAACCAATCACGCCCTGCAAGCTGTTGCCGGGAATTGGCAGGATAAACGGCGTGGACCCGGTAGCGATCAGCAGGCGGTCATATTCGGCCTCGGTGCCGTCTTCGGCGATGACTTTGCGCTTGACTCGGTCGATCTGCACCACTTTGCGGTTGAGCAGCAGTTTGACGTTGTTGTCCAGGTACCAATCCAGGTCGTTGAGCACGATCTCTTCGAAGGTTTGTTCACCGGCCAGTACCGGCGACAGCAGGATGCGGTTGTAGTTGGTGTGAGGCTCGGCGCCGAACACGGTGATGTCGTACAGCTCGTTGCTCAGCTTGAGCAGTTCTTCAAGGGTGCGAACCCCGGCCATGCCGTTGCCGATCATCACCAGTTTGAGTTTTTTCATGTCGTTCTCCGCAATGGCTCGACAAATCGTGCGCAAACAAAAAAGGCATCCCCGCTAGTCAGCTAGCGAGGACGCCTTTGTCCTGGTCCCGTTCTCTCGGGAAGCTCGGCCCTTCGTCGTTGAAGGAGCGGCTATATGTGGGGTGTTGAGAACGTTAATGCAGCAGCTGTGCCAAGTCCCTATAGCCCAGGTTTACTGGGCGTTTACACGGAGAGTTGACGGATTCTGCCCGCTAGTGGTGCATCAGCCAGTACAGCAGCACCAGATTGAGTAGCAGCGAAGCCATCGCCAGGGTCTGCCAGACTTTCAAGGGTTCGCGTTCGAGCAAAGGGCGTGGGCGTACGCTCAATTCGCGGCGATCGGCCTGCTCCAGCACCAATAGCCATTCTTCGGCGGTTTCATAACGTTGGGCCGAGACAGCGGTCACCGCTCGTTCCAGGCTGTGTGGCAACCATTCCGGCAAGTCGGGGCGATAACGGCTGGCGCTGACGGGTTGGGAAAACCTGGGCCGTTGGAAGGCCTCGATTTCACCGTAGGGGTAATGCCCAGTCAGCAGGTAATACAAGGTCACGCCGACGCTATATAAGTCCTGTTGTGCCGTAGGCTGCTCGCCAGCGAACGCCTCGGGCGCGATGAAACTCGGGGTGCCGGGCAGCAGTTGCGCACGGTCCTCGGAGAGCCCGGGGCAATAGGCCAGGCCGAAGTCCAGCACCCGCAGTTCGCCATCTTCTCCCAGCAGCAGGTTTTCTGGCTTGATGTCGCGGTGCAGGATCTGCCGGCGATGCAACAGGCCCACGGCGCGCAGCAAGCGTTCGGCAATCGACTGCCATTGTGCCAACGGCAGCGGGCCCTGTTGTTGGAACAGTTGGGCCAGGGTTTGCCCGGCGTATTCGCGCATCACGTAGTACAAATGCTGACGGCCACTGGCGGCATGCACTTCGGGAAAGGCCCGGCCGGCGACCCGGCGCAGAAACCATTCCTCCGATAACAAGGCCTGGGCGGCGTCGGTATCGTCGCAACGCAACGGCAAGGTCTTGAGCAGCCAGGGTTGCCCCTGGGCGTCGTGCACGCGGTACAGCAACGACTGCCGACTCTGCGCCAGCACGCTTTGCACCTGCCAGCCTTCAAAGGTTTGCCCGACTTTCAGCGGTGGCGGCAGTGGCCATTGCTGCAACTGCACCAAGGCGTCGCCGAGGGTGGCCGCGCCGAGTTGATCGATGCGCACCAGCAAGGCGCTGGCGTTGTCTTGACTACCCGCCAGGTGGGCGGCGTTGACCAGGGTGTTGACGGCCAGCTCGAGGTCGCTTTGTTCGCGCAGGATCGCGCCGATGCTGTGATCGCCCAGCGTGGCCCACACCCCATCGCTGAGTAGCAGGAAACACTCGCCCTCGCGCAATGGGCCATCGAGGAAATCCAGCACCAGATGCTGATCCAGGCCGAGGGCGCGCTTGAGCACATGTTGCATGCCCGGCTGTTCCCACACATGGTCTTCGCTGATGCGTTGCAACTCTCCGTCAAGCCAACGATACGCCCGGCAATCACCGACATGGGCCAGGGTGAAGCGTTGGCCGCGAAACACCAGGGCGCTGAGGGTGGTGAGCAACGGTTGGCCGCCGCCGTTGGCTTGCAACCAGCGATTCTGCGCCAGTAACAAGCGCTCCAGCGCTTGGGCCACGCCCCAGGTCTGTGGCGTAGCGTAGTAGTCCAGGGCCAGGGCCTGCAGGGTCGAGCGTGCGGCCAGGCCACCGTCGGCGCACTGGCTGACGCCGTCGGCCAGTGCGCACAGGTAGCCTTTGCTCGCGGCCAGTTCCGCCATGGGCGTGACCACCCGCAGCGCATCCTGGTTCTCGCTGCGCGGGCCGATGGCACTGGCCTGGGCGACGCTCAGTTGCAGGCTCATCAGACGCGGGCGGCGGTCACGGCGGCCGAACCCCAGGTGGTTCTCCAGCGCCGTTTCACCCCATGCAGGCCGAACCAGGCCAACACACCGAGGCTGGCGAACAACCACAGGGCCAGTTGATAGCTGCCAGTACTCTGCTTGATCGCGCCCATGCCCGCCGCAAGGGCGAAGCCACCGATGCCACCGGCCATGCCGATCAGGCCGGTCATGACGCCGATCTCACTGCGAAAACGCTGCGGCACCAGTTGGAATACTGCGCCATTGCCGGCGCCCAGGCCGAGCATGGTGCAGACAAAAAGCGCCAAGGCTGCGTAGGAGCTGGGCAAGTTGAACCCCACTGCCGCAATGCAGATCACCGCCACGCTATACATGCCGAGCAGGGTCTTGATCCCGCCGAATCGGTCTGCCAGGGCGCCACCCAATGGGCGCATCAGGCTGCCACCGAACACACAGGCGGCGGTGTAATAGCCGGCGGTCACCGGGCTCAGGCCGTACTGGTCGTTGAAGTAGCCGGGCAGGGCGCTGGCCAGGCCGATAAACCCGCCGAAGGTCACGCTGTAGAAAAACATGAACCACCAGCTGTCGCGGTCGCCCAGGGCCTTGAAGTAGTCGGCCATGGATTTGGCTTTCGGCCGTTCAGGCGCATTGCGCGCAAGCCAGGCGAATACGATCAGGGTCAGCACCAGTGGGATCAGCGCAAAGCCGAATACATTGCTCCAACCAAAGGCGGCCGCCAGCACGGGCGCCAGCAACGCCGCAAACACGGTGCCGGAGTTACCGGCGCCGGCGATGCCCATAGCCTTGCCCTGATGCTCCGCGGGGTACCACTGTGACGCCAAAGGCAGGGCGACCGCGAAGGACGCACCGGCCATGCCCAGGAACATGCCCAGCAGCAGCGCTTGTTCGTAGCTGTGGATCCCCAGTTTCCAGGCGCAGAACAGCGCCACGATCACAATCACCTGGCCAATCAGCCCGGCGGTCTTGGGCGACAGCTTGTCGGCCAGCATCCCCATCAAGAAGCGCAGTACCGCGCCCGCCAGGATTGGGGTGGCCACCACCAGGCCGCGCTGTTGGGTGGTCAGGTGCAAGTCAGCGGCAATCTGCACCGCCAGGGGGCCCAGCAGGTACCAGACCATGAAGCTCAGGTCGAAATACAGGAACGCGGCAAACAGGGTCGGGGTGTGCCCGGATTTCCAGAAGCTTGATTTCATCACGCACCTCAACGGTTGGGGGTCTAGAAACGAAAAAACGCCGCCACCGGGTTCGCGAGGGCAAACCGGGTGGGCGACGTCTTTGTCGTGAGGGGGCAACCGCCGTTGGCTACCTGTGATAATTCTTTAGCAAGAGCTGAGCCAGATCAGCCGAGCAACTCGCTCATGGCAATAATCTGCTCCGCCACCTGGATCAGTTTCTGTTGACGGCTCATGGCCTGGCGGCGCATCAGGGTGTAGGCCTCTTCCTCGTTGCAGCTCTTCATCTTCATCAGCAGGCCCTTGGCCAACTCGATGCGCTTGCGTTCGGCCAGTTGCTGGTCGCGGGCATGAAGCTGGGCGCGCAGGGCCTGGTCACTCTCGAAGCGCGCCATGGCCACATCGAGGATCGGTTGCAGGCGCTGGGCCTGGATGCCTTCGACGATATAGGCACTGACGCCGGACTTGATGGCCTGGCGCATCACATTAGGGTCGTGCTCGTCGGTGAACATCACGATGGGCCGTGGCTGATCGCGGCTGACCAGCACCACTTGCTCCATCACATCGCGCCCGGGTGACTCGGTATCGATCAGGATCACATCAGGACGCACTGTTTCGACGCGTGCGGGCAGGTCGATGGTCAAGCCGGACTCATCGATCACCTCGAAGCCGGCCTCGGTCAATGCGGCCTTGAGGCGCCCGACCTTGCGCGGGGTGTCGTTGATCAACAGGATTCGCAGCATCGTCGGGCTCCTGTCAGCGCAGCGCTTGGCGATTGGCATCATCGGCCAGGGCATGCAGGTGGAAGCTGCGGGCGTAGCCAGCGGGGTCGCTGCCGTCCCAGGTCTTGCCATCGAGCAACTGGCTGCGGCGCATGTCCGATTCGCCTGCGTTAATGCCCACCGCCTCGGCAGCCTGGCGATACAGTGCCAATTGCTGAACTTGCCGGGCAACGCCCAGGTAGTCAGGGTCTTCCCGCAGCAAGCCCCAGCGCCGGAACTGGGTCATGAACCACATGCCATCGCTGAGGTAAGGCAGGTTCACCTCGCCGTCGGCGAAAAAGCGCAGTGCATGGGGATCCTGCCAGTGGTTGCCCAGGCCATCGTCATAGTGCCCCAGCAGGCGCGGTTCGATGCAGGCCACAGGTGCGTCGAGGTATTCACTGGCACTGAGCAACTGGGCGGTAGAGCGGCGGTTTTCACGGCTCTGCTCGATAAACCGGCTGGCCTCGAGGATCGCCATGACCAGTACGCGTGCGGTATTGGGGTACGCGTCAGCGAAGGCTTGGGTGCAGCCCAGGACTTTTTCCGGGTGGTCCGGCCAGATTGCCTGGCTGGTCGCCAGGGTAAAGCCCTGGTTCTGTTGCACTGCGCTGGCGCACCAGGGTTCACCCACGCAAAGTCCATCGATGCGTCCGGCTTGCAGGTGCGCCACCATTTGCGGCGGCGGCACCACCACACTGTTCACATCCTGCAATGGGTGAATGCCTTGGCTCGCCAGCCAGTAATACAACCACATGGCGTGGGTGCCGGTGGGAAACGTCTGAGCGAAGGTCAGTTTTGTCCGACTTTGGTGCACATGGCCTTTCAACGCCTCAGGAGTGATCACGCCTTGCTGTTGCAGGCCGTGGGACAGGTTGATGCCCTGGCCATTCTGGTTCAGCCCCATCAGCACTGCCATGGGGCTGGCGGCGACGCCGCCGATGCCCAGGTGTACGGCATAAATCAGCCCGTAGAGACTGTGGGCGGCGTCGAGTTCACCGCTGACCAGCTTATCGCGCAGGTTGGCCCAGGACGCCTGGCGTTTGAGGTTGAGTGTGAGGCCGTAAGGTTGGGCGAAGCCCTGGGTGGCGGCGACCACCAGCGAGGCGCAATCGGTCAGGGCCATGAACCCAAGATCCAGGCTGCTCTTTTCCGGGGCATCGCTGCCGTGTACCCAAGCCAGCGGATCGTTCATCAATACCTGCCTTTTCTGAAAAAAAAGCGCCGTTTCCCAGGCTGGCGTTACAGGCCATTGCAGGGAAACGACGCCTCTGTCCGTAGGCCCGTACCGCCGTTGGTGCGAGCCTGATACAGAGTGCATAGCAAGGCACATGCCATGGGTGGGTCGGTGCAACTGGCCGTCAACTTTCCATCATGATTGAACCTCGTGCGCCTCGCAGTATGGCCGCTTCCTCAGGCCAGACCGCCAGGCATTCCCACGGTGCACGCTGATTTCCTCGCAACCCTCAATTGCCGCTGGCTGTACAGCGTGCTGCTGTGCGCCGCGCTGTTGCTGGGCAGTCGCACGGCCTGTGGCGAGGTGTACCAGGCACAGGATGAGGGGCTGCCGGCTTTCTTTGCTGCGTTGTCTGTGTCATTGGGCCTGCCCGTGGTGACCAGCCGTGCCGTGGCTAGTAGGCAGGTGAGCGGAGCGTTCGATTTTGCGGCGCCGCAACAGGTCATTGAAACGCTCGCCGCGCGCGAAGGCTTGATCTGGCACAGCGATGGCCAAGTGTTGCACGTCTACGCTGCCGACGAAGCGAGAAGCTCGGCGGTGGCGCTGCAACATATTAGTGTCGACAGGCTGCGTGGCATCATGCGGCGTGCAGGGCTGGATGAGCCGCGTTATCCGCTGCGCGCAAACGGGGCGCGCATGTTCTACGTGTCCGGGCCTCCGAGCTATGTCGATCATATATTGCGGCTGACGCAACTGATGGATCGACCCCCTCGCAAGGCGCCAGAGCGCCCGCCTGCATTTGGCGTGGTGCAAGTGGTCAATTTCCCGGTGGAAGATCACCCGCACGGCGTGGGTACCAACAGGGGCCTGGTACCAGGCATGCTCTCGATGATCCATGCCCGGCTATCCCAGGCGCAGAGGGTCCAGTTGGCCGACGGCCGCCTTGCGTTGCTGGCCTATCCGGATACCAACAGTGTGTTGATCAAGGGCTCGCCTGCCCAGGTGAAAGTTATCGAGAAACTGCTGGCCGAGCTGGATGTGGCCCAGGTGCTGAATGAAACCTTGCCAGGGCAGGCGCATGCCGGTGGTGGCTACTCGCAGGCCGGGCCACCTCAGTTGACCGCCGCGCAATATGAGCGTGTGCAACGTGCGTTCCTACGGACGGAGCGCGAGTTTTCCCCCTGAAAAGGCATTTGTCCATGCACCTGGAAATACTGCTGCAGGAGCAATTGATCAGCCGCAAGCGTTTGGCCGCGTTCGCGCCGGGAAAAGTGCTGCCCTTGGACCCAGGCGTCACACGATGTGTGGAGGTGCGGGTCAATGGACAATTGATGGCGTTAGGTGAGTTGGTGCAGTTGGAGGACCGGCTAGGGGTTGAGTTGCAGGAGACTTTCCAGGAGTGGCTGTCGCGATAAGGGGTGCAAGCGATTTGTCTGACCGGCAGCGGCCCAAAAAAAACCATTGAATGGGTTTTTTCCTAACGCGAGTCTGCGGGGCGGTTTTTATAGTCGTGCCAATGGCAGGTGAGCCGGTTCACACAGTAAGGATTTGAATGTCAGTAGTCGATACAGAGGTGCGTATGGCCGTCGTGACGCAAGAAACGGCGGCATCCCTGGTCTTCGCTCGCTGGACCTTGCACGGCGATGGTCCTTTGATAGGCGCGGATGCGGATATACAGCTGCCTCCCAAGGAGGGGCAGGTGCTGAGGTTGCTGCTGGCCTCCGGTGGCGCACTGATGACCAAGGACCGCTTGCTGGAACTGGCCTGGCCTCGGGGCGAGGTAGCCGATGAGTCACTTACGCGTTGTATTTATTCCCTGCGCAAGCATTTGAGGGCCGACAAAGGCTTTATCAAGACTATTTATGGCAAGGGCTATCGCTTTACATGCCCGGTACGGGTGGGTGATCAACCGAGGGCTGTCCTGCACCTGTGCGCCGTCTGTGGTCAGGCCAGTAATGTTAAAAGTTAGGGTCGGGGGCAGAGGCCTGTTGTTCAGTGTGCTGATGGGCTGTAACCCGGCATGGGCCTATTGCTGGGAAGAGGCGGCCAGCCGCTACGATCTCGAGCCAGAGTTACTGCAGGCTATCGCCTCAGTCGAGTCGGGTTACCGTGCGCAAGCGATGAACTACAGCAACCGAAACGGCACACGGGATATTGGCTTGATGCAGATAAACAGCATTCACCTGCCTCGTTTGCTCAAGCAGGGTATTACCGAAGAGCGGTTGTTGAACGAACCTTGCCTGTCGGTGGAAGTAGGCGCCTCGATTCTTGCCGATTTTATACAGCGTTTTGGCTACAACTGGACGGCAGTGGGCGCTTACAACGTTGGGCCCGGCCCTGGCCCTCAGCGTGAGGCATTACGCCTGCGCTACGCCGAGAGGATCTGGGTGCGCTATGAGGCCTTGATGGCGCAGCGTCAATGAGATCGAGTGTCATGCCTCGCATGCAACCCACCGCCGCGGCTATAATCACCGCCACCTTTTACCGCCATCCGAGTCTAGCCCGCCCATGTATAACCTGGCCCGCCAGCTGTTGTTCAAACTCTCCCCGGAAACCTCCCACGATCTGTCCCTGGACCTGATCGGTGCTGGTGGCCGCCTGGGGCTCAATGGCCTGGTATGCAAGGCACCGGCGAAAATGCCGGTGTCGGTGATGGGGCTCGACTTCCCCAACCCGGTCGGGCTGGCAGCCGGTCTGGACAAGAACGGCGCCGCCATCGACGGGTTTGCGCAGTTGGGTTTCGGCTTTGTCGAAATCGGCACCGTGACCCCACGGCCGCAACCGGGCAACCCCAAGCCCCGCATTTTCCGCCTGCCGGAAGCGGAGGCGATCATTAATCGCATGGGCTTCAATAACCTCGGCGTCGACCATCTGCTGTCGCGGGTTCAGGCGGCGAAATACACCGGCATACTGGGTATCAACATCGGCAAGAACTTTGACACCCCTGTGGAACGTGCGGTGGATGACTACCTGATATGCCTGGACAAGGTCTATGCCCACGCCAGCTATGTCACCGTCAACGTCAGCTCGCCCAACACTCCGGGCCTGCGCAGCCTGCAATTTGGCGATTCCCTCAAGCAACTGCTCGAAGCCTTGCGCCAGCGCCAGGAAGACCTGGCCGTGCGTCACGGCAAGCGTGTGCCGCTGGCCATCAAGATCGCGCCGGACATGAGCGATGAAGAAACCGTCCTGGTGGCCCAGGCCCTGGTGGATTCAGGGATGGACGCGGTGATTGCAACCAATACCACCCTCAGCCGCATGGGTGTCGAGGGCCTGGCCCATGGTGACGAGGCGGGCGGCCTGTCGGGCGCGCCAGTGCGTGACAAGAGCACCCATATCGTCAAGGTGCTGGCGGCCGAGTTGGCCGGGCGTTTGCCGATCATCGCGGTGGGCGGTATCACCGAAGGCAAACACGCGGCTGAGAAGATCGCGGCCGGCGCCAGCCTGGTGCAGTTGTACTCCGGCTTCATCTACAAAGGCCCGGCATTGATTCGCCAGTCGGTGGATGCCATCGCTGCCTTGCGCTGACAATCTGCTGGGCAATAAAAAGGGCTCCATAAAGGAGCCCCTGGGCCGAAGCCCGCCGCCCGGATGGGGCGCGCGTGGTTAAGTCGTTACTCGTTCAGAGATGTGTGTCGGAATAAAGTGCCCCTGATTAGCCGACGGCGTGAAGTTCGTTGAGTCTGTGGATGCCCGCAGTGCCAGTCATACCGTCCCAGTTGTCGCCGCGTCCTTCTCGCCAGCCGTTGATCCAGGCTTGGCGTACCGACGGTAGAGTAAATGGGCAAAGCTCACGGGATTTTCCATGAACGCCATATTGATATCCGCGTAAAAATGCTCTTTCCAACGGATCACGCTTAAGTCTTCTCATAGGGTGTTTCCCTCACTTGTTGACTGTCTAGATATCCTTCGGCCTTGTCCAAGGCCGGGCAGAGTTTTTCTGCCGTTGGTGGGCTCGCTGCCGGCGTGGCGAGCCGATGTGTCGGCACCGTTACGGCGCCAACCTGTGTTGAGTTCTAACCAATAGGTCACATGTATTCAATGATCGTTTTGTCATAAGCACGTAACGATAACGATGCTATAGCCATAAGCTGGGATGGTTATTCGCCCCTTTTATAGGGCAAAGCCAGCTATGATGTGCCCTGCACAGAGGAAAGGTTTAATCCCTTGGTGAGAATGACCGCCTGTTGCAGTCGGTTATTATTCGACGAAGGGTCGGAATATTTCTTTTTGTTGCACAACATTCTTCTTCTGCCTCGCCAATAAAGGCTCAAGGGCCCGTCAGACGGGGTGGAACGGCACATTCGTGCCACGCGAGCACTCTTCGAGAAAAGTGCTTGATTGAAAACCGAACCGGCGATGCGTCGCCTGTTCACTTATTGCTGAAAAGCCTGGAATGCCCCATGTCGGACCGTTTTGAACTCTTCCTCACCTGCCCCAAGGGCCTCGAAGGCCTGCTGATCGAGGAAGCCGTCGGGCTTGGCCTTGAGGAAGCCCGCGAGCACACCTCGGCCGTGCGCGGCATGGCCGACATGGAAACCGCTTACCGCCTGTGTCTCTGGTCACGCCTGGCCAACCGTGTGTTGCTGGTGCTCAAGCGCTTCCCGATGAAGGACGCCGAAGATCTTTACCACGGCGTGCTGGACATCGAATGGGCTGACCACATGGTCCCCGACGGTACCCTCGCGGTGGAGTTCAGCGGGCACGGCTCGGGCATCGACAACACCCACTTCGGCGCCCTGAAGGTCAAGGATGCGATCGTCGACAAACTACGCACCCCGACCGGCGAACGTCCGTCCATCGACAAGATCAATCCTGACCTGCGCATTCATCTGCGCCTGGACCGTGGCGAAGCCATCCTGTCCCTGGATCTTTCCGGCCACAGCCTGCACCAGCGCGGCTACCGCCTGCAGCAGGGTGCGGCACCGCTGAAGGAAAACCTGGCGGCGGCGATCCTGATCCGCGCCGGCTGGCCGCGTATTGCGGCCGAAGGCGGCGCGCTGACAGACCCGATGTGCGGTGTGGGTACCTTTCTGGTCGAGGGCGCGATGATCGCCGCCGACATGGCCCCCAACCTCAATCGTGAACTGTGGGGGTTCACCACCTGGCTGGGCCACGTCCCGGCGCTGTGGAAAAAACTGCACGCAGAAGCCACTGAGCGCGCCGCTATCGGCATGAACAAGCCGCCGTTGTGGGTGCGTGGCTATGAAGCCGACCCACGCTTGATCCAGCCTGCTCGCAATAACATCGAGCGCGCCGGGCTGAGCCATTGGATCAAGGTGTACCAAGGCGAAGTCGGTACTTTCGAGCCGCGCCCGGACCAGAACCAGAAAGGCCTGGTCATCTGCAACCCACCTTACGGCGAGCGCTTGGGTGATGAAGCCAGCCTGTTGTACCTCTACCAGAACCTCGGCGAGCGCCTGCGCCAGGCCTGCATGGGCTGGGAAGCGGCGGTGTTTACCGGCGCGCCGGACCTGGGCAAGCGCATGGGTATCCGTAGCCACAAACAGTATTCGTTCTGGAACGGCGCATTGCCGTGCAAGTTGCTGCTGATCAAGGTCAACCCGGATCAGTTCGTCACGGGCGAGCGCCGCACTCCTGAACAGCGTCAGGCCGAACGTGAGCAAGCGGCCTACGACCAGGCCCCGAGCGAGCCGGCAGAGCGTCAGTACAACAAGAACGGCAACCCGATCAAGCCCGCCCCGGCCCCCGTGGTGGAACAGGCGCGCTTGAGCGAAGGCGGGCAGATGTTCGCCAACCGCCTGCAGAAGAACCTCAAGCTGTTGGGCAAATGGGCCAAGCGCGAAGGGGTTGATTGCTACCGTGTGTATGACGCCGACATGCCTGAATACTCCATGGCCATCGACCTGTACCACGATTGGGTGCACGTACAGGAATACGCCGCGCCTAAATCCATCGACCCGGAAAAAGCCTCGGCCCGCATGTTCGATGCCCTGGCGGCAATTCCCCAGGCACTGAACGTCGACAAGAGCCGTGTGGTGGTCAAGCGTCGTGAGCGTCAGAGCGGCACCAAGCAATACGAGCGTCAGAGTGCCCAAGGTAAATTCACCGAGGTCAGTGAAGGCGGCGTTAAGTTGCTGGTCAACCTCACCGATTACCTGGACACCGGCCTGTTCCTCGACCATCGCCCAATGCGCATGCGCATCCAGAAGGAAGCGGCGGGCAAGCGCTTCCTCAATCTGTATTGCTACACCGCCACAGCCAGTGTGCATGCTGCCAAGGGCGGCGCGCGCAGCACCACCAGCGTCGACCTGTCCAAGACCTACCTGGACTGGGCGCGTCGCAATTTCTCCCTCAACGGCTTCTCCGACAAGAACCGCCTGGAACAGGGTGACGTGATGGCGTGGCTGGAAGCGAGCCGCGATGAATTCGACATGATTTTCATCGACCCGCCGACCTTCTCCAACTCCAAGCGCATGGAAGGCATCTTCGACGTGCAGCGTGACCATGTGCAGTTGCTCGACCTGGCCATGGCGCGCCTGGCGCCGGGTGGCGTGCTGTACTTCTCCAACAACTTCCGCAAGTTCCAGCTGGAAGACAACCTCAGCGAACGCTATGCGGTCGAGGAGATCAGCGACAAGACCATCGACCCGGATTTTGCGCGCAATGCCAAGATCCACCGCGCCTGGAAAATCACCGCACGCTGATTTCCCCCTATAGGAGCGAGCTTCTGTGGCGAGGGAGCTTGCTCCCGCTGGGCTGCGCAGCGGCCCCGGAAACTTGCGGGCGCTTCGCACCCGAGCGGGAGCAAGCTCCCTCGCCACAATAAGCCAGTTGACGGTTTTGCGCTGGTCAAACCCATGACCGATGGCTATAACTTAAGCCCTAGCCAAAGTGACACCCCCGCACACTGGCGCTGTGAGTGTTGCCTATGCCGATGCAAGTCGTTCGCCCGAAAATCCTTGGTTTTATCAGTGAGCAGGCATCGGCTTGGCTGGTGGCATTGGTGGTGTTAGTGGTTGGTAGCGCGCTGACGGTGGTCGTCGCGTGGGCGGCGTCCGACCTGTATCAGCAACAGGTGCGCCAGCGGTTCCAGTTGCTGGTCAACGAGCGCTACAGCCGCATCCAGGAACGTTTTGAAGACCAGGAACAACGCCTGGGCAGCCTGCAGCGTTTCTTCGTCAATTCCGGCGAGGTGTCCCGCAACGAGTTCGACGGTTTCGCCAAACCGCTGTTGTTGCATGCCCGTGCTTATGCGTGGGCACCACGGATATTTCGCACGCAGCGCAGCCTGTTTGAACAGGACATTTCTCGCCAGCGTGGCATTCCCTTCAGTATCCGCGAACTGAATACCTCCGGTGAATTGGCGCCAGCGGCTGAGCGCGATGAATACGTACCGGTGCTGTACAGCCAGACGCAAAGTTTGCTGGGCTCGCCGCTGGGCTTTGATTTGCTGGCGCAGCCCCTGCGCCGTGCAGCGCTGGAGCGTGCACAACAAAGCGGCCAGTTGGCGGTGTCACAGCCCATGCAATTGGTGGGGGTGGAGCCCGCTTATGCGGCAGGCGTGTTATTGGTGGCGCCCGTGAGCAAAGTCGCGGGGGCCGAGCCTTATGGTTTTGTGATGGCGGTTATCAGCATGCGCCAGCTGGTGGCCGAGGGGTTGCCCAGGCCCAACCGTGACAACCTGGTGATGCAGATCGTAGACACCTCCGACACCCAGCAACGGGTGTTATATGCGTCCAGTAACGCCTTGGGCAGCAGTGGCTTGACGGCTGCACGCCGCCTCTCCCTGGGCGATCATGTGTACGCTCTTAGCCTGAGCGCCAGCGAAGTGTTCGACAGGGCCAACCATTCTTCGATGCACGCCATTCTGGCGATGGGTGTGTTGCTCAGCGCCTTGCTCAGTGCGCTGCTTTACATGTTGGTCAGCCAGCGCCAGCGCGCACTGAAATTGGTGGAGCAACGCACCGTTCAATTACGTGCCCGTGAGCAGGAGTTGCGTGGCGCCCATGGGCAACTGCGCAGCGTGTTGAATGCGGCGACTCAAGTGGCGATCATTGCCACTGACCTGCGCGGTGTGATCAACACCTTCAATGCCGGTGCCGAACAGATGTTGGGCTTCAAGGCCGAGGAGGTGCTTGGGCATATGACCTTGGACCGTCTGCATGTGGCCGTGGAACTCGACGCCCGCGCCGAGGCGTTGAGCAGGGCGCTGGGCAAGCGCATTCCAGCGAGTCAGGCGATGCTGGTGGAGAGCCCGGACAGTCAACATGAAGGACGTGAGTGGACGCTGGTGCGCAAGGATGGCAGCCAGTTGACGGTCAACATGTTGCCGACCGTGCTCTTGGATGACCATGGCCTATGGGTCGGGCACCTGGCGATTTACCTGGATGTCACCGAGCAAAAGCGCGCCTATGAGGCCCTTGCCGTCCGCGACCGCCTGCTGAAAAAACTCAGCGCCCATGTGCCTGGTGGCATCTTCCAGTTCACCCTGGAGCCCCAGGACAACGGGCGTTTCATCTATGCCAGCGAAGGCATGCGCGATATCTATGAAATCGAGCTGGGCATGCTGCAGAAGGATGCGCGCACGGTCCTGGAGCGCATTCACCCTTTGGATCTGGAGCGAGTGCGTGCGTCGATACGCCTTTCTGCGTTGCAAATGAGCCATTGGCGAGAAGAGTACCGCGTGCAATTACCCCAGCGAGGCCTGCGCTGGATTCGCGGCGAAGCGACGCCGGAAGAGTTGCCGGGAGGCGGTACGCTTTGGCACGGTTATGTATCGGATATTTCTGATCTCAAACGGGTCGAGGAAGAACTGCGCGCGTTGTCCATCACCGACTCCCTGACAGGGATCTATAACCGGCGCTATTTCCAGGATCGTCTCAAGGGCGAAATGCTTCGGCTCAACCGTATATCTGGCGCGCTGTCGTTGATCATGCTCGATATCGACCACTTCAAGCGCATCAACGATCAGCACGGCCATGCCGTGGGCGACAGCGTGTTGCAGGAGTTGTGCAAGCGTATCGGCCAACGCTTGCGCCGCACCGATGTGTTTTGCCGGATCGGCGGGGAGGAGTTCGTGGTGCTGTGCCCCAACACCGATGGCGCGCAGGCATACAGCCTGGCGGTGCAGTTGTGGCAGTCGTTGCGTGATGCGTCGATGGAAACGGTGGGGGTGGTTACCGCCAGTTTCGGCGTGGCCAGTTGGCGGATTGACGAAGGCATTGATGGGTTGCTGCTGCGCGCTGATTCGGCGGTGTACGTGGCCAAGCAGGCGGGCAGGGACCGGGTCGAGGAAGCCCTGATGCTTGAATGATCGTTCCCACGCTCTGCGTGGGAATGCATCCTAAGACGCTCCGCGTCACGCCTTGAGCGCGTACGCAGAGCGTCTAGAACAGCATTCCCACGCAGAGCGTGGGAACGATCAGACAGGGTAATGGGGTGCTTAGAGGACCGGCGCGGCCGCAACGGCCTTCGGCTGGCGATACAGGTCCAGCAGCACCTGATCCAACACCGACGAGGCTCCCCAAGGCTTGGAGTCGTTGAGAATCGCCACCACCGCCCAGGTATTGCCATTGTTGTCGCGGCTGTAGCCGGCGATGGCGCGTACGGTGTTCAAGGTGCCGGTCTTCACATGGGCTTCGCCGCGCAGGGCGGTGGTTTTCAGGCGTTTACGCATGGTGCCGTCGGTGCCGGCGATCGGCATCGAGCTGATGTACTCCGCCGCATAAGGGCTTTTCCACGCCGCTTGCAGCATGGCCGCCATCTCGCGGGCGCTGACCCGTTCGGCGCGTGACAGGCCGGAGCCGTTTTCCATCACCAGGTGCGGCGCGGTGATGCCTTTCTTGGCCAGCCACTGGCGCACGACACGTTGCGCGGCCTTGGCATCGTCGCCATCGGCATCGTTGCGAAACTGTGCACCCAGGCTCAGGAACAACTGCTGGGCCATGGTGTTGTTACTGTATTTGTTGATGTCACGGATGATCTCCGCCAGGTCCGGTGAGAAGGCGCGAGCCAGGACTTTTGCATCCTTGGGCACCGGTGCCTGGATATCACGGCCCTGGATGGTACCGCCCAACTCTTTCCAGATCGCCCGCACGGCGCCTGCGGTGTAGGTGGCGTGGTCGAGCAGCGACAGGTAAGTCTGCGAGCTGCAGCCATCACCCAGTTGGCCGCTGACGGTCACGGTCACGCTGCCGTCGGCGGCGGTCACCGGGCTGTAGCGCACGTCACCGGTGCACTGCTTGGCGTTGGTGACTTTCACCTGGTTGTCGATGCGAATGCTGGCAATCGGCGGCTCGACCGATACGATCACCCGCCCCGAATCATTGCGGGTCACGAAGCGCAGGGCCTTTAGGTTGACCAGCAAGGCGTCGGGCTTGACCAGAAACGGCTTGTTCTCATCGTTGCCGTCGTCGTTGAACTCGGGTAATTGCGGCTGGTTGAAGAAGTTACGGTCCAGCACCAGGTCGCCGGTGACTTGCTGAACGCCATTGGCGCGCAGGTCGCGCATCAGCAGCCAGAGCTTTTCCATGTTCAGCTTGGGGTCGCCGCCGCCCTTGAGGTACAGGTTGCCACGCAATACGCCGCCGCTGAGGGTGCCATCGGTGTAGAACTCGGTCTTCCACTGATGGTTGGGGCCGAGCATTTCCAGGGCCGCGTAAGTGGTGACCAGCTTCATGGTGGAAGCCGGGTTCACCGAGACGTCGGCGTTGAAAACCGTAGGGGTACCAGGGCCGTTCAGGGGCAGCATCACCAGGGACAGCGCGGTATTTTGCAGCTTGGCCTTCTGCAAGGCCTGCGCAACGCTGGGTGGCAGGGTGTTATTGACGGGAGCAGCGGAAACGGAAAAGGCCAGGGGCAAGACAACACTGGCAAGTAACACTGAACGCAAAGATTTGATCATAAGAAATAAAACCCTACTGCTGAGGAGGGTGAAAAAGGCGAGGGGTACGGAAGAAAATCCCTCATTGGTCACGAAAGTGTCGGCATTATGCCCCAAGCTGGCGCTGCTTGTAGCTGAACGATAGCTGCTAATCGCGGTTTTTTTGCGCGCATTTGCCCGTCGGTCCCAGAGAGTCGGGCAATTGCCGCCTTAAACTGCTAAAGTGCCGCCCGTTAATACTTATGAGGATTGTTCCAATGGCGACTAACCGTTCCCAGCGTCTGCGCAAAAAACTGTGCGTTGATGAATTTCAAGAGCTGGGTTTCGAACTGAACCTGGACTTCAACGAAGGCCTGAGTGAAGAAGCTATCGACGCTTTCCTCGAAGCATTCATCAAAGAAGCCATGGAAGCCAATGGCCTGGGCTATGTCGGCGGCGATGACTACGGTCTGGTTTGCCTGCAAAAGCGTGGCTCGGTCTCCGAAGAGCAGCGTGCTGCGGTCGAAGCCTGGCTGAAAACCCGTTCCGAGCTGACCAAGGCTGAAGTCAGCCCGTTGCTGGACGTGTGGTATCCGGAAAAGCCGATCAACGCGGCTAAGTGATACTGAAAAAAACGGCGACCTGAGGGTCGCCGTTTTTTTATGCCTTGCGCCAATTCAGAATCAGCAGCGTCAACACCCCCGCCACAATCCCCCAGAACGCCGAACCGATGGAAAACAACGTCAAGCCTGACGCCGTGACCATAAAGGTAATCAGCGCCGCTTCCCGTTCCTTCGGCTCATTCATGGCGATGCTCAAGCCATTGATGATCGAGCCAAACAACGCCAACGCCGCAATCGACAGCACCAGTTCCTTGGGCAGGGCTGCGAACAGTGCTGCCAGCGTGGCGCCGAATACCCCGGCAATCCCATAGAACACCCCACACCACACCGCAGCGGTGTAGCGCTTGTTGCGGTCTTCATGGGCGTGCGGCCCGGTGCAGATCGCGGCGCTGATCGCGGCCAGGTTGATGCCGTGGGAGCCGAACGGTGCCAGCACCAATGACGCCAGGCCGGTGATGGTGATCAACGGCGAAGCCGGCACGGTGTAGCCGTCGGCTCGCAGCACGGCTACGCCGGGCATGTTCTGCGAGGTCATGGCCACCACGAACAGCGGAATGCCGATGCTGATGGTCGCCGCCAGCGAGAAGTGCGGCGTCGTCCAAACAGGCGTCGCCACCTCCAGATGAAAACCGCTGAAATCCAGCAGCCCCATCAGCCCTGACAAGGCGGTACCGATGAGCAAGGCGGCCAGCACGGCATAACGCGGCGACAGGCGCTTGATGATCAGGTAGGTGAAGAACATCCCCAGCACCAGCCCGGTACGATGCTGGGCGGCGACGAAAATCTCGCTGCCGATCTTGAACAGGATCCCCGCCAGCAACGCCGCCGCCAGTGACGCCGGAATCCGCTTGACCAGTTTCTCAAAGCTGCCGGTCAACCCGCAGAGCGTCACCAGTACCGCGCAGGTGATGTAGGCACCGATGGCCTCGCCATAGCTCACGCCGCCCAGGCTGGTGATCAGCAGCGCCGCGCCAGGGGTGGACCAGGCGATGGTGATCGGTGTGCGATAGCGCAGGGACAGGCCGATGCTGCACACCGCCATGCCGATGGAAATCGCCCAGATCCACGAAGAAATCTGCGCGGCGGTCAAGCCGGCGGCCTGGCCGGCCTGGAACATCAGCACCAGGGAGCTGGTGTAGCCGGTCATCATGGCGATAAAGCCGGCGACGACGGCCGACGCAGAAGTGTCGGCCAGCGGGCGCAAGGGCGCTTGGGTGGCGTCGGTCATGGAGAGGTGTTCCTTTTTACCTGACTCCGCACGCTGTAGGAGCGAGCTTGCTCGCGAAAATCGCCAACGATAACGCGGGCAATCAGATTAAACGCGGCGCCCTTGGGATCTTCGCGAGCAAGCTCGCTCCTACAGTGGGATGTCGTTCATGGGAAATCGTGGAATCAAGCCTAAACTCAAACGTAACGAGTCATTGCAATACAGCCGAGGCCGCAAACAGCCGTACAGTGTGTTGGCGCAATGGGTTGTGTACAATGTGCGCTGTTTTTAGGTGATACTTGCCAGCGACACGCTGTTGCCGTATTACCGTTAATTCGCCGTTCTCAAACCCGAGTGCCCATGAACGAACAGTTGCAACCTCTCAAGAAACAACCGCGAGCCGGCAAGGCCGGTCGCAGCGGAACCCAGGACGATATCGTCTATGCGCATATCTTCGAGGCGATCCTTGAACAACGCCTGGCGCCCGGAACCAAATTGAGTGAAGAGGCACTGGGCGAGATCTTCGGCGTGAGCCGCACCATCATTCGCCGTGCGCTGTCGCGCCTGGCCCATGAAAGCGTGGTACTGCTGCGGCCCAATCGCGGTGCGGTGGTTGCCAGCCCAAGCGTCGAAGAAGCGCGCCAGGTGTTCATGGCACGGCGCCTGGTGGAGCGGGCGATCACGGAGTTGGCGGTGCAGCACGCCACGGCCGAGCAGTTGGCCGAGTTGCGCCAGATGGTCAACGACGAGCGCGACAGCTTCTCGCGCGGTGATCGCGGCGCCGGTATCCGTCTCTCTGGCGAATTCCATTTGAAACTGGCCGAAGCCGCGAAGAACGCGCCGCTGATCAGCTTCCAGCGCAGCCTGGTGTCCCAGACGTCATTGATCATCGCCCAGTACGAAAGCGGCAACCGCTCGCACTGTTCCTACGATGAGCACACCCAGTTGATCGACGCGATCGAAGCCCGGGATGCGACGTTGGCGGTGAACTTGATGATGCATCACATGGATCACATCGACAGCAAGCTCAACCTCGATGAAGAGAGTGCGTCGGATGATTTGCATGCGGTGTTTTCGCATCTTTTACAGACTAAAAAACCTGGGCGCTCGTCTGTAAAGTTGTAAACCCAATCAAATGTGGGAGCAGGCTTGTGTGGGAGCCGGGCTTGCCCGCGATGCAGGCGCCGCGGTGTATCAGTTACACCGCGGTGATGTTATCGCAGGCAAGCCAGCTCCCACATTGGTTGTATGTAGCTTGAATCAGCGCTGGTGCACCAGTTGCCCGGCTGCATAGGTCTGCAACACCGTCCGGTCATCCCCCAACGTCATCAGCACAAACAACGTCTCGGCAATGTTATTGGCCTGTTTCAGGCGATAGCTCAGCAGCGGCGTGGCGTTGTAATCCAACACCAGGAAGTCTGCATCGGTGCCTGGTTGCAACGTGCCGATCTTGTCTTCCAGGCGCAGCGCTCGAGCGCCGCCCAGGGTCGCCAGGTACAGCGACTTGAACGGGCTCAGCCGCGCACCTTGCAGTTGCATGACCTTGTAGGCTTCGTTCAGGGTTTGCAGCAGCGAGAAGCTGGTGCCGCCGCCCACGTCGGTGCCCAGGCCCACGTTCAAGTTGTGTTTCTCGGCCATCGGCAGGTTGAACAACCCACTACCGAGGAAGAAGTTCGAAGTCGGGCAGAACGCCACCGCCGAGCCGGTCTCTGCCAGCCGTGCGCATTCGTCGTCGCACAGGTGTACGCCGTGGGCAAACACCGAGCGCTCGCCGAGCAGCTTGTAGTGGTCGTAGACATCCAGGTAGCCGTTGCGCTCCGGGAACAGCTCATTGACCCACTCGATTTCCTGCTTGTTCTCGCTGATGTGGGTCTGCATGTACAAATCCGGGTACTCGCCCAGCAGCTGACCGGCCAGCGTCAGTTGCTCCGGCGTGCTCGTAGGGGCGAAGCGTGGCGTCACCGCGTAATGCAGGCGCCCCTTGCCGTGCCAGCGCTCGATCAGCGCCTTGCTTTCCTGGTAGCCGGATTCGGCGGTGTCGGTGAGGTAGTCCGGCGCGTTGCGGTCCATCATCACCTTGCCGGCGATCATGCGCAGGTCGAGTTTCTCGGCCGCTTCAAAGAATGCATTCACCGATTGCGGGTGCACGCTGCCGAACACCAGCGCTGTGGTGGTGCCGTTGCGCAGCAGTTCCTTGATGAAGATATCGGCGACTTCTTCGGCGTGAGCCTTGTCGGCAAACTGGCTTTCACAGGGGAAGGTGTAGGTGTTGAGCCAGTCCAGCAACTGCTCGCCATAGGCGCCGACCATACCGGTCTGCGGCAGGTGGATATGGGTGTCGATCAAGCCAGGGGTGATCAGCGCGTCCTGGTAATGGGTGATGTCGATATCGGCGGGCAGGCTCGGCAGCAGGTCGCTGGCGTGCCCGAGGGCACTGATCTGGCCGTTGTCGATCACCAGCAGGCCGTCCTCGAAATATTCATAAGAGGCTTCGATCCCCACGATGGCAGGGTCGGCGATGCTGTGCAGGATGGCGGCACGGTAGGCTTTGCGAGTCAAAGGCATGATCGTCTCAA
Source organism: Pseudomonas sp. WS 5503 (assembly GCF_012985385.1). Classification (NCBI taxonomy): domain Bacteria; kingdom Pseudomonadati; phylum Pseudomonadota; class Gammaproteobacteria; order Pseudomonadales; family Pseudomonadaceae; genus Pseudomonas; species Pseudomonas sp. WS 5503. The sequence continues at coordinate 97,587 of NZ_JAAQWI010000004.1, forward strand.
TTCAGATAGCGTGGCTGCGGCGCGAAGCCGGCAGCAGTTTGGCAATAGGTTCGGCGCCGGCAAGATGCTGGCCGAAATTGGCGTTATAGGTGGCGATGATTTCGCCGGCGATGGAGATGGCGATCTCCACCGGAAGCTTGCCCTTGACCTCGGGGAGGCCCATGGGGCAACGCATGCGTTGCAACTGCGCGGCGTCAAAGCCGCGATCACGCAGGCGGTGTTCGAATTTGACCCGCTTGGTTTTCGAGCCGATCAGGCCGAAGTAGGCGAAGTCGTTGCGCTTGAGCAGGGCGGCGGTCAGTTCCAGGTCCAGCGCGTGGTTGTGGGTCATGACGATGCAGTAGCTGCCTGCAGGCAGGTCGGCAATTTCGTCGACCGGCTCTTCGCTGACAATTTTACGCACGCCTTCGGGGATGTGCTGCGGGAATTCCTGCTCGCGGGAATCGATCCAGCGCACCCGGCAGGGCAGACTCGCCAGCAATGGTACCAACGCACGGCCGACGTGGCCGGCGCCAAACACGGCGATGTGCGCTTGCGCCTGGCCCATGGGTTCGAACAGCAGCACGGTCACGCCGCCGCAGCACTGGCCCAGGCTGGCGCCGAGGCTGAAGCGCTCCAGATGGGTGTTCTGCTGGCCGCGCACCAGCATGTCCCGGGCGATCTGCATCGCCTTGTATTCCAGGTGCCCGCCGCCGATGGTGTCGAAGGTGTGCGCGGCGCTGATGACCATCTTGGAACCGGCGTTGCGCGGGGTTGAGCCGAGTTCTTCGATGATGGTGACGAGCACGCAGGGTTCGCCCTGGTTTTGCAGGGTGGCGAGGGCGCTGATCCAGTTGTCCATGTCTACCTCCAGTCAGATCGTTCCCACGCTCCGCGTGGGAATGCATACCGTGACGCTCAGCGTCACTAGAGCGGACGCACAGCGTCCAGGGCGGCATTCCCACGCGGAGCGTGGGAACGATCAACAGCCTTTAGCGCCCGCAACTGCCGCATCTGTTCACACCCCCACAACACCCGCTCGGGCGTGGCCGGCGCATCGATCCTGGGCTGCTGGCGATAGTCAGCCAAGCTCGCCACCGCATCCTTGATTGCACACCACGAGGCAATCCCGAGCATGAACGGCGGCTCGCCCACGGCCTTGGAATGGAACACCGTGTCCTCCGGGTTCTTGCGGTTCTCTACCAGCTTCACCCGCAAGTCCAGCGGCATGTCGGCCACTGCGGGGATCTTGTAGCTTGCCGGGCCGTTGGTCATCAGCTTGCCCTTGTTGTTCCACACCAGCTCTTCCATGGTCAGCCAGCCCATGCCCTGGATGAAGCCGCCTTCCACCTGGCCGATGTCGATGGCCGGGTTCAGCGAGGCGCCCACGTCATGCAGGATGTCGGTGCGCAGCATTTTGTATTCGCCGGTCAGGGTGTCGACGATCACTTCGCAGCAGGCCGCGCCGAACGCGTAGTAGTAGAACGGCCGCCCGCGTGACTGGCTGCGGTCGTAGAAGATTTTCGGGGTTTTGTAGAAACCTGTGCTGGAGAGCGATACCTGGGCGAAATACGCCTGCTGGATCAACGCCTCGAAGCTCAGGATCTGCTCGCGCACGCGCACATGGCCGTTGCGAAACTCCACGTCCGCCTCGCTTACGTCGTACTTGCGCGCCGCAAACTCCACCAGGCGCTGCTTGATGGTTTCGGCCGCATTCTGCGCGGCCTTGCCGTTCAGGTCGGCGCCGCTGGAGGCAGCGGTGGGCGAGGTGTTGGGTACCTTGTCGGTGTTGGTGGCGGTGATCTGGACGCGGTCGATTTCTACCTGGAATACCTCGGCCACGACTTGCGCGACCTTGGTATTCAAGCCCTGGCCCATCTCGGTGCCGCCGTGGTTCAGGTGGATGCTGCCATCGGTGTAGATATGGATCAGCGCGCCGGCCTGGTTGAGGAAGCTGGCGGTGAACGAAATACCGAATTTCACCGGGGTCAGCGCCAGGCCTTTTTTCAGGATCGGGCTGTGGGCGTTGTAGAGGCGGATCGCTTCGCGGCGCTCGGCATATTGGCTGCTGGCTTCCAGTTCGGCGGTCATTTCTTCGAGCATGTTGTGCTCGACGGTCTGGTAGTAGTGGGTGACGTTGCGTTCGGTCTTGCCGTAGTAGTTGGCCTTGCGCACCGCCAACGGGTCTTGGCCCAGATGGCGCGCAATGGCGTCCATCACTTCCTCGATGGCGACCATGCCTTGGGGGCCGCCGAAGCCGCGATAGGCCGTGTTGGAGGCCGTGTTGGTCTTGCAGCGATGGCCATTGACCGTGGCGTCGCCCAGGTAATACGAGTTGTCGGCGTGGAACATGGCGCGGTCGACAATCGAGTTGGACAGGTCCGGCGAACAACCGCAGTTACCCGCCAGCTCCAGGTTGATGCCGTGCAGTCGGCCGTTGTCGTCAAACCCCACGTCGTATTCGATATAGAAGGGGTGGCGCTTGCCGGTCATCAGCATGTCTTCGACCCGTGGCAGGCGCATCTTGGTCGGCTGGCCAGTGAGGCGCGCCACCACGGCGCACAGGCATGCCGGGCTGGCGGCCTGGGTTTCCTTGCCGCCAAAGCCACCGCCCATGCGGCGCATGTCGACCACGATCTTGTTCATCGACACATCCAGCACTTCGGCCACCAGCTTCTGCACTTCGGTGGGGTTTTGCGTGGAACAGTAGACGATCATGCCGCCGTCTTCGGTGGGCATCACCGAAGAGATCTGGGTTTCCAGATAAAAGTGCTCCTGGCCACCGATATGCAAGGTGCCCTGGATACGGTGCTTGGCGCTTGCCAGCGCAGTGGCCGAATCGCCGCGCTGGTGGGTGTGGCTGTCGAGCACGAAGTGCTTGTTGCGAAACGCCTCGACCACATCCAGTACCGGTTCCAGGTCTTCATATTCGATCACCGCCGCCATCGCCGCCTTGCGTGCGGTCTCCAGGTCGCGGGCGGCCACGGCCAGTACCACCTGGCCCACGAACTGCACGGTGTCGATGGCCAGCAGCGGGTCGCCGGGCATCAACGGGCCAATGTCTTTCAGTCCCGGTACGTCTTCATGGGTGATGGCAATGCGTACGCCGTCGAAGGCGTAGCAGGGCGCGGTGTCGATGCTGATGATCCGGGCATGGGCGCGGTCGGACATGCGCGCATACAGGTGCAACTGGTTGGGAAATTCCAGGCGGTCGTCGATGTACTGCGCTTCACCGCTGACGTGCTTGGCGGCGCTGTCATGCTTGACGCTGCGACCTACCCCGGTGGTGAGGTCCTGGGCAAAGAGTGCGGCGAGTTCAGCCTCGGTTTTTACCACGGCGTGATGGTTAGACATAAGCGGTCACCCGAGTCTCGATGTGCGGCGTTTGCAGTTCGATGAAGTATTTGCGCAGCAGGTTTTGCGCGCTGAGCAGGCGATATTCCTTGCTGGCGCGGAAGTCCGAGAGTGGGGTGAAGTCCTGTGCCAGGGCGGCGCAGGCTTTCTCGACCGTGGCCAAGTTCCAGATGGCGCCCACCAACGCGGCCTCGCAATTTTTTGCGCGTTTTGGTGTGGCGGCCATGCCTCCGAAGGCAACGCGTGCCGCGCTGATCACACCGTTGTCGATGTTCAGGTTGAACGCTGCGCACACCGCGGAAATATCGTCGTCCAGGCGCTTGGACACCTTGTAGGCCCGGAACAGCGTGTGGCCCTTGGGCACGATGATGGTCTCGATGAACTCGCTGTCCTGGCGCGCGGTGACGCGGTAGTCGATGAAGTAGTCTTCCAGCGCCAGGGTGCGGCGGGTGTTGCCTTTGCACAGCACGATCTGTGCGCCCAGGGCAATCAGCAGCGGCGGCGAATCACCAATGGGCGAAGCGTTGCCAATATTGCCGCCCAGGGTGCCCTGGTTGCGGATTTGCAGGGAGGCGAAGCGCTGCAGCAGTTCGCCGAAGTCCGGGTATTCGTGGTGCAGCGCGGCGTAGCAGTCGGAGAGGGCGGTGGCCGCGCCGATTTCCAGGCGGTCGTCGAACTGCTCGATGCGCTTCATGGCTTCAATGTTGCCGACGTAGATCATCACCGGCAGGGTGCGGTGGAACTGGGTGACCTCCAGCGCCAGGTCAGTGCCGCCGGCCAGCAGGCGGGCTTGCGGGTAGGCGTCATAGAGGTCGGCCAGGTCGGCGACGGTCAGTGGCACCAGGCAGCGCTTGTCACCGCTGTTGAGTTCACCGGTTTGCGTCGGCGCGATGGCCTTGAGGCGGGCGATGGTTTCAGCCTGGCGGCTGTCGAATTGATCCTGGGGTTTGTTGCAGCAGGCCTGTTCGGCGGCGGCGAGGATCGGGCGATAACCGGTGCAACGACACAGGTTGCCCGCCAGGGCTTCATGGGCTTTCTGGCTGTCGGGGGCATCGCTGTTCTTTTGCAGGGCAAACAGCGACATCACGAAACCTGGGGTACAAAAGCCGCACTGCGAACCGTGGCACTCGACCATGGCCTGTTGCACGCTGTGCAGTTGGCCCTGGTGCTTGAGGTCTTCGACGCTGATCAGTTGTTTGCCGTGCAGTGACGACACGAACGTCAGGCAGGAATTGAGGCTGCGATAACGAATCTGCTCGGCGCCTCGCTCGTCGGTGTGCAACTCGCCGACCACCACGGTGCACGCGCCACAGTCGCCGCTGGCGCAGCCTTCCTTGGTACCGGATTTGCCCACATGCTCGCGCAGATAGTTGAGCACGGTCAGGTTGGGGTCCAGGGCGTGCTCGCTACGGAGTTCCTGGTTAAGTAAAAACTGGATCACGGAAGGCCTCGCAGACTCATTATTGTTGTTAACCGCTTTGCGCCGAATCTAGTCATGTCTGACTTTTCGGTCAATGGTTTTCTGACCTAAGGGTCAAGAAAATACGATCACAACACTTTCAATTATGGTCCAGTCTTCTGGAACCGGCGTTTTTGGCGGCTTACAGGCTTTCAACGTTGCTTATTTCGTGCCAAATTCGCCAAGGTGGGCGTAGCGCCATCAGCGGGCCAATGCGCTACACTGCCGCGCTTGTACCGATAGCAGATTTCGAAGGGAAAACATGACGTTCAAGGCGCCGGACAGTCTCGCCGAGCAAATTGCTCACCACCTCGCCGAACGTATCATTCGCGGCGATCTCATGCCTGGGGAGCGAATCCAGGAACAGAAAGTCACTCTGGCGCTCAACGTCAGCCGTGGTTCCGTGCGCGAAGCTTTGCTGATCCTTGAGCGCCGCCATCTGATTGCGATCCTGCCGCGCCGTGGCGCCCACGTCACCGAACTCACCGCGCACAAGGTGCAGAGCCTGTGTACGTTGATGGGCGAGATGTACATCCTGCTCGGCAATGCGGTTGCCGAAGGCTGGCAGACCCAGGCCGACATGGCGCCGTTTCTGCAGATCCAGCAACGCCTGCAGCTGAGCCTGGAGCGCGAGGACATCCGCGCTTTCGTCGAAGAAAGCTTCAATGTGATGCGCGCTGCGTACCCCTTCGCCAACAACCCGTATTTGCAGGAAACCGTCGAAAACCTGCAACCGGCGATGAACCGCGCCTATTACCTGGCGCTGGATCAGCGCAAGGCGTCCATGAGCGAGTTCCTGGCGCTGTTCGAGCAATTGCTCGCCGCAGTACTGGCCCGTGACCTGGTGCAGATTCGCCTGGTGCTCACTGCCTATTGCCAGCGCAGCAGTTCGCTGGTCATCGCAGCCTTGGCGGACGCCTAAGCGTGCGGCTCAAGTGCATCAAGTTGGCGGGGTTCAAATCCTTCGTCGACCCGACCACCGTCAACTTCCCCAGCAACATGGCGGCGGTGGTGGGGCCCAATGGCTGCGGCAAGTCGAACATCATCGACGCCGTGCGCTGGGTGATGGGCGAGAGCTCGGCGAAAAACCTGCGCGGCGAGTCGATGACCGACGTCATCTTCAACGGCTCCACCAGCCGCAAGCCGGTGAGCCAGGCCAGTATCGAACTGGTATTCGATAATTCCGACGGCACCCTGATCGGCGAATACGCAGCCTACGCGGAAATTTCCATCCGTCGTAAAGTCACCCGCGACAGCCAGAACAGTTACTTCCTCAACGGCACCAAGTGTCGCCGTCGCGATATCACCGATATCTTCCTTGGCACTGGCCTGGGCCCGCGCAGCTACTCGATCATCGAGCAGGGCATGATCTCCAAGCTGATCGAAGCCAAGCCCGAAGACCTGCGCAACTTTATCGAAGAAGCGGCTGGCATCTCCAAATACAAGGAGCGCCGCCGCGAGACTGAAAACCGTATCCGCCGCACCCACGAAAACCTCGCCCGGCTGACCGACCTGCGCGAAGAGCTGGAGCGCCAGCTCGAACGCCTGCACCGCCAGGCCCAGGCCGCCGAGAAGTATCAGGAATACAAGGGTGAAGAGCGCCAGCTCAAGGCGCAATTGTCGGCCCTGCGCTGGCAAGCATTGAATGACCAGGTGGGCCAGCGCGAAGCGATTATTGGCACCCAGGAAGTCAGTTTTGAAGCATTGGTGGCCGAGCAGCGTAATGCCGACGCCAGCATTGAGCGCCTGCGTGACGGTCACCATGAGTTGTCCGAACGCTTCAATCTGGTGCAAGGCCGCTTCTATTCGGTGGGCGGTGACATTGCCCGGGTCGAGCAGAGTATCCAGCACGGCCAGCAGCGTTTGCGCCAGTTGCAGGATGACTTGAAGGAAGCCGAACGCGCACGCCTGGAAACCGAATCGCACCTGGGCCATGACCGTACCTTGCTGCTGACCCTGGGCGAAGAGCTGGACATGCTCACCCCCGAGCAGGAAATCACCAGCGCCGCCGCCGAAGAAGCCGCCGCCGCCCTGGAAGAATCCGAAGCCACCATGCACGGCTGGCAGGAACAGTGGGACGCCTTCAACCTGCGATCCGCCGAGCCACGCCGCCAGGCCGAGGTGCAGCAGTCGCGCATCCAGCAGTTGGAAACCAGCATGGAACGCCTGGCCGAGCGCCAGCGTCGGTTGCAGGAGGAGCGCGTATTGCTCGCTGCCGATCCGGAAGACGCGGCGATCATGGCGCTGAGCGAACAACTGGCCGAAAGCGAAATGACCCTGGAAGAGCTGGAGGCCAGCGAAGAACAGCAAGTGGAGCGCCTGGAGCAACTGCGCCAGCAATTGCACACCGCGACCCAGGCGCAGCAGCAAGCCCAGGGCGACTTGCAGCGGCTCAATGGTCGGTTGGCTTCGTTGGAAGCCTTGCAGCAGGCCGCGCTCGACCCCGGCACCGGCACCGCCGAATGGCTGCGCGACCAGCATTTGGCCGAGCGCCCGCGCCTGGCTGAAGGCTTGAAAGTCGAAGCCGGCTGGGAACTGGCGGTGGAAACCGTGTTGGGTGCCGATCTGCAAGCGGTGCTGGTGGATGATTTTGCGGGTTTCGACCTGGCCGGGTTTGCCCAGGGCGATTTGCGCCTGCTCAGCCCGGCGCCCGAGGGTGCACGGGTGCCGGGCAGCTTGCTGGACAAGGTCGAGGCGGCGATGGATCTGTCGCCATGGCTGGGCCAGGTCAGGCCCGTGGAGACCCTTGAGCAAGCCTTGGCCCAACGCGGCCAATTGGCGGCCGGCGAAAGCTTGATCAGCCGCGATGGTTATTGGGTCGGCCGCCACTTCCTGCGCGTGCGCCGCGCCAGTGAGGCGGAAAGTGGCGTATTGGCCCGTGGCCAGGAAATCGTCAACCTGAGCGCCGAGCGTGAAGAACGCGAAGCCACACTGGAAAGCCTGGAAACCGAACTGCAAACCCTGCGCGCTACTCAGCGCCAGCAGGAAACCGGCCGCGAACACCTGCGTCGGCTGTTGCAGGACGAAGCGCGCCAGCAAGGCGAGTTGAAAGCCCAACTTTCCGCGAGCAGAGCCAAGGTGGAGCAATTGACCCTGCGCCGCACCCGTCTTGACGAAGAAGTGGCCGAGATGGGCGAACAGCGCGCCCTGGAACATGAACAGATCGGTGAAGCGCGCCTGCACTTGCAGGAGGCCCTCGACAGCATGGCCATGGACACCGAACAGCGCGAGTTGCTGCTGGCCCAGCGCGACAGCCTGCGCGAGCGCCTTGACCGCGTGCGCCAGGAAGCCCGGCAGCACAAGGATCACGCCCATCAGTTGGCCGTACGCCTGGGCTCGTTGCGCGCCCAGCATGATTCCACGCGCCAGGCCCTTGAGCGCCTGGAGATGCAGTCCGAACGCCTGACCGAAAAGCGCGAGCAACTTAGCCTCAACCTGGAGGAGGGCGAGGCGCCGCTGGAAGAGCTGCGCCTCAAGCTTGAGGAATTGCTCGACAAGCGCATGACCGTCGATGTCGAACTCAAGACCGCCCAGATCGCCCTGGAAGACGCCGACCGTGAACTGCGCGACGCCGAAAAGCGTCGCACCATGGCCGAGCAGCAATCGCAGTTGATCCGCGGCCAGCTCGAACAACAGCGTATGGAATGGCAAGCCCTCACCGTGCGCCGCAAGACCTTGCAAGACCAATTGCTGGAAGACGGCTATGACCTGCACGGCGTGCTCAACACCCTGACCGCCCAGGCCAACGAGAAAGACGCCGAAGAAGAACTTGAACGGATTGCCGCACGTATTCAACGCCTGGGCGCGATCAACCTCGCCGCTATCGATGAGTACCAGCAGCAGTCCGAGCGTAAACGTTATCTGGATGCCCAGGACGCCGATCTGGTTGAAGCCCTGGACACCCTGGAAAACGTGATCCGCAAGATCGACAAGGAAACCCGCAACCGCTTCAAAGATACCTTTGATCAGATTAATGGCGGTTTACAGGCGTTATTCCCAAAAGTTTTCGGTGGTGGCAGCGCCTACTTGGAACTGACGGGCGAAGATCTACTCGATACAGGGGTAACGATCATGGCGCGGCCTCCGGGCAAGAAGAACAGCACCATCCATTTATTGTCTGGCGGCGAAAAAGCCCTGACCGCATTGGCCCTGGTATTTGCCATCTTCAAGTTGAACCCGGCGCCGTTCTGCATGCTCGACGAAGTTGACGCGCCGCTGGATGACGCTAACGTTGGACGCTACGCTCGGTTGGTCAAAGAGATGTCCCAGACCGTGCAGTTCATCTATATCACCCACAACAAGATCGCCATGGAAATGGCCGACCAGTTGATGGGGGTGACGATGCATGAGCCTGGATGTTCGCGATTGGTAGCGGTGGATGTGGAAGAGGCGATGGCGATGGTGGAATCCTGAGCCACGCCGGGAGAGAGAATTTACAGCACGCTGTAGGGCGATTTACCGGCCTGGGGAAAGTGGCAAATGGACATATTTGTTCAAGGCATTTTGACAGACGGTGTAAAGTTATCTTTGGTCGTGCTAGTTTAATGTCAATTTTTCGTGTGCGTGGGCAAAACGTCAGTCAGAACATAGAGTTGGCGCCACGTTTTAAAGCGGTTTGCACGGTGCTAAACCCCTTATTTTTCAGCATTTTTTATTAGAGGCACGGGATTACATGGAAATCGGTCTGCGCGAGTGGCTGATCGTCATCGGCATTATTGTCATTGCCGGTATTCTTTTTGATGGCTGGCGCCGCATGCGCGGTGGCAAGGGCAAGCTCAAGTTCCGGCTGGACCGAAACCTGTCCAACTTGCCTGACGACGACGGCGCCGCCGAGCTGCTGGGGCCGCCCCGTGTGCTGGATACCCATAAAGAGCCGCAACTGGATGAGCACGACCTGCCGTCGATGAGCGCCCCGCTGCGTGAAGCCCGCGAGCCGTCGTCCAAGCGTGGCAAGCGCGGTGGCGCGGCGGTTGCCGAGCCGCACCAGGGCGACCTGAACCTCGACGTTGATGATGGCCCGAGCTTCAGCAGCCGCGATGACGATTTCCCGGACGAGGCGTCCGCCAAGAGTGCGGCGCGCCAATCGGTCAACGATCAGCCGGCTGCCGAAGAAGTGCTGGTCATCAGCGTGATCTGCCGCGACGCCGGCGGTTTCAAAGGCCCGGCACTCTTGCAGAACATCCTCGAAAGTGGCCTGCGTTTTGGCGAGATGGATATCTTCCATCGTCACGAAAGCATGGCCGGTAACGGCGAAGTGCTGTTCTCCATGGCCAACGCGGTCAAGCCGGGCACGTTCGATCTGGACGATATCGACCTGTTCAGCACCCCGGCGGTGAGTTTCTTCCTTGGCCTGCCAGGCCCGCGTCACCCGAAACAAGCGTTCGACGTGATGGTGGCCGCTGCCCGCAAGCTGTCCCAGGAGCTCAACGGCGAGCTCAAGGACGACCAGCGCAGCGTGCTCACCGCCCAGACCATCGAACACTACCGTCAGCGCATCGTCGAGTTCGAGCGTCGCGCCCTGACACAGAAACGCTGAGGATCGATCTTAAGCGTTGTCTGTAGAATCCGTGCACTAACATATTGAGCAGCTTCGGCTGCTCTTTTGCTTTATGAGAGAACACCCATGACCGCCGCCCAAACCCGCATCCTCGAACTGCGCGCTGAGCTGGATCAGCACAACTATCGCTACCACGTCCTCGACGAGCCGAGCATTCCGGACGCCGAATACGACCGCCTGTTCCACGAGCTCAAGGCCCTGGAGGCCGAGCACCCGGAACTGGTGACGCGTGACTCACCGACGCAGCGGGTCGGCAGTGCGGCATTGTCGGCGTTCACCCAGGTCAAACACGAGATCCCGATGCTCAGCCTGGGCAACGCCTTCGATGAAACCACCATGCTGGAGTTTGATCGCCGGGTCACCGAGGGCCTTGATCTGCCGGTGGGCGATCTATTTGGCGCTGGCGCGGCGGTGGAATACAGCTGCGAGCCGAAGCTGGATGGCCTGGCGGTCAGCCTGCTGTACCAGGATGGCGAGCTGGTGCGCGGTGCCACCCGGGGCGACGGCACCACTGGCGAGGACATCAGCGTCAATGTGCGCACCGTGCGCAATATCCCCCTGAAACTGCACGGCACGGGCTGGCCAGCCACCCTGGAAGTGCGCGGTGAAGTGTTCATGTCCAAGGCCGGTTTCGAGCGGTTGAACGCCTCGCAACTGGAAGTGGGCGGCAAGACCTTCGCCAACCCGCGCAACGCCGCGGCGGGCAGCCTGCGCCAACTGGATTCGAAGATCACCGCCAGTCGCCCGCTGGAATTCTGCTGCTATGGCATCGGCCAGGTGACCGCGGATATCAGCGACACCCATATCGGCAACCTCAAGCAGTTGCAGAAGTGGGGTATGCCGATCAGCCACGAATTGAAGCTGGCCAAGGGTATCCAGGAATGTCTGGACTACTACCGCGACATCGGCGAGCGCCGCAATGCGCTGGGCTATGAAATCGACGGCGTGGTGTTCAAGGTCAACAGCATTGCCTACCAGCGTGAACTAGGCTTCCGTGCCCGCGAGCCGCGCTGGGCGATCGCGCACAAATTCCCGGCCATGGAAGAACTCACCGAGCTGCTCGACGTGGAGTTCCAGGTCGGTCGTACCGGTGCGGTCACGCCGGTGGCGCGCCTCAAGCCGGTCAAGGTGGCCGGCGTGACCGTGTCCAATGCCACCCTGCATAACATGGACGAAGTGGCACGCCTGGGGCTGATGATTGGCGACACCGTGATCATCCGCCGCGCCGGTGATGTGATTCCGCAGGTGGTCTCGGTGGTCACCGAGCGCCGCCCGGAAAACGCCCGCGCCGTGCAGATCCCGCAAAATTGCCCGGTGTGCGGTTCCCATGTGGAGCGCACGCAACTGGTCAAGCGTAGCAAGGGCAAGGAAACCGTCAGCGAAGGCGCGGTGTACCGTTGCGTCGGGCGCCTGGCTTGCGGTGCGCAACTCAAGCAGGCAATCATTCATTTTGTCTCGCGCCGGGCCATGGACATCGACGGCCTGGGCGACAAGACCATCGAGCAACTGGTGGATGAACAGCTCATTGGTTCGCCGGCCGATCTCTACAAGCTCAAATATGAACAGATCATCGACCTGGAAGGCTTTGCCGATATCTCCAGCAAGAAGCTGATCAGCGCCATCGAAAACAGCAAGACCCCGACCCTGGCACGCTTTATCTACGCCTTGGGCATTCCCGATGTGGGCGAGGAGACGGCCAAGGTCCTGGCGCGCTCGCTGGCGTCCCTGGAGCGCGTTCAAAAGGCGTTGCCAGAGGTGCTGACGTACTTGCCGGATGTAGGTCTGGAAGTGGCCCATGAGATCCATAGCTTCTTTGAAGACGGGCACAACCAGCAGGTGATTGGCGCGCTATTGTCACCGGACGAATGCGGTTTGCAATTGCAGGAGCAGGGCGAACTCAGCGCGGAATTCGCCGCGAGCACCACCTTGGGCGGTTTGCTCGACAAGCTGCACGTGCCGTCGGTGGGGCCAGGTGCTGCGCAGAAACTCGCGGACAAGTTCGGTTCGCTGGAAGGCGTAATCAAGGCTGACTGGCTCGATATGCGCCAGGCGCTGCCCGAGAAGCAAGCCAAGGCTGTGCGGGACTTTTTCGATAATGCCGACAACGCCAGCCATGCCTTGGCCATCGAGCAGCAGCTCAAGGACTTTGGTATGCATTGGCAGAGCGAGAAAAAGGTCGTTGAAGGCTTGCCCGAAGCCGGGCACACCTGGGTACTCACGGGCTCCCTGGAGCTGATGAGCCGCGATGTGGCCAAGGACAAGCTCGAAAGCCTGGGGGCCAAGGTGGCCGGTTCCGTTTCGGCGAAAACCCACTGTGTGGTGGCGGGACCGGGCGCTGGCTCGAAACTGGCCAAGGCCAATGAGCTGGGCCTGAAAGTACTGGACGAAGAGGCCTTCGTCGCCTTCCTGGCCAAGCACAACATCACCGTCTGATTGATCGTCCCCACGCTCCGCGTGGGAACGCATCCTGTGACACTCCGCGTCACGGCCTTCGCGCAGACGCAGAGCGTCCAAGGCGGCATTCCCACGCGGAGCGTGGGAACGATCTCTCAACACTGTAGGAGCGAGCTTGCTCGCGAAGAACCGGAGGGCGCCGCTGTGAACCAGGCAGCCTGCGTTATCGTTAACGATCTTCGCGAGCAAGCTCGCTCCTACAGGGAGCAGTTGAACGATCCCGAGCGAGAAATGATCTAGTCTCTGTCACCCAGGGAGAGATCGCCATGTTCCGCTACTTCGAGCAACTCAGCACGCGCATCGCCGCTCCGTTCATGGCCGAAACCTCGCGCAACAGCAAGGTGTGGCAATGCCGGTGTGGCCAGTCGCTGTTCTTTCGCAACAGCCAGTGCCTGGCCTGCCAGGCGGCATTGGGTTACCAGCCGCAGCAAAGCCGCCTGTCGTCCTTGCAACCTGGGCCGGCGGTCGGTACTTGGCTGGCGGACGATAATCTCGATGCCGGCGCATTCCGGCGCTGTGCAAACCTCGATTCACCCGCTGCCTGCAACTGGCTGATTCCTGCCCACAGCACCGCGCCGTTGTGCGTGGCCTGTAGCCTGAACCGCACCATTCCTGACCTCTCGGTTCCGGAAAACCCCGAACGCTGGCGCAAGGTTGAAACCGCCAAGCGCCGCTTGGTGGCGCAACTGATCAGTCTAGGCCTGCAAGTGGTGCCCAAAAGCGTTGACGAAGAGGCTGGCCTGGCCTTCGACTTCATCGGTATCGACCTGGAAGGCAACGCGCCCACCACCGGCCACGCCAATGGGCTGATCACCCTGGACATCAAGGAAGCCGACGACGCCCACCGCGAAAAAGTCCGCGTACAGATGCGCGAGCCGTACCGCACCTTGCTTGGCCATTTTCGCCATGAGGTCGGCCATTACTACTGGGACCGCCTGATTGCCAACAGTCATTGGCTTACACCTTTTCGCAACCTGTTCGGCGACGAACGCGCCAGTTATGCCGAGGCCCTCGACCGGCACTATCAGAACGGCCCGCGCCCGGACTGGCAACTCACCTGCGTGAGCGCCTACGCCACCATGCACCCCTGGGAAGATTGGGCCGAAACCTGGGCTCACTACCTGCACATGATGGACGCCGTGGACACGGCCCTGGGCTTTGGTATGAGCGCCCGCGAGATGGACCTGGATTACCAGCCATTCCCCCTGACCACGCTCTACGACCCTCAACACCCTGGCGGCCCGGCATTCCTCTGCTTCGTCAATGCCTGGATCGAACTGGCCGGCATGCTCAACGAACTGTCCCGCGCCATGGGCCAGCCGGATTTCTACCCCTTCGTGCTGCCGCCCGCGGTGATTGCCAAGCTGCACTTTATTCACCTGGTCATCCAGGAAGAGGGCGGCAGGGCCGATGGGGTTATGGCAAGTGCTTGAGCCTTCTCATTTTTTAATCCGGAACCAACGGTTGTAACTTCCGATGAGATGGGTACAATGGCGCGGCTTGCCGAGAGGCAGCGTCGTTATGGTGACCCCATCGGTCCCCCCGCAACGATTACCCGTGAACCTGGTCAGAGCCGGAAGGCAGCAGCCACAGCGGGAACATTGTGTGCCGGGGTGTGGCTGGTGGGGTTGCCTCCATAACGCTCCCTCCTGCAGTCCCTTCTAAAACTCAAGTTATTTTCAGCCAGTCATCTGTGATGCTTCCTGCACAGTGCATGACGGTCATTTCGCGTCTAGTGGCATACTCCCAAGCGTCTCTTCCCCAGGCTACGAGGCTCTATGCACTCGGAACATTTCGACTTATCCAGCCCCGTATTCTTGCCGATCACCGAGCACACCTGTGCGGGTTTGTTGGGCGGCGAGGGTTTCGATGCGCTTGTAGCCCTGAGTGAGCCCGAATTGGCGGCGGTGCTGGTGATCCAGAACCTGGCGCAGGTGCCGGAAAGCGAGCTGAGCGCCAATGGTGCTGAAAAAGTGTTGACCAAACTGGTTGACTGGGCAGTCGATGCCAGCCATTCGGCCAGTGTGTCCCTGCTCTCTGAAGCGCAGCGGCTGTTCGATCAGAGGAAGCTGTACTTCGGCCTCAATGTGGTCAAAAGCCTGAAGCTGCGCTTTCTGCTGGAGGAGGAAGTACAGGCTCGGGACTATCTGTTGCCCAGTGGCAAATGGGACGTCGAGTATAAAGTCCGCCACCTCAAGGCCAATGATCCGTTCAGCCAGCAGGTGATCACGCCCAGGCATCGCGAGCGCTGGTTGAGCGCTGAGCAAGACAAGCTGCTCAGAACCTTCCGCGCCAACCTGAACGAAGACCTGCATGTTCAAGGCTATGCAGGCATTGGCAAGAGTCACCTGCTGGTGGCCTTGCTGGAGCACCTGCGCCCGGAAAAGACCTTGCTGCTGGCACGCACCCCGGCAAAACTCGAAACCCTGCGTGCGCGCATGGTGGGAGCGCGGGAGCGTAAGGCCGGGCATACCTTCCAGGACTTCGCCCATGCTCTATTGCATGGCCCGAGGCCAAAGCCGCTGAATACGCCGGTGAGGGTGCCGACCAAGCAGGCGCTCGCTCAAGAACTGAATATCTTTGGTTTCCGCCGCCTGGAAGGGCAAGCGGTGGTGGAGGTGTGCCTCAAGGTGCTTGAGGCCTACTGCCGCTCCTGGGAGTACAGCTTGTCGGCCCAGCATTTGCCGCATTTCAAGCAACCGCTCGGCGGCGTCGATGCCAGGGTGCTGCTCGAATATGCCAGCCGGTTGTGGGGCTACCTTGAGGCGAACCCGGCCTGGGGCCGGCATACCGGGTTTGAAGCCTTGTTGATGATCAAGCGCGCCAGCCTTGCAGGCTGCGTGGTGCCCGAGCGCTATACCCACGTGCTCATCGATGAGAGCCAGGACATCCCGGCGCCGCTGTTGCAAATCATCGAGCGCGGCCGCCAGGTGCTGATCACTTTGGGGGATGAGTATCAGCAGGCCAGTGGCGGCGTGGTCAAGCGTGCCCGTGAGGTTCGCCATACCGACGTGTGCTACTCCGTGCGTTCCGGGCGCAATGTCGAGCGCCTGGTCAACCCGTTGATCAGCTTGCACTCGGAAAAAAGCAAATCGCTTTTCGAGGGCGCCCGCGATGCCGATGTCGGCATTGAGTTTTATCCTCAGGGTTTCGTGCCCCCGCAAGGTTGCGTGGTGTTGACCGCTTCCCATTGGGACACCATGCAGTGGGCGATCCAGTTGAGCCACGCCCGCTGTGCGTTCGGCCTCGCGAGCAAAGAGGCCCAGCAGTCGCTCAAGCATTTCATGGACACGGTCATCGCGTTGTTTAAACCCGATTTCTATAGCAATGAGTTCAATGACCTCGGCCCCCATGCGTTTTTCAGCGACATGGCCGATTGGAAGCAGGTGCGCGAAGCCTGCCAGTTCGATGAGGCGTTTCTGTGGGTCGAGGCCGAGCTGGAAAAAGGCTTTAACGTGGCGGATGTCACGCGTTTGAACAGGTTGATTGGCCATCCGGACGAGCGCGTCCTGTTGATGCTGGCGCAGGATGCGGGCGGCATGGAGTTCGACCGGGTACTGCTCACCCCGGAATTGTTGACCAATGTGAAGTTCCAGGACGCCTACGCGTTCGATCAACGACTCTGTGCGGTGTATATCGCGATTTCACGGGCCAGGGTGCAGTTGTACCTGCCCTACGATGTGGTCGAGTGGCTCGACTACCACAAGTATCAAAAGACCCGTGAATCCCACGGTTACTGACGGATTTAATCCGGCTGTTTCACAACTTTTATAACGTCCTCTGGACAATCCGCAGACCGCCTTGTTAGCTTGCGCCGGCCACTTGTTTCAGAATATGACAAGGGCGTGGATTTGATATTGAAGTGCTATCACTTCTTTCACTCACAAGGATGTCTGTCATGAAAAGCCTGCAAGGGTTGCCTCGTCTTATCAGCGCGTCGGTAGGGACGCCCGGCAAAGCCCGCAACTTGCCCGCCGATGTTCAGTGCATCCAGTATTTATTCAATTTGATCATTCCCAAGATGGGATTTGCCTTGCTGGAAAACGGCAAGTGCGACGGCCAGTTGGTGCAATGCATCAGCCAGTATCAGTTTCGCCATCTCAAGTACGCCCATCCCGATGGCGTGATCGACCCCACCGGGCGGACGTTCAACAGTCTGATCGAAGAGGCGCTGAAGGTACCGGTGCGGGCTTTTCCCAATACGCGCATTCCGACGTTTCTCAACATTTTCGGCAATAACAACGTCGATGCGGTACAGGCCACGGTCAATGTGTACCTGGACCGCGTGCGTGCGGTGATCGAGGCCGAGCGGCGTAACCGGCAGTTGATGATGCAGTCCACCTGCGATGGCGGGACGACATTGAGCGACACGGATTTCCAGAACGCCGCCAAGCAATTGGGCAACGGCATTTCGGTGAATGTGGTCAAGGCGTTCGCCACGGTGGAGTCGGGCGGGAAGGTGGGGTTCGGGCCCGCCAAGTTGCCGATCATCGCTTTTGAAGGGCACCACTTTCGCAAGTACACCAAGCACATCTACGACCAGTCGCAGCCGTTGCTGTCGTATATCTACAAGAAAAAAGCCGGCCCGCAATGGCAGACGAACAATAAGGATCAGGTCAAGGCCTGGGAGACCATGGCCACTGCCTTTGCGCTGGACCAGGAAGCCGCCTTGATGTCGGCCTCCTGGGGCATGTTTCAAATCATGGGGTTCAATTTTGCTGCGTGCGGATTCAAGACGGTGTTTGAGTTCGTGGCGTCATTAAAGATCAATGCCGGTAACCAACTCAAAGCCTATCTCAGCCTTTGCAGCCACAACTCGGCATTATTGAGTGCCATGAAAAACAAGGATTTTACCGCCATGGCCCGAAACTATAACGGCGATGATTACGGCAACTATGACGTCCTGATGAAACAAGCCTACGAAGCCTTTGAAGGGAAGAAATAAGATGATTCGTTATCTGGCGATGGGAGTGTTGTCGTGGTGCGCCGTGGCGCCTGCGTTGGCCGGCTCGGCGGCGTTGCATTCAGGCAAATATGAAGGGCTGATGCTGGCGGTGACGCCGGGGCATCAGGTGGAGGGTTTCTACCAGGAGTCGATGGGCGAGGGTGTGGCCCGTGGTTGCACGTTCTACTTGCAAGGCAAACCCGAAGCGCTCACCACCTGGCTGGACGCTGCCTACCCAGGCAGTGTGGCAGCGGCGTCCGACGGGGTGACCCTGACCGTGGCGCAGGGCCGTCAACACCCCGGCTGCATCAATGTGCTGATGCCGGAAATCGCCACCGGCCTGGAGCTGAGCCAGACGGCCAGCAAACAATGGATAGGCTTGGTGACGGTGTCTGCCGACAAGGCTTACTTGCTGAAAACGCCGGGCGCCAAAGCGGCAAAGCGGCCCTACATCGTCAAGCATGACGTGGTGGGCGTACTGGCGTTCAAGGACGGTTGGGCGCAGGTGGAGTTCATCAACGCTGACGACCGTTCGTTCACGGGCTGGATCAGCCAGGGCCAGTACGCACGGTTGGCTGCGCCGAAGCCCTGAATTGTAGGAGCGAGCTTGCTCGCGAAAAACGTCAACGATAACGCGTGCCTCCTGAATAAACGCGGCGCTTGTGAGTTTTTCGCGAGCAAGCTCGCTCCTACTTGGTATCAGGGCGATTTTCGTCGCACATTTAGGACTGTGTCAGCCAAAGGTCTCGCGCAGTAGCCCGGCAAACGCATCTCGCGCCAGGTGCCGCTGGGTGTCCGTGTGCCAGAACAACAGGTTGTCCACGGGCGCCAGTGCTTCAAAGCGATACGATGCCAGCTGATTGGCCTGTTCATAGCGCGCCAGGATCCCCTCGGGTGCCAACGCCACGCCAATCCCCGCGCTCACGCATCCGATGATCGTGCCCCAACTGGCGTAGCTGGCGATTGTTGGCTTGATGTCATGGGGCTTGAGCCAGTTTTCCAGGGCGGCGCGATAAGGGCAGCCCGGCGGCCACACCAGCAGGGTTCGGCCGGCCAGGTCCTCGGCACTGTTGATAGGTGCGCTGCACGCGCTGGCGATCAGCACCAGGCGCTCGCTGTAGACCACGCTCTGTTCCAGCTTCGTGCGTTTGCCGCCGGCAGCCACCAGCGCCACATCCAGGCGGTGGTGCTGCAGGTCGTCCAGCAGTTGCGCCCAGGCACCGGTGACCAGTTCCAGGCTGACATCCGGATAACGCCGGTGGTATTCCGCCAGTAGCGGCGGCAAGCGCCCGCTGGCGCTGGATTCCACCGCACCGATGCGCAAGGTGCCACGGGGAATGGCGCTGGCATCCACGGCGCGTTTGGATTCATCCACCAAGGCCAGGATACGTTCGCAGTAATCCAGGAAGATCTCTCCCGCGGCGCTGATCGCCAGCCCTCGGCCAGCACGGATAAACAGCGGTGTGCCCAACTCGCTTTCCAGCTGCTTGATGCGCGTGGTGATATTGGACGGCACGCAGTGCAATTGCAGCGCAGCCTGGGCCACGCTGCCGGTTTGCGCCACGGCTCGCACCATTTTCAGTTGGGCCAGTTCCATTGCTCAGTTCCAATGATTTCAGAAGTCAGAAACGCTTAATTGTCCTATGCCTTGCCTGGGCCAAGACTGGCAGCATTCCTTTTGCGTGGATGCTGTCGATGAATACTCCGTCACCTCTGAAGCTTACGCTAGTCATTGCCAGCGTCATCCTCTGTTGGGCGTATTCCCCCATCGGCGTGCACATGGGGCTGCACAGTTACAGCCCCGGCCAATTGGCGCTGCTGCGGTTTTTGATCGCGTCGATATTCATGGGCGGCGTGGCCTCGGTGTTGGGAATTGGACGGCCACCATTGCGCGACCTGCCGTGGTTGTTGGTGCTGGGCTTTTTCGGGGTGTTCCTGCACCACACCAGTCTCAATTACGGGCAGCAATGGGTGACGGCGGCAGCGTCGAGTGTGTTGGCACAGTCGGCGCCGTTGTTCAGTGTGTTGATTGCGTTTTTGTGCTTGAAGGAGCAGGTCAGCGCCTGGCGCTGGGGCTGCGTGCTGTTGGGGTTGGCCGGCGTAGTGGTGGTGATCTGGGGCGACCGGGGCATAGGCGATATCAACCCACGGGGTTTGCTGATCTTGTTGGCGGCCTGCTCATGGAGTGTGTACTTCGCCATTCAGCGACATTACGCCCATCGCTACAGCCCGTTGACGATGGCGTGCTACATGGTGTGGTCCGGCACCCTGATGCTGTGCGTGAACCTGCCGGGCCTGCCCGTCGCCATCGTGCAGGCACCGATGGTGGAGAATCTTGCCGTGCTGGTGCTGGGCATTTTTCCCAGTGCCTTGGCCTATCTGGCCTGGGGTTACGTGTTGAAGCACGTCGAGGTCAGTCGTGCGTCGGTGGCGATGTACCTGATTCCACCGGTTGCCATGCTGATGGCCGCCACGCTGCTTGGCGAACACGTCACCCTGCAGGTGATGCTGGGCGCGGTGATCGTGCTGGCAAGTGTCGCCGCTATCAGTCTGGAAGGGCATTGGCGCTCCAAGGTGCCAGCAAAACGCCCGCAGGTGCCCTCCGGGAGGCCAATCGAACAAGCTTCGTCAGATTAGACGAGCGTGCCGGATGCAATTTCCCCCTTGCTCCGCTAGCATTACCGGCTTCTGCTTCCCAGTTGCGACGGTTTTCGATGAGTTATCAGGTTCTTGCACGTAAATGGCGCCCGCGCTCGTTCCGCGAAATGGTCGGCCAGACCCATGTGCTCAAGGCTCTGATCAATGCCTTGGACAGCCAACGGCTGCACCATGCCTACCTGTTCACCGGTACGCGTGGGGTGGGCAAGACCACGATTGCGCGCATCATCGCCAAGTGCCTGAATTGTGAAACCGGTATTACCTCGACGCCTTGTGGCTCCTGTTCGGTGTGCCGTGAGATCGACGAGGGGCGTTTCGTCGACCTGATCGAGATCGATGCCGCGAGCCGAACCAAGGTCGAAGACACCCGCGAGCTGCTGGACAACGTGCAGTACGCGCCGAGCCGTGGCCGCTTCAAGGTCTACCTGATCGACGAAGTGCACATGCTGTCCAGCCACTCCTTCAACGCCTTGTTGAAAACCCTGGAAGAGCCGCCGCCCTACGTCAAGTTCATCCTGGCCACCACCGACCCGCAGAAACTTCCGGCAACGATTTTGTCGCGGTGCCTGCAGTTCTCCCTGAAAAACATGACCCCCGAGCGTGTGGTCGAGCATTTGACCCATGTGCTGGGTGTCGAGAACGTACCGTTCGAAGATGACGCGCTGTGGTTGCTGGGCCGCGCCGCTGATGGTTCGATGCGCGATGCCATGAGCCTCACCGACCAGGCCATCGCGTTTGGTGAAGGCAAGGTCATGGCCGCCGACGTGCGCGCCATGCTCGGTACCCTGGACCACGGCCAGGTGTTCGACGTGCTCCACGCGCTGATCGAAGGAGACGCCAAGGCGTTGCTCGAAGCGGTGCGCCACCTGTCGGAGCAAGGCCCGGACTGGAATGGCGTGCTTTCGGAAATCCTCAACGTATTGCATCGCGTCGCCATCGCCCAGGCCCTGCCGGAAGGCGTGGACAACGGCCATGGCGACCGAGATCGCGTATTGGCCCTGGCCCAGGCCTTGCCGGCCGAAGACGTACAGTTCTACTACCAGATGGGCCTCATCGGTCGCCGCGACCTGCCCCTGGCACCCGACCCTCGGGGTGGCTTTGAAATGGTGCTGCTGCGCATGCTGGCATTCCGGCCGGCAGATTCGGCAGACGCACCGAGACAGCCGCTAAAGCCAGTGGGGATCAGCCAGGCCACAGTTGATTCCGCCAAACCAGTGGCTGGCGCGGCCGTTGTCGCGCCAGTAGTTACTGCGCCTGCGGTTGCTGTGCCTGAGCCGGTTGCGCCGGCACCTGAGCCCGAACCTGCGCCGGTTGCCGTCGCACCGGTGGTCGAGCCCGAGCCGGTCATCGAGCCCGAGCCCGTGGTCGACTTGCCTTGGAATGACCCGGTCGAAGCGCAAGTAGAGCCCGAGCAACAGCCCGCCGTGGAGCCCGTGCTGGAAACCACCGGCGAGCAACCCGAGCTGACGCCGATGCCTGCGCCGACTCCGGACAGCGTGGTGCCGGATGCCCCTGAGTGGGTATCGGCCCCCGTTCCTGAACCGACGGTCGCCCAGGTCGACGCGGCCACTCCCGGCATTGACCTGGACGACGAACCGCCGCTGGACGAAGACTACATCGAGCCGGACATGGATTCGGCCTACAGCTACCTGGACGATTTGGCCAGTGAGCACACCGCGGAACCTGCGCCCGAGCCCGAGGCAGAACCTGCCGCGGCCCCGGCTACCGGCCTGGCCCTGCAATGGCTGGAATTGTTTCCGAAATTGCCGATCTCCGGCATGACCGGCAGTATCGCCGCCAACTGCACCCTGATTTCCATCGAAGGCGACCACTGGCTGCTGCACCTGGACCCGGCCCATAGCGCCTTGTTCAACGCCACCCAGCAGCGTCGGCTCAACGATGCGCTCAACCAGTACCATGGGCGCACGCTGACCATCGCCATCGAGCTGATCAAGCCCGAGCAGGAAACCCCGGCCCAGGCAGCGACCCGTCGGCGCCTTAACCGCCAGCGCGAGGCCGAGGACTCGATCCACGCAGATCCGCTTATCCAACAAATGATGCAACAGTTCGGTGCGGTCGTCCGCCACGATACTATTGAACCTGTCGAAGCCCCGGTGCCCCAAGCGTCATGACACCGGCTACTCATTGATCCACGTACTTTTGAGGTGATTCCCATGATGAAAGGTGGCATGGCCGGCCTGATGAAGCAGGCGCAGCAGATGCAGGAAAAAATGGCCAAGATGCAGGAAGAGCTGGCCAACGCCGAAGTCACCGGTAAAGCCGGTGGCGATATGGTCAGCGTGGTGATGACCGGTCGTCACGACATCAAGCGTGTCAGCATCGATCCAAGCGTATTGCCAGGCGTGGGTGAAGATGACCTGGAAATGCTCGAAGCGCTGTTCGCCGCAGCCGTCAACGACGCTGTGCGCAAGATCGAAGCCAACAGCCAGGACAAAATGTCCGGCGTGACCGCTGGTATGCAACTGCCACCGGGCATGAAACTGCCGTTCTGATACAGGTTTTAGCTAGACTCAAATGCCAGGCATCGCGCCTGGCATTTTTTTTGGCCGGTCGAAACATCGAACCCCAGGCCTTCACCGATGGTCTGCACCCTATACCGTTGAAACCACTCACCGATAAAGGAGCCCCGCTGATGCCTCAAGAAATGACGCTCAACCAACGCATCGTTCTGGTCTCACGCCCTCAAGGCGCACCCACGCCGGAAAACTTTCGCCTGGAACGTGTGAGCCTGCCGGACCTGGCAGACGGTCAGGTGTTGCTCAAGACCCTGTACCTGTCCCTGGACCCTTACATGCGTGGACGCATGAGTGACGCGCCGTCCTACGCCGCGCCCGTGGAAATCGGCGAGGTGATGACCGGTGGGGCTGTCAGCCGTGTCGAGCAATCGCGCAACCCGAAATTCGAAGTGGGCGACCTGGTGGTCGGCGCCACCGGCTGGCAAAGCCACTGCATTTGCGAAGGCCATAACCTGATCCCGCTGCCCAAGGGGTTGCCGAGTCCGTCGATGGCCTTGGGCGTACTGGGTATGCCGGGCATGACGGCCTATATGGGCTTGATGGATATCGGCCAGCCCAAGGCCGGGGAAACCCTGGTGGTGGCGGCTGCGTCTGGCGCAGTGGGGTCGGTGGTGGGCCAAGTGGCCAAGCTCAAGGGCTTGCGCGTGGTGGGCATTGCCGGTGGCGCAGACAAGTGCCGCTACGTGGTGGATGAGTTGGGCTTTGACGCCTGTATCGACCACAAGAGCGAAGATTTTGCCCATGAGCTGGCCCTGGCCTGTTTCAAAGGCGTGGACATTTACTTCGAAAACGTCGGCGGTAAAGTCTTCGATGCCGTGCTGCCTTTGCTCAACCCCAAAGCGCGCGTGCCGCTGTGCGGGTTGATTGCCGGCTATAACACCCATGAAGCGCCCAGCGGCCCTGACCGTTTGCCGGCCCTGCAACGCACCTTGCTGACCAAGCGGGTGCGCATCCAGGGCTTTATCGTGTTCGATGACTACGGCGACCGCCAGCCGGAGTTCCTCAGTGCCATGGCGCCTTGGGTGCGCGAGGGCAAGATCAAGTTCCGCGAGGACGTGGTCGACGGCCTGGAGCAGGCGCCCGAAGCCTTTATCGGCCTGCTCGAAGGGCGCAACTTCGGCAAGTTGGTGGTGCGCGTCGCGCAGGATTGAGTATTTGACGCTAATCCGGGGCGCGGGTATAAACCGCGTCTCGTTGTTTTGTCGGACCCTTCGCCCATGAGCTTCAGCCCCCTGATTCGCCAACTGATCGACGCCTTGCGCACCTTGCCCGGCGTTGGCCAGAAAACTGCCCAGCGCATGGCGCTGCAACTGCTGGAGCGTGACCGCAGCGGCGGCACTCGCCTGGCCCAGGCCCTGAGCCAGGCCATGGAGGGCGTGGGCCACTGCCGCCAGTGCCGCACCCTCACCGAAGAAGAACTCTGCCCGCAATGCGCCGACCCGCGTCGCGACGACACGTTGCTGTGCGTGGTGGAAGGGCCGATGGATGTGTACGCCGTGGAGCAAACCGGTTACCGCGGGCGTTACTTTGTGCTCAAGGGCCACCTGTCGCCGCTCGACGGTTTGGGGCCGGAAGCCATCGGTATTCCACAACTGGTGGCGCGAATCGAAGAGCAGGGCACCTTTACCGAAGTGATCCTGGCAACCAACCCGACGGTGGAAGGTGAAGCCACCGCGCACTACATCGCCCAGTTGCTGACCAATAAAGGTTTGATTACTTCACGGATCGCCCATGGCGTACCGTTGGGGGGCGAGCTGGAATTGGTGGACGGCGGCACCCTGGCGCACTCGTTCGCAGGCCGCAAACCCATCGCCCTCTAAAAGCCACTGCAATCTGGAGCTTCCTAACCCTGTAGGAGCGAGCTTGCTCGCGAAAAACTAATAGGCGCCGCGTTCACTCAGGAAGCACGCGTTATCGTTGACGTTTTTCGCGAGCAAGCTCGCTCCTACAGGATTAGCGCAGACACAGTCCCTGTGTATGACTTGATAACCAAGCAAGCGCTTGGTAAGTTCGCTCCATCTCGCCATGGAGCTTGCCGATGTCTGCCTATCAGGAATACTTCGATCCCAGCCACCAATTGGTCCGCGACAGCGTGCGCCGCTTCGTCGAGCGCGAGATGCTGCCGGGCATCGAGCACTGGGAGGAAGCTGAGAGCTTTCCCCGTGAGCTTTACCTCAAGGCCGGTGCGGCGGGCATTCTGGGCATCGGCTACCCCGAAACGCTGGGTGGCAGCCACGAAGGCGATCTGTTCGCCAAGGTCGCCGCCAGCGAAGAGCTGATGCGCTGCGGCTCCGGCGGCGTGGTGGCAGGGCTCGGCTCCCTGGATATCGGCCTGCCGCCCATCGTCAAATGGGCCCGGCCCGACGTGCGTGAGCGCATAGCGCCTCTGGTGCTCGCCGGCGAGAAGATCATCGCCCTGGCGGTCACCGAGCCCAGCGGCGGCTCGGATGTAGCCAACCTGCAAACCCGCGCCGTACGTGAAGGCGAGCATTACCGCGTGAGCGGTGCCAAGACCTTTATCACCAGCGGCACTCGCGCTGATTTCTACACCGTGGCCGTGCGCACGGGTGGGCCGGGCTTTGGTGGCATCAGCCTGCTGCTGATTGAAAAAGACACGCCCGGTTTTACCGTCGGCCAGCCACTGAAGAAGATGGGCTGGTGGGCGTCGGACACCGCCGAGTTATTCTTCGATGACTGCCGCGTGCCTGTGGGCAATCTCGTCGGTGTCGAGAACATGGGCTTTGCCTGCATCATGGGCAACTTCCAGAGCGAGCGCCTGGCCTTGGCCCTCATGGCCAACATGACCGCGCAACTGGCCTTGGAGGAAAGCCTCCAGTGGGCCGCCCAGCGCGAAGCATTCGGCAAACCCATCGGCAAATTCCAGGTGCTCAAGCATCGCCTGGCGGAAATGGCTACCGCCGTGGAGGTTTCCCGCGAGTTCACCTATCGCCAGGCCGCGAAGATGGCCGCCGGCAAGAGCGTAATCAAAGAGATTTCCATGGCCAAGAATCTGGCTACCGATACCGCTGATCGGGTGACGTATGACGCGGTGCAGATATTGGGCGGGCAGGGATATATGCGTGGCAGTCTGGTGGAGCGGCTGTATCGCGATAACCGGATTTTGTCGATTGGTGGCGGGACGCGCGAAGTGATGAATGAAATCATCAGTAAGCAGATGGGGTTGTAAGCCGGGGTGTTCTTTCGGCCTCATCGCGGGCAAGCCCGGCTCCCACAGGAGAATGCATTCCAAGGTGGGAGCCGGGCTTGCCCGCGATGGCGTCAGTACTGACGACGCTTATCTCTCAGTCAGCCCGAACTGCGTCAGGCAATACGTCGGAATCCCCATGTCTGCCAAGCGCTGCGAGCCACCCAGCTCCGGCAAATCAATAATCGCCGCGGCTTCAAAGATCTTTGCCCCCATGCGCCGCACCAGGTTCGCCGCCGCAATCAGGGTGCCGCCGGTGGCGATCAGGTCATCGAACATCAGCACGGAGTCGCCTTCGCACAGGCTGTCGGCGTGCACTTCCAGGAACGCTTCGCCGTACTCGGTCTGGTAACCCTCAGCCAGCACGTCCGCCGGCAGCTTGCCTTGCTTGCGGAACAGGATGAGCGGCTTGTTGAGTTGGTAGGCGATGATCGAGCCGATCAGGAAGCCACGGGCATCCATTGCACCGATATGGGTGAAATCGGCTTCGACATAGCGTTGGGCAAAGCTGTCGGCCACCAGGCGCAGGGCGCGGGGCGATTGAAACAGCGGCGTGATGTCACGAAAGATCACACCCGGCTTGGGGAAGTCGATAACGGGGCGAATCAGGGATTTGATGTCGAACGAATCAAAAGTCATCGTCGAGGAGTCCAGAGCGGAAAACGGACTCGAAGTATACCTGCGGCCTCGCCGATTGGCGCGGCCGCAGCCTGGATCAGACCTCCAGCGAACCGCCAGCCAATGCACACAGCTGGATCGGGTCGAGGATATGCACTTCTTTACCCTCGGCGGCAATCAACTGGTTCTGCTGGAAACGGGTAAACACGCGGGACACGGTCTCCACTGCCAGGCCCAGGTAATTACCGATCTCATTGCGCGACATGCTCAGGCGGAACTGGTTGGCCGAGAACCCACGGGCGCGAAAGCGCGCCGACAGGTTGACCAGGAACGTGGCGATACGCTCGTCGGCGGTTTTCTTCGACAGCAGCAGCATCATTTGCTGGTCGTCACGAATCTCACGGCTCATCACGCGCATCAACTGGCGGCGCAATTGCGGCAGTTGCAGGGCCAGTTCATCCAGGCGCTCGAAAGGAATTTCGCACACCGACGTGGTTTCCAGGGCCTGGGCCGATACCGGATGAATCTCGGTGTCCATCCCCGACAGCCCGACCAACTCGCTTGGCAGGTGGAAACCGGTGATTTGCTCTTCGCCGCCGTCGCTGAGGCTGAAGGTCTTCAACGCGCCCGAGCGTACTGCATAGACGGAATCAAACTTGTCGCCCTGGCGAAACAGAAACTCGCCTTTTTTCAGTGGGCGGCCGCGTTTGACGATGTCGTCCAGCGCATCCATGTCTTCCAGATTCAACGAAAGTGGCAGGCAGAGGGGGGCCAGGCTGCAATCCTTGCAATGGGCCTGGCTGTGAGCGCGCAGTTTGACTGGCTCGGACATTTCTTAAATCCTTGTGGGAAAACACACATAAGACGTAAGGGTAACGCACTGGGGGGCAGCGAGGCCAGCGTGTACAGAAAACCTGCACAGGTATAAAGATTTGTTGCTTGAGGTCGATACAAAGAGCACATCTCTTAGACGGAGCTCGGATCATGTCTGTTATAGCGGCCTACAACCCGGCTATTCGCATCCCTGTTGTGCCTGACGCGAAGCCGGTTACTGCGCTCAAGGACGAAGGTCCCACCCTTGAAAAATCTTCTGAAACCAAGGTCGTGGAAGGTGTGACAGTGACTATTTCCGCTGCGGCATTCAAAGCGGCAGGCGTGGAGCAGCGCAGCAATGCGGACATCGATGACAGTGGCCTGGAAGACAACGTCAAACAGGTACTGAAAATGATCCGCCAACTGAAGCAACAGATCGCCGAAAAACAGGCCGAACTGGCGGCGGTGGCCGCGGACAGTAATCTTTCCCCTGAAGAGGCGCGTGCCAAGGCCAGCGCGCTGCAGACCGAGATCGGTTCGCTGCAGGCTGGCCTGATGTCGGCTCAGACGTCGCTGGCCAAGGCGATGAAAGGCATGAGTGCCGAGGATTCGATGAAAGCTGCCTCCCTGGCGATGTAATCAAATCACCCGCGAAAACCGTTGCCTGTTCTGGTGCTCCAGGTAGGCATCGAACACCATGCACACCGAGCGCACCAACAAGCGCCCGGCCGGCAGCACGCGAATGCCCTGGGCGTCCAGTTCGATCAAGCCATCATCGGCCATTGTCTGCAATTGCGGCCATGACTCGGCAAAATAGCCGCGAAAATCGATGTTGTACGCCTGTTCGATTCCCTCGAATGCCAGGCTGAAATTGCAGATCAACTGCTGGATCACGTCCCGTCGCAACCGGTCGTCCGTAGTGCAGACCAGGCCGCGGCTGGTCGCCAGTTGCGCGCCCGCCAAGGCATTCTGGTACTGGTTCAGGTCACTGCTGTTCTGGCAATACAGGTCGCCGATCTGGCTGATCGCCGACACCCCCAGCCCAATCAGGTCGCAGTGCCCGTGGGTGGTGTAACCCTGGAAGTTGCGCTGCAGCTTGCCTTCTTCCTGGGCCACCGCCAGTTCGTCGTCCGGCAGCGCAAAGTGGTCCATGCCTATGTAGCGGTAACCGGCCTGGGTCAGTTGTTCGATGGTGGTTTGCAGCATCAGCAGTTTTTCTGCCGGCGAGGGCAGGTCGTCGGTGTTGATCCGCCGCTGGGGCATGAAGCGTTCCGGCAGGTGCGCGTAGTTGAATACCGACAGGCGGTCAGGCTGCAAGCGGATAACTTCCTCCACGGTGCGCGCAAAGTTCAACGGCGACTGCTTGGGCAGGCCGTAGATCAGGTCGATATTAATCGAGCGAAATTGCAAGGTGCGCGCTGCATCGATCACGGCGCGGGTTTCCTCCAGGCTTTGCAGGCGGTTGACCGCCCGTTGCACCTCGGGGTCGAGGTCTTGCAGGCCGATGCTCACGCGGTTGAAGCCCAGTTCGCGTAGCAGGCCCATGGTGGCCCAGTCGGCTTCGCGCGGGTCGATTTCGATGCCGTAGTCGCCCGAGTCATCATCCAGCAAATTGAAATGCTGGCGCAGGCGTGTCATCACCTGGCGCAGTTCATCGTGGCTGAGAAACGTTGGCGTACCGCCGCCGAAATGCAGTTGCTCAACGGGTTGCTGCGGGTCGAGGTGGCAGGCCACCAATTGGATCTCCTGCTCCAGGCGCTGCAGGTAGGCCTGGGCGCGCCCCCGGTCCTTGGTGATCACCTTGTTGCAGGCGCAGTAGTAGCAAATGTTGGCGCAGAAGGGTACATGCACGTACAGCGACAGTGGCCGCACTGCCTTTCGGCTGTCACGCAGGGCGTGGAGCAGGTCGAAGGTGCCGACCTGGCTGTCAAATTGTACGGCGGTGGGGTAGGACGTGTAGCGCGGCCCCGCCAAGTCGTAGCGGTGAATCAGATCTGTGTCCCAACGAATGGCGTCGAGCATGCGGGCGGTCCCCCGGATTGGCTAGTGGGCCGAGTCTAGGGGCAGGGCAGGCAAGGCATGTTGATTTGCATCAACGGGGAGCGGCGCTATGCCACAGGGCCTGTTAATGCCCCATTAGCCAGTGCTGATGGGGGCCGGGCAAGGTCCAGAGGCCGAAGATCATCACCAGCACCCCGCCGGCCACCCGCACGCTGCGCTTGCGCAACAACGCCGTCACCCGTTCGGCGGCCAGCCCGGTGGCCAGCAGCACCGGCCAGGTGCCCAGCCCGAACGCCAGCATCAGCAAGGCGCTGTCCAGTGCATTGCCCTGGCTCGCCGCCCATAGCAGGGTGCTGTAGACGAGCCCGCACGGCAACCAGCCCCACAGCGCACCCAGCAACAAGGCGCGGGGCAGGCTGGACACCGGCAGCAAACGGTTGGCCACTGGCTGCAGATGCCGCCACAGGCCGCGCCCCAGGCTTTCGATACGGGTGAGGCCGCTCCACCAGCCGGCCAGGTACAGGCCCATGCAGACCAACAGCAGGCCGGCGAGCACACGCATGAACATCGCTGCCGGGCTGTTGGCCACCGCCCAGCCGGCCAGGCCGATCAATAAACCGGCGGTGGCATAGCTGAGGATGCGCCCCAGGTTGTATGCCAGCAGCAGGCGAAAACGGCGGCTGCGTTGTTCCTTGGGAATGGCCAGGGTCAGCGCGCCCATCAACCCACCGCACATGCCCAAGCAGTGGCCACCACCGAGCAGGCCGAGGATCAGCGCCGAGACCAGCAAGGGCATCAGCTCAAGCATGAGGGGGCTCTTTGGGCGGTTGCTCGGGGTTGTTGGCTCCATCGATGGCGGCCAGGTGGTTCGGGTCCTGGTCATCGAACAGCACGCTATGGGCCGGGCCATCGAGGTCTTCGTACTGGCCGCTGTCCACGGCCCAGAAGAAGATGTAGATGGCCACGCCCACTAACAGCAGTGCCGCCGGAATCATTACATAGAGAGCTGGCATCTGTACTCCATGCCCACGCGGCTCAGGCCGGCAGCGGGCGGGTTGCTGGGGCGGTGCCCGGGGCTTGCGCGCTCGGCAGGCGAGTCAGGCGCAACGCGTTGAGTACCACGGTCAACGAACTGATGGACATGCCGATGGCCGCCCAGATCGGAGTGATCCAACCCAGGGCGGCGAACGGCAGCATAAGGCCATTGTACAACCCGGCCCACAACAGGTTCTCGATGATCACTCGGCGGGTGCGCCGCGCGAGGCTGAAGGCCTGCACCAGCGCATCCAGGCGGTTGGACAATAGCACCGCATCGGCGCTGGTTTTTGCCAGGTCGGTGGCCGAGCCCATCGCCACACTGATATCGGCAGCAGCCAACACCGGCACATCATTGACCCCATCGCCCAGCATCAGCACTTTGCGACCTTCCTTGTGCAGGTTTTGCAGTACCTGCAGCTTGTCGTCAGGGCGCAGGCTGCCGTGGGCCTCGTCGATACCCAGCTCAGAGGCGACACTGGCTACCATCGGCGAACTGTCGCCGGAGAGCAACAGCGTGCGCCAGCCCCGCGCCTTGCATGCGGCCAGCAAGGCGGGGGCGTCGCTGCGCAGACGGTCGTCGAGTACGAACCAGGCCAGCGCCCCGCTGCGGTCGCCCAGCAGCAGCCATTGCCCGGCTTCGTCCGGCGAGGCGGGAATCGCGCAGCCACTGAGTTCACAGACAAAACCCGGCTGGCCGATGCGCAACAGACGTTCTCCCACACGACCCTCCAGGCCCAGCCCTTGCGTGCTCAGCACTTCATCGGCGGCTAGCGGCGCACGGCCGAAGGCACGGGCAATCGGGTGTTCGGAGCGGTTCTCCAGGGCGGCGGCAAGGCCCAGGCATTGGTCGCTGTCCAGCGCGCCGAGGGGCCGGATGGCGCGCAACGCCAGGCGCCCTTCGGTGAGGGTGCCGGTCTTGTCGAAAATCACCGTGTCGATCTGGTTCAGGCCCTCCAGCACATGGCCGCGGGTCAGCAGTAACCCGAGACTGTGCAAGGTACCGGTGGCTGCGGTAAGGGCGGTGGGCGTGGCCAGCGACAGGGCGCATGGACAGGTCGCCACCAGCATCGCCAGCACAATCCAGAACGCCCGGGTGGGGTCCAGCTCCCACCACAGCAGGCCGATCAGTGCGGCGGCGATCAGCGAGCACAACAAGAACCACTGCGCAGCGCGGTCGGCGATCTGCGCCAGGCGCGGCTTCTCGGCCTGGGCGCGCTCCAGCAGGCGCACGATGGCGGACAGGCGCGTGTCATGCCCCAGGGCGCGTACTTGGACGGTCAGCGCGCCTTCGACATTCAGCGTGCCGGCCGTGACGCTCTCACCCGTGCGCCGAGGTTGCGGCAGGTACTCGCCGGTCAGCAGGGATTCATCAATGCTGGATTGGCCGTCGAGAATCACCCCATCCGCCGGCAGCACCGCACCGGGATGCACCAGCACACGATCACCCAGTGCCAACTCGCTGAGCAGGATGCGTTCGCTCTGGCCATTGTCCTTGAGGCGCAGGCAGGAGGCGGGCAACAGGTTGACCAGTTGGGCGGTGGCTGCGGCAGTACGCTCCCTGGCGCGGCGCTCAAGGTAGCGTCCGGCCAGCAGGAACAGGGCAAACATGCCCACGGCATCGAAATACAACTCGCCTACGCCAGTGATCGCCGTCCAGATGCCGGCCAGGTACGCGCCGCCAATCGCCAGGGACACCGACACGTCCATGGTCAGGTGGCGCGTGCGCAGGTCACGCAGGGCGCCTTTGAAGAAGGGTGCGCAGCTGTAGAACACGATGGGCGTGGTCAGAAACATCGCAACCCAGCGCAGGATGACGTGCAATTCCGGGCTCAGGTCGATATTGAATTCCGGCCAGGTGGCCATGGTTGCCATCATGGCCTGGAACCACAGCAAGCCGGCGACTCCCAGTTGTCGCAGGGCCAGGCGATTCTCGCTGGCCAATTGTTCGGCGGCGCGGTCGGCCTGGTAAGGGTGGGCGGCGTAACCGATATGGCGCAGCTCGCTGAGCAGTTGGCTCAACGGCAATTGCCCATCGGCCCAGCGCACGTGCAGGCGGTGGTTGGACAGGTTCAATCGCGCTTCGGCCACCGCAGGCAGGCTGCGCAGGTGCTTCTCGATCAACCAGCCGCAGGCGGCGCAACTGATGCCTTCCATCAGCAAGGTGGTTTCGGCCAGGTCGCCTTGATGGCGGACAAAGGGTTTTTGCACATCGGCGCGGTCGTACAGCGCCAGCTCGTCCACCAACTGCACGGGCAGCGCCTCGGGGTTGGCCGAGGCTTCGCTGCGGTGTTGATAATAGCTTTCCAGCCCGCCGGCCACTATCGCCTCGGCCACGGCCTGGCAGCCCGGGCAGCAGAGTTCGCGGCGTTCGCCGAGGATCTGGGCGGTGAACCGGCTTCCGGAGGGGACGGGTAGGGCGCAGTGGTAGCAGGGGGTGGGTTGGGTCATTACTCGGTTCCGCAGATCGTTCCCACGCTTTGCGTGGGAATGTTGCCCGTGACGCTCTGCGTCACAAAGCGGACGCAGAGCGTCCAGCAAGGCGTTACCACGCAGAGCGTGGGAACGATCATCGTCTACTTCTTCAGGTCCTCGGCGCCCTGCAACGGTTCGTCACCCAGCAGCAAGTCCTTGTCGTGGCTGACCTCTTCTTCTTCGAACAGGCGCCAGGTGTTGCCGCCTTCCACGCCAAGCAGTTCCACGAAACGGCGACCTTCGACCTTGTCGGTGACCTGGCCGATGTAGCGGCCGGGCTCGCTGTCGCTGCGGGTGAGGTTGATCTTGCGATCCTTCTCTGGCTGGGTCGGGGAGATCAGGTTCAGCTCCAGGGTATTTGGATTGCTGTAGCCAGTCAGTTGCAGCTCGACCTCGCCGGTCAGTTCGTCCAGGTGCAGCTTGCCGCGCAGTTGCAGGGTCTGGGCCAGGCGCTCGCGGTCCAGGGAACGGTTGATGCCTTTGCCGGCCTCGTAGTAGTTGTCGTTGACCAGATTGTCCGGGTTGTTCACTGCGATGGTCACCATGGACAAGGTCAGGGTCACCGAGCAGGCCAGAATCGCGATGATGATCCAGGGCCAGAGGTGCTTGTACCAAGGGCTGGCGGCAGTAGTTGCGGGCATGCGTATGTTCCCTGTTAACGGACTTGTGGGCCGATGAATCGGCTCTTGGCTTCAATATGGACGCTGGTGTCATCGGCGTCTTCGAGGATGAAGGTCACCTCGTTGGTGCTCGACGGCAACTGCTCGGGCGCACTCGACAACTCCACCGGCATGCTGACGATATCGCCGGCGGCCACTTTGATTTCGCGCCGGCCTTGCAGCTTGAGGTCTGGCAGGCCAGCGGCGTCGAGCACGTAGGTGTGGTCGCGCTGGTCTTTGTTCATGATCTTCAGGCTGTAGACGTTTTCGATGCGTCCTTCGGCGTTCTCGCGATACAGCACGCGGTCTTTGCTGACGTCGAAACCCACCAGCGAGCGCATGAAGAAGGCGGCCACCAACAGGCTGATCATCGCCAGCAATACCAGGGCGTAACCGATCAGGCGCGGGCGCAGCTTATGGGTTTTCTGCCCCGAAAGGTTGTGTTCGGTGGTGTAGCTGATCAGGCCGCGTGGGTACTCCATCTTGTCCATGATGTTATCGCAGGCATCGATACAGGCGGCGCAGCCGATGCATTCGATTTGCAGCCCGTCGCGGATATCGATACCGGTAGGACATACCTGCACGCACATCGTGCAGTCGATGCAGTCGCCCAGGCCCTGAGCCTTGTAGTCGGTACCCTTTTTACGTGGGCCACGCACTTCGCCACGGCGGGGGTCATAGGACACGATCAAGGTGTCCTTGTCGAACATCACGCTCTGGAAGCGCGCATAGGGGCACATGTAGATGCACACCTGCTCACGCAGCCAGCCGGCGTTGCCGTAGGTGGCGAGGGTGAAGAAACCCACCCAGAAATACGACCAGCCATCGGCCTGGCCAGTGAAAAAGTCGAACACCAGTTCGCGAATCGGCGAGAAGTAGCCGACGAAGGTGATGCCAGTGGCAAAGCCGATCAGCAGCCACAGGCTGTGCTTGCTGAACTTGCGCAGGAATTTGTTGGCGCTCATGGGCGCCTTGTCGAGCTTGATGCGCTGGTTGCGGTCGCCTTCGGTGACCTTTTCGCACCACATGAAGATCCATGTCCACACGCTTTGCGGGCAGGTATAGCCGCACCACACGCGCCCGGCGTATACGGTGATAAAGAACAGGCCAAATGCCGCGACAATGAGAATGCCCGACAGCAGGATGAAATCCTGGGGCCAGAACGTTGCGCCGAAAATAAAGAATTTACGCTCCGGCAGGTTCCACCACACCGCCTGGTGACCGCCCCAGTTCAGCCACACCGTGCCGAAGTACAACAGGAACAGAGCGGCACCGCCGACCATGCGCAAGTTGCGGAACAAGCCAGTGAAGGCGCGGGTGTAAATCTTCTCACGCGAAGCGTAGAGGTCGACGGTCTTGGCAGGCGGGGTAACGTCATGTACCGGTATCTGGTCGCTCATCATTGCATCCCACGGCGGTGGAGATTTGCCTCGGCCAGTACGTGCCAGCCGGGGTCAAATTAAGGGTGTTGCAGTGGCCTAATGATACGCCCCCGATGGTGCGCAAAGGGTGCGACCTTTGGTCGCGTTGGGGGAAATCAATTGATGGTGTACGTGACCTGGATCAATTGACTTGGCAAGTATGGACGGTTTTTGTCGGTAAGCCGGTCATTCGTCCCATGGATTGATCAGTGCAACGCCGCTCGATTGGAAGTCGCTGATGTTGCGCGTGACGACGGTGAGCCCATGAACCAGCGCAGTTGCGGCAATCAATGAATCACTTTCGTTGGCTCGGTCGGGTACATGCAAGTGTGCGCAACGCAACGCGACTGCTGCATCGACGGGCAGGATTCTGGCATCAAAGGCGGGCATCACATGACGCTTGAGCCAGGCTCTCAACACCTTCCCCTGCGCCGGGTCTCGCCGCTCAATTCGCAGGACTCCGGTTTCCAATTCCTTCAGCGTGATCGCCGAAATAAACATACGTGGCGCCACCACACTTTTTGCCCACGCCACGACATTTGCATCAGCCTGAGGTTTACGCAGTTCAGAGATCACATTCGTGTCGAGTAAATACATCAAGAAAAGTCCACGGGGCGATGAATGATCACGGCACGTTCGGTTTCGAAGTCGATATCGGCGGCTTCCGGCATCACCAAAAGATCAACGATGTCGGCGTTCAGACCTGTCAGCTTCTGGTAGTCCTCAATGCTTAGCAGTACATGGGCAGGCTTGCCGCGATCAGTGATAAAAACCGGCCCTTTGCGGGCGGCTTTTTTGGCACCACTTGTGTCTTGGTTGAATTCGCGGCTGGAAATGGTCGTGATGGTCATGGGGTAGGTCCCCCTTCGCTGGACTGAATGTAGTTACGTTACTACCTGGCGAATGCGCGCGGCAAGGTTGAGGCTACGAACGGTAGATTTGGCTTTGAAAGGTTCGCAGCTAAAACAAAAAAGCCCCGCCAGCATTCGCTGTGCGGGGCTCGATTATTGTTTCAGAGGTCTTACTGCTCCTCAGCCTTCTTATCCCCATGCGACAAGCTATACACATACGCCGCAAGCAAGTGCACCTTGTCATTGCCCTGCAACTGCTCCTGCGCGGGCATCTGGCCCTGGCGGCCATAACGGATGGTCTGCTGCAGTTGCGCAAAGCTTGAACCGTAGATGAACGCCCCCGGATGCGTCAGGTCCGGCGCGCCCATGGCGGGGGTGCCTTTACCGGCCGGGCCGTGGCAGGCCACGCAGTTGGCGGCGAAGAGTTTCTCACCGTTGGCCACATCGGCCTTGGCACCTTCCGGCAGTTTGCGGCCATCGAGTTGGGTCACCACAAAGCCTGCTACGTCAGCCACGCCTTGCTCACCGATGACTTCGGCCCAGCCCGGCATCACCGCGTGGCGGCCCTTCATGATGGTTTCCTTGATGGTGTTGGGTTCACCGCCCCAGCGCCAGTCGGCGTCGGTCAGGTTGGGGAAGCCGTAGGCGCCTTTGGCGTCGGAGCCGTGGCACACCGAGCAGTTGGAGGCAAACAGCCGACCGCCCATCTTCAAGGCTTGCGGGTCCTTGGCGACTTCTTCAATGGGCATCGATGCGAACTTGGCGAAGATCGGCCCGAACTTGGCCTCCGACCTGGCCATTTCCTTTTCCCATTCGTGCACGCCGGTCCAGCCGGTCTGGCCGTTGGCGAACGGGGTTTGCTTGTCGTTGTCGAGGTAGTTGTAGCCTGGCAGCAGACCCTTCCAGTTGCCCAGGCCAGGGTAGAGCACCAGGTAACCAAGGGCGAAGACGATGGTGCCGACAAACAGCATGAACCACCACTTGGGCAGCGGGTTGTCGTACTCCTCGATGCCGTCGAACGAGTGGCCGACGGTCTCGTCCGTCTGTTCGGTGCGCTGGCCCTTGCGGGTCGACAGCAGCAGCCAGGTCAGGGCGAAGATGGTACCCAGACTGAGGACTGTGACGTACAGACTCCAGAACGTAGTCATTCTTTGTTACTCCTAGAAGCTTGCTCGACGTGCTTGATGGCTTCGGGATCATCTGCAAAGGGCAGCATGGTCGCGTCGTCAAACTCCGACTTGCGCCGTGGGCTGAACACCCACAACGCCAGGCCGATAAAGGCCACCATCACCACAACGGTGCCCAGGCCACGAATCATCCCGATATCCATGTAGGTCACCGTTTGCTTTTGATGATGGTGCCAAGGCCTTGCAGGTAGGCCACCAATGCGTCCATTTCGGTCTTGCCCTTCACGGCTGCGGCTGCGCCGGCGATGTCTTCGTCGGTGTAGGGCACGCCCAGGGTGCGCAAGACTTCCATCTTCTTCGCGGTGTCCTTGCCGTCGAGCTTGTTTTCCACGAGGAACGGGTACGCCGGCATTTTCGACTCAGGCACCACGTTGCGCGGGTTGTACAGGTGCGCACGCTGCCAGTCATCGGAGTAACGCCCACCCACACGGGCCAGGTCCGGGCCGGTGCGCTTGGAACCCCACAGGAACGGGTGGTCCCACACGCTTTCACCGGCGACCGAGTAGTGGCCGTAGCGTTCGGTTTCAGCACGGAACGGGCGGATCATCTGCGAGTGGCAGCCCACGCAACCGTTGGCGATGTAGACGTCGCGGCCTTCCAGTTCAAGGGCGGTGCGCGGCTTCATGCCTTCGACCGGCTTGTTGGTCACGTCCTGGAAAAACAGCGGGACGATTTGGGTCAGGCCGCCGATGCTCACGGCGATGACCATGAAGAAGGCCAACAGGCCGATGTTCTTCTCGACTACTTCATGCTTCATCAGTGAGCTCCCACAACGGCGATCTTGGCGGCGGCTTCGGCTTCTACAGGGTCGCTGGCACGCACGGTGCGCCAGACGTTGTAGGCCATCAACAGCATGCCGCTGGCAAAGAACGCACCGCCCAGGGCACGTACGATAAAGCCCGGGTGGCTGGCTTGCAGCGCTTCGACGAAAGAGTAGGTGAGGGTGCCGTCATCGTTGATCGCACGCCACATCAGGCCCTGGGTGATGCCGTTGACCCACATCGAGGCGATGTAGAGCACGGTGCCGATAGTGGCCAGCCAGAAGTGTGCGTTGATCAGCCCGACGCTGTGCATCTGCACGCGGCCGAACAGTTTGGGGATCATGTGGTACAGCGCGCCGATGGAGATCATCGCCACCCAGCCCAGCGCCCCGGCGTGTACATGGCCGATGGTCCAGTCGGTGTAGTGGGACAGCGAGTTGACGGTCTTGATCGCCATCATCGGACCTTCAAAGGTCGACATGCCGTAGAACGCCAGGGACACCACCAGAAACCGCAGGATCGGGTCGGTGCGCAGCTTATGCCAGGCGCCCGAGAGGGTCATCATGCCGTTGATCATGCCGCCCCAGCTTGGCGCCAGCAGGATGATCGACATCGCCATGCCCAGGGACTGTGCCCAATCCGGCAAAGCGGTGTAGTGCAAGTGGTGAGGGCCGGCCCAGATGTACAGGGTGATCAGCGCCCAGAAGTGCACGATGGACAGGCGATAAGAGTAGATCGGACGCTCGGCCTGCTTGGGCACGAAGTAGTACATCATCCCCAGGAAACCGGTGGTGAGGAAGAAGCCTACGGCGTTGTGGCCGTACCACCACTGGATCATCGCGTCCGTTGCGCCGGAATAGGCCGAATAGGACTTGAACAGATTCACCGGCAGGGAGGCGTGGTTGACGATGTGCAGCATCGCCGTGACCACGATAAAGGCCCCGTAGAACCAGTTGCCCACGTAGATGTGCTTGGTCTTGCGCTTGACGATGGTGCCGAAGAACACCAGGCCGTAGGTCACCCACACGATGGCAAGCAAAATGGCGATCGGCCATTCCAGCTCGGCGTATTCCTTGGTAGTGGTGTAGCCCAGGGGCAGGCTGATGATGGCGCCGACGATGACCGCCTGCCAGCCCCAGAAGGTGAAGGCGGCCAGACCATCGGAAATCAGTCGCGTCTGGCAGGTGCGCTGCACGACATAGTAGGAGGTGGCAAACAGTGCACATCCGCCGAAGGCGAAGATCACCAAGTTGGTGTGCAGTGGGCGCAGGCGGCCGAAAGTCGTCCAGGGCAGGTCGAAATTCAATTGCGGCCAAACCAGTTGCGAGGCGATGAACACCCCGAGCCCCATGCCAAGGATCCCCCAGACCACCGTCATGATGGCGAACTGGCGGACTACCTTATAGTTATAAGCAGTCGGACTGATTGCTGTGCTCATTCTAAGGTTCCACGGTTTAGGTTTTTTTATAGGTAAAATCGGCCGCAAGTATGTAGAAACCGAGGGGCCATTGCAACGCAATGGCTGACCTGTATCAATGCGTTCCACGCCAGATTCTGCGCCCTTTCCATGTTTGGTGTAAGGATAAAGACCGAAATAGAAAGCTGATCAAGTGGACAGGAATTTTAGAGGGCGCAACGGATACCGTCGCCTACGCCAGAATTGCTCCACTGTGGGAACAAGCGTAGACCCGAATAGGAGGAGGGGAAAGTTGGGTTTGGAAGGGGTGCGACACTTGGTCGCGACTTATGCCTGTGGCGAGGGAGCTTGCTCCCGTTGGGCTGCGCAGCGGCCCCAAAATCGTGGGAGCGCTTCGCACTCCAGCGGGAGCAAGCTCCCTCGCCACAGGTAGAGCTTTTACTGCGGTTGGCTGTCTGGCGTTGAGCCTTCAGCGTTATGGGACAGGCTGTACACGTAAGCCGCCAGCAAGTGCACCTTGTCATTGCCTTGCAGCACGTCCTGAGCCGGCATCTGGCCCTGGCGACCATGGCGGATGGTCTGCTGCAACTGCGCCAGGCTGGTGCCGTAGATAAAGCCGGCAGGCTCGGTCAGGTTGGGCGCACCCATGGCTTCCACGCCGTGACCTTGCGGACCATGACACGCCACGCAAGTGGTGCTGAAGGCGGCTTGCCCGGCGGCCAGGTCGGCGGTGTTGTCGGCGGGCAACGGCAGCTTGGCCAGGTCGTGACGCACATAGGCGGCGACGTTCTTCACCCCGTCCTCGCCCAGCACTTCACCCCAGGCCGGCATCGCCGCGTGGCGACCGTTCAGGATGGTGGCCTTGATGGCCTCGGCCGAACCGCCCCAGCGCCAGTTGTTGTCGGCCAGGTTGGGGAAGCCATAGGCGCCCTTGGCGTCCGAGCCGTGGCACACCGCACAGTTGGAGGCAAACAGGCGACCGCCCATCTTCAACGCTTGCGGGTCCTTGGCGACTTCTTCCACCGGCATGGCCGCGAACTTGGCGAAGATCGGCCCGAACCTGGCGTCGGCCTTGGCCATTTCCTTGTCCCATTCCTTGGTCTGGGTCCAGCCGTCTTCATAGCCCGGCAGTACGCCTTTCCAGTTGCCCAGGCCCGGGTAGAGGATCAGGTAGCCGACGGCGAATACCAGGGTGCCGGCGAACAACATAAACCACCACTGGGGCAGCGGGTTGTCGTATTCCTCGATCCCGTCGAAGGCGTGGCCCATGGTCTGGTCGACGCTGCCCTTGGTTTCGCCCTTGCGGGTGCCGACCAACAGCCAGGTCAGGCCGATCAGGCTGCCCAGGGTCAATACGCAGATCCATGTACTCCAAAACGTAGTCATGGCCGAGTGCTCCTTGTGGCTGGCTCTGCTTGAGCGTCGGGTGGGGAAGGTTCATCGGCAAACGGCAGCAGGCGGGCCTGCTCGAATTCCGCGTTGCGGCGGTTGTTGAACACCCACAGCGACAGGCCGATAAAGGCGATGGCGACCACCAGCGTGCCAAGGCCGCGGATGGTGCCCGCATCGAATTCAAATCCCATGGCTCACCTCTTGCTCTTGATGGCAGTGCCGAGCACTTGCAGGTAGGAAACCAGCGCGTCCATCTCGGTCTTGCCCTTGAGGCTGGCGACGGCGCCATTGATGTCGTCGTCGGTGTACGGCACGCCGAGGGTGCGCATCACTTTCAACTTGGTCTCGGTGTGGCTGCTGTCGACGGCGGCGGTGACCAGCCAGGGGTAGGCCGGCATTTTCGACTCTGGCACCACGTTGCGCGGGTTGTACAAGTGCGCGCGGTGCCAGTCGTCCGAGTAGCGCGCGCCGACGCGGGCCAGGTCCGGCCCGGTACGCTTGGAGCCCCACAAGAACGGGTGGTCCCACACGCTTTCGCCAGCCACCGAGTAGTGGCCGTAGCGCTCGGTCTCGGCGCGGAACGGGCGGATCATCTGCGAGTGGCACTGCACGCAGCCTTCGCGGATGTAGATGTCGCGGCCTTCCAGTTGCAGCGCGGTGTAGGGCTTCATGCCTTCGACCGGTTTGTTGGTCACGTCCTGGAAGAACAGCGGGACGATCTGCGTCAGGCCACCGATGCTCACGGCGAGCACCATCAGCAGCATCAACAGGCCGACGTTCTTTTCAATCGTTTCGTGTTTCATCATCGACTCC
This sequence comes from Pseudomonas sp. WS 5503, assembly GCF_012985385.1. Classification (NCBI taxonomy): domain Bacteria; kingdom Pseudomonadati; phylum Pseudomonadota; class Gammaproteobacteria; order Pseudomonadales; family Pseudomonadaceae; genus Pseudomonas; species Pseudomonas sp. WS 5503. The sequence continues at coordinate 139,178 of NZ_JAAQWI010000004.1, forward strand.
TCAGGCCATCTGCGCGGCAGCGGTGACTTCGGCAGGTTGCGCCGAACGCACGGTGCGCCATGTGTTGTAAGCCATCAGGAACATGCCGCTGAGGAAGATCGCACCGCCCACCAGACGCACGATGAAGCCTGGGTGGCTGGCCACCAGGGTTTCGACGAAGGAGTAGGTGAGGGTGCCGTCTTCGTTGACCGCACGCCACATCAGGCCCTGGGCGATGCCGTTGACCCACATCGAGGCGATGTAGAGCACGGTGCCGATGGTGGCCAGCCAGAAGTGCGCGTTGATCAGACCGAGGCTGTACATCTGCTCGCGACCGAAGACTTTCGGGATCATGTGGTACAGCGCGCCGATGGAGATCATCGCCACCCAGCCCAGCGCCCCGGCGTGTACGTGGCCGATGGTCCAGTCGGTGTAGTGGGAGAGGGCGTTGACGGTCTTGATCGCCATCATCGGGCCTTCGAAGGTCGACATGCCGTAGAAGGCCAGGGAGACGACGAGGAAGCGCAGGATCGGGTCGCTGCGCAACTTATGCCAGGCACCCGAGAGGGTCATCATGCCGTTGATCATGCCGCCCCAGCTTGGCGCCAGCAGCACCAGTGACATCACCATGCCCAGGGACTGCGCCCAGTCCGGCAAGGCGGTGTAGTGCAAGTGGTGCGGGCCGGCCCAGATGTACAGGGTGATCAGCGCCCAGAAGTGCACGATCGACAAGCGATACGAATACACCGGGCGTTCGGCCTGCTTGGGCACGAAGTAGTACATCATCCCCAGAAAACCCGCAGTCAGGAAAAAGCCTACCGCGTTGTGCCCATACCACCACTGCACCATGGCATCCGTCGCACCGCCGTACAGCGAGTAGGACTTGGTCAGGCTGACCGGGATTTCCAGGTTATTGACGATATGCAAAATGGCCACGGTGATGATGAACGCGCCGAAGAACCAGTTACCCACATAGATGTGCTTGGTCTTGCGTTTCATGATCGTGCCGAAGAACACGATGGCGTAGGCGACCCAGACGATGGTGATCAGGATGTCGATCGGCCATTCCAGCTCGGCGTATTCCTTGGAGCTGGTGTAGCCCAGTGGCAGGCTGATGGCGGCCAGCAGGATCACAAGCTGCCAGCCCCAGAAGCAGAATGCGGCGACTTTCGGCGCGAACAGCTGCGTCTGGCAGGTGCGTTGCACCGAGTAAAAGGAGCTGGCGAACAGCGCACAGCCACCGAACGCGAAGATCACCGCGTTGGTGTGCAAAGGGCGCAGGCGACCGAAGCTGGTCCAGGGCAAATCGAAGTTGAGCGCAGGCCAAACCAATTGGGCCGCGAGAAAAACCCCGAGCCCCATGCCGACGATGCCCCACACCACCGTCATAATGGCGAATTGGCGGACCACCTTGTAGTTATAGGCGGTACTTAAAGTAGTGTTCATGGTTCCCCATCCACGGTTCAACCCAAGCAAGTGCGGCACTTGGGCTGGAGTTATAGGCAGACTAAAAAGCGAGGCAAGCATGGGCAAAGAGCACAAGGCCAGTATTGACGGGGATCAATGGGCGCAGTGTGTACGGGAACATGGCTGGTTGTGGGATGTCGCCACGGGCAAGCGTTCGGGCGAGCCTGTGACGCTGATCCTGGCCCATGGCGCCGGTGCACCGATGGACTCGGCGTTCATGAACGACATGGCTGCACGCCTTGCCGGGCATGGTGTGAACGTGTTGCGCTTCGAGTTCCCGTACATGGCCCAGCGCCGCTTGGACGGGGGCAAACGCCCGCCGAATCCGGCGCCGAAACTGCTGGAGGCGTGGCGTGAGGTGTATGCCCTGGTGCGACGTCATGTCGCTGGGAAACTGGCGATTGGCGGCAAGTCCATGGGCGGGCGCATGGCCAGTTTGTTGGCCGATGAGCTGGGCGCAGATGGGTTGGTGTGCCTGGGCTATCCGTTTTATGCGGTGGGCAAGCCGCAAAAGCCTCGGGTGGAGCATCTGGCTGCGCTTGCGACGCCGACGCTGATAGTGCAGGGCGAGCGTGATGCCTTGGGCAATCGAGCGGCGGTGGAGGGGTATGCGTTATCGCCGAGCATTGAGGTGATGTGGCTGGTGGCGGGGGATCATGATTTGAAGCCGTTAAAGGCGTCGGGGTTCAGTCATGAGCAGCATTTGGAGGCGGCGGCCATCAAAGCGTCAGGTTTTCTCGCCTGACGCTTTGCAGGTTTCTCTATGTTGGGATATTTCGGCTAGTGTTTTCGTGAGGTTTAACACTAGCGGTCCCTAATGAGCGTGAAGTGTCCTGTCGCGTCGTATTGAGCATACTCACTGTCGAAGGACGCCTCGAAGTTGCCATTGGCCGTGCCTTCAACAGGGTTGAGCTTTATTGTCAGCGTTGCGTGTTTGGCGGGAATCGCTGTAGTGCCAGGCATGTCCCCAGGGGCAGAGATGTAAAGAGCATAATGTAAAATTCCGTCAAGTATATACGTATTGTCTATCGGCGCTTCTCCTAGGTAGGGGATATGAAAATAATACGAAGAAAAATTCTTTTCACTTTCTCCAATGGCCCCTGAAAATATCCAGGTATTTGTCTGTGTACGATGACCAAAAATTGTTCTTTCTGCAGTGATTGATGTTTGAGAGTTTTTAAATGTCCATTCAAAATGGTTGTTTGCAGATTGAGAGAGATAGCAGTCGGGGATGAAAATAATTTCTTGGTTCATGGTGAGACCTTTTACGCGTGGGGTTTGCGCTATCTGATTTTTTCAGAAATGCCAGCTTGAGTGTGTCGCGCTCGGCTGAGACGTGAAACTTATTTTGTTTTAAGCCTCTTTTGTCGAGCCTTATTACGATGGGGGAGTAGGGTCTTTTATAGGCTGAAACGTGCCGTCAGTCATCTCTACACGGTCGCGGATTTTATTTTTAAAGGTGGCTTCGCAGCGCAACGGCTGCTGAGTCAGTGTAAGCGTTACATTGTATTCGCCTTCATAGGTGCCACCGCCGAAGGGAGCATAGTAAAAATTCGATTTCTCATCACCGTTTTTAAATGTTTCATCGATGATCTGTTCATTTTCATCGTCGCAGTAAATATAAATAGCCCACTCACGGTATTGAGGCGTACCCCATTCTCCCTCCTCGCTGGTCAGATACCATGCCTTGCTTGAATTGGAGTAGGCCAACCAGCCCTCCGTTTTGTATTGAGTTTGTCCTTCTGTCCACTTAAAGACCGAACGTTGTGAGTTAAGGGCAGTTCCAGGCCACTCACAGCAGCATTTTATTTCGCATAATTCCGACGCTGTGTCAGTGAAAGAGCCTTCGAAATTCAGCGTTGTGTTCCCTGTGCTTTCGTCAACGGTTACTTCAATGTCGCCGACAGGTTTAATACGTTCTTCCGTTTCAGGTGCGTTATTGTTTGCACCTTGAATGTACACGTGGGTGAAGGCTTCCGGGTTTTGCTTGATTGATTTGTTAGGTGATGTACTTATGGAGTCGCAAGGTATTTTCAGTAACAGTGATTGTTGAGTGTCTGGGGACTGGAGCGTCAACTTGACCCAATACTGATTATTGTATTCGGATAGGTGCAGTGGCAGAGCCCAGCCTTCCAATGTTCTTTCGTTGTTCGATGATTTTTCAGTCCATTGCACACGCCCCATGGTTTTTGGGAAGGGATGCAGGGCGCTATTTGAGTCGGTAGACCGGGACATAACGGTGTGCTCCTGTTTGACAGGTTCACACTATAAGGAGGGAGGCGTTCAAAGGTTAACTGTGAGAATTGACAGTTTTATAGAATGCTTGGTGATAAAAAGATGATGAGTGATAGCCATCTGCAAGGGGCTCACTTGTTGGAGAAAGTGAGCCCCTGAAGTTCTACCGGTTAAAACGCTCCACCAGCGAGTACTGAGTATTCGCCGTATGAGTCAGCTCTTCACTCAACTGCGCCGAGTTCATCGCCTGCTCTGAGGTCTGGTCTGCCAACAGCGCGATGGTGCTGATGTTGCGGCTGATCTCCTCGGCCACGGCGCTTTGCTCTTCGGTGGCCGCGGCAATCTGGGTGGTCATGTCGGTGATATTGGCCACCGCCTCACTGATGCCCACCAACGCCTGATCCGCTTCCATCACACGCGCTACGCCCTCTTCAGCCTGGCGATGCCCGGCGTCCATGGTTTGCACGGCCGCAGCCGCCGTGTGTTGCAGCTTGGCGATCAGGGCATGGATCTGCCCGGTGGATTCGGCCGTACGCTGCGCCAGTTGGCGCACTTCATCGGCGACCACCGCAAAGCCACGGCCCATCTCACCGGCACGCGCGGCTTCGATAGCGGCGTTGAGCGCCAGCAAGTTGGTCTGGTCGGCGATGCCCTTGATTACATCGACAACGCCGCCAATTTCATCGCTGTCCTTGGCCAGTTGAGTGACGGTCACGCCGGTCTCGCCAACCGCTGCCGAAAGCCGCTGAATCGCCTCGCGGGTTTCCCCGGCGATATCGCGGCCGCGACCGGTCAGGCGGTTGGCTTCCTGGGTGGCGTCGGCGGTGCGCTGCACGTGGCTGGCAACTTCCTGGGTGGTTGCAGCCATCTGGTTGACGGCCGTGGCCACCTGTTCGGTTTCCACACGCTGACGTTCCAGGCCGCTGGAGCTGCTGTGCGCCAGGGTGTTGGACTGTGCCGCCTGATCGTTGAGGTGCTCGGCAGTGTCCTGCAAGCGGGTCAGGCAGGTCTTCAGACGCGCTTCCTGGCTGAGGATCGACATTTCCAGTCGGGCCTGGGCGCCACGGCTGTCGGTGTACATCTGCGCAATCAGCGGGTCGGACGTGGTCTGCTCGGCCAGGCGCAGCAAGCGCTTGAGGCCGCGCTGTTGCCAGCTCAGCCCCAGCAGGCCCAACGGCACCGACAACGCTGCCGCCAAGGCAAAGCCCCACTGGGAGGTGAGGGTAGCGCCGATCATGAAGCTCAGTTGGCTGACCAGGATAAACGGCAGCCAGTCCTGCAGCACCGGCAGCCATTTGTCGCGCTGGGGAATCGCCGACTTGCCCTGGTTGATGCGTTGATAGAGCGCCTCGGCCCGGCGGATCTGCTCGGCGGTGGGCTTGATACGCACCGATTCGTAGCCGATCACCTGGTTACCGTCGAACACCGGTGTTACATAGGCGTTAACCCAGTAGTGGTCGCCGGTCTTGCAGCGATTCTTGACAATGCCCATCCATGGCAAGCCTTGTTTGAGCGTGGACCACATGTGTGCGAACACCGCCGAGGGCACATCCGGGTGACGCACCAGGTTGTGCGGAGCACGGACCAGTTCGTCGCGGGTGAACCCACTGATTTCGACAAACGCGTCGTTGCAGTAGGTAATGACACCCTTGGCATCTGTGGTGGAGATCAACCGTTGCTGAGCGGGGAAGGTACGTTCGCGCTGGGTAACGGGTTGGTTATTACGCATGATTGTTCAATCCGCAAGGCTTTCAGGGGGTATCGGCCATGCTGGGTATTTATTTAACTTATTTTTGCAACAATCGTGGGAGCAGAGTGCCGACTGTGGCGAGGGAGCTTGCTCCCGCTGGGCTGCGAAGCGGCCCCAAACAACTTGCGGGCGCTACGCACCCGAGCGGGAGCAAGCTCCCTCGCCACAACAGCTCGTTCTTACAGTCGGGCAGGCTTAGCTGGCCAGCATTGGGTAGGTGAACAAGCCGAAGTGCAGCAGATTCAAGCCAAAATGCGTGGCAATCGCTGCGCCGAGCCCGCCAAAGCGATACGCCAGGCCGTAACCGACCCCGGCAATACTGGCCAGCGTCACCCATTGCCAACCCGCACCGAAATGCATCAGGCCGAATAACAGCGAAGCCAGCAGCAGCGCAAGGTTCTCGCCGTAGGGCAAGTGTTTGAAACGTTGGCTCAGGCCGCCCTGAACATAGCCACGAAACAGCGCTTCTTCCACCAGCGTCACCAGCAGCAGGTTATTGAGTACCCACAGCCATGCCTGGTCCGGCCATTTCGGCGCCCAACTGATCATTCCCATCAGTGCGGCCCCACCCAATACGGCGATGGCGGTCAGGGTCAGTGCCAGGGCGGTGACGCAGATCGACAGGCGCAATGAGCGTCGCGCCACAATCCACGGGCAGGCCAGCAACAGCCAGAAGCCTATCAGGGGCTTGTCCTGGTTCAGGTACATCGAGAAGGGCACTGAGTCCGGAGTTAGACGCTGGGGCGCAATACCGCGGCCGTTATAGAAACCCGGCAGCCAGTGCATCACCAGGCCCAGGGCCAGTACGATAAACAAGCCTTGGCCCAAGTAGCGTGCCCAAGGGTTGCGTTGCTGGCGCACGGCGTACCCGGCCACCAGCAGCAGTGCGATGGAGACCGCCGCCAGTACGCCCAGTTGGCCGTAGATCAAAGCCACGACATAGCCAATGGAAAGTAGGGTGAGGTACAGCCAGGGCAAAGCAATCATGTGAAATCCTTCGAAAAATCCGGGCGGCATTATAGCGAGTGGCCAGGTTCTAGGGCATGAAAACGCCTCCATGTACAAGGCAAGGGGGAAAGGATTGCAAAGTATGTTTGCGGCTGGTTATAGTCGTCGCGTCTTTATATCCCTTCAAAAAGATCAGCACATGCCAGCTTCCCAGCGCATAGCGGTAGTCGATTCAGCGGTCAACGCCGTGGTCGTGCCGTGCCGTGGCAAGCAGCCTGCGCAGATCAGTCATTACCCCCCACCTGTCAGTAGCACGCCGGTGTACGCAGTCGTATCACCGCCGGATGTTGGCATTTCGGGCTGATCAGCGGTTCGCTGTTGCCCGTGCCTGCCTGAAAAAACCTACTGAAATTCAGTTTTTTACTGAGTCGGCTTTTTTGCCTGATAACAGGTGGTAACCATGTCTGTGCTTTCGAAACAATCCGTGGCCGCGGCGGCCTCGACGAGCGTGTTTGTCTTGCTGTGGAGCAGCGGGGCGATCTTCTCCAAGTTGGGCCTGGCCCATGCGTCGCCCTTTGCCTTTCTGTTGATCCGGTTTGCCGTTGCCCTGATGGGGTTGGTAGTGCTGGTCCCGCTCCTCAAGTTGAAGCTGCCACGTCCCGGCAAGCCGCTGCTGTATGCGGCGGCGACGGGCCTGGTTTTGCTGGGGGCCTATCAGATTTTCTATCTGCTGGCCCTGGACCTCAACGTCACCCCTGGGGTGATGGCGACCATCATGGGCGTGCAGCCGATCCTTACCGTGGTACTGATGGAGCGCCAACGCTCCTGGCGCCGGCTGTTCGGCCTGGGGTTGGGGTTGGCTGGCTTGATTATGGTGGTGTATCAGGGCATCGGGTTGGCGGGCATGTCCCTGGCGGGGATGCTGTTCGGGCTGCTGGCGCTGGCGAGCATGACGTTTGGCTCGATCATGCAAAAGCGCATCACCGACAATCCTTTGGGCACGCTGCCACTGCAATACTTGGCCGGGCTGTTGCTGTGCGGAGTGTTCGTGCCGTTCCAGCCGTTCCACTTCGAGCACAGTGCAAGCTTTTACCTGCCGGTGCTGTGGATGGGCTTGGTGGTGTCGGTGCTGGCGACGCTGTTGCTGTATCGGCTGATTGCCCGCGGCAACCTGGTGAATGTCACCAGTTTGTTCTATCTGGTGCCGGCGGTGACCGCGGTGATGGACTACCTGATCTTCGGTAACCGCCTGGCGCTGTTGAGCGTGCTGGGAATGGCGTTGATCATCGTCGGCTTGGTCTTCGTGTTCCGCAAGAGCTAGAAACCACCCCTGTAGGAGCGAGCTAGCTGTGGCGAGCAAGCTTGCTTGCGCTGGGGTGCGAAGCGCCCCCAGGAGCTTGCGACTGCTACGCAGTCGAGCGGGAGCAAGCTCCCTCGCCACAGGGGCGCTCCTACAGTTTTTGCGGGCGCAACACCAACCACAACGCCCCGGCAATCAATACACCACCATACAGATGAGCCATGGACAGCGGCTCATCCAACAACAACGCCCCCCACAACACGCCGAACGGCGGAATCATGAAGGTCACGGTCATTGACTTGACCGGGCCGATGGATGACAGCAGGCGGAAGTACAGGATGTAGGCGAACGCCGTACATATCAGCCCCAATCCCAGCAGCGACACCCACACCTGCCAGCCGCCCCAACTCGCCGGTGGCTGGGTGATGGCGCTGAAGGCGAAGAACGGCAGCAAAAACAACGTAGCACCCAGCATACTGCCCAAGGCAGAGAGACGACTGTCCAACCCGCCGCGCTGATCCAGCCAGCGTCGCGCCAGGAAACCGGCGAAGCCATAGCAGGTGGTCGCCAGCAGGCACGCTAATGCGCCCATTAACAGTTCCAGATCAAATGCCACCGGCCCTGCGCGGGTGAGCACGGCAACACCAAGCAGACCCAAGGCCACACCCGCTATTTTTGACGGCGTCAGGCGTTCGCTGAAAAACAACCCGCCGATCAGCACACCCATCAGCGGTGTAGTGGCGTTGAAAATCGCCGAATAACCCGCCGGCAGTACCTGCGCCGCCACCGAGTACATCGTCGCGGGAATCCCCGAGTTGATCACGCCCAGCAGCAGGACCGTCTTGAACTTGCCCTGGAAATCCCAGCTCACGCGCAGCATCGCCAGGATCACCAATAAGCCCGCGGCGGCAATCGACACGCGGAAAAACGCGGTGGGCACCGTGCCGATTTCCGGCGCGATGATGCGCATGAACAGGAAACTCGCGCCCCAGATGGCAGCCAGCCCCAGCAGATACAGGGTGTCAACAGGTCTCACGGAAAACTCCTATGCCAATCGGGCGCAGAAGTGTTGCCCAGCGGGCAGGTCGGCACAATGGCTAATTGCAGTCAGTTTGCCCCCGTGCAAAATCATTCTTCTCCTGCCTCGGTTCACTGGCTAAGCTCTGGGCTTCCAGATACCCGTTCGAGGTTTCCCGCATGTCGCAGTCCGCCCTCGCTATCGCCCGGATGATCCTCGACGGTTTCGACGATTACCGTGAGCACTTCCGCCAGATCACCGATGGCGCCCGTGAGCGTTTCGAGAAGGCCCAGTGGCAGCAGGGGCAGGCCGCGTCGGCGGCGCGCATCAACCTGTATGAGGAGAAAGTCGCTGAGGTGACTACTCGTCTGCGCGCCAGTTTCGACCCTGCTGGATTGCAGGACATCGGCCAGTGGCCCTTGGTAAAAAGCGCTTATATTGGCTTGATCGACCTGCGCTTTGACGATGAGCTGTCCGAGACCTGGTACAACTCGATCTTCTGCGGCCTGTTCAGCCATGACCTGATCAGTGACGGCTGCATGTTCATCCATACCACCCGGCCTAGCCTGCGCCGGGCGCGGGCGGCGCAAACCCGTATCTACACGCCGGCCGGTAAAATAGCGGACATGCTGGCGCAGGTCTTCTCTGACTACAGCTTCAGCGAGCCCTACGCCGACCTGCCCGCCGACCTGCGCCGCCTCGAAGCCCAGTTGCGGGAAAACCTGCCGGATTGGGTGTGCAAGGACCCGGACCTCAAGGTCGAGTTGTTTTCCTCAGTGCTGTACCGCAACAAAGGCGCCTACCTCGTGGGGCGCATCTACACCCGCGACGAACAATGGCCGTTGGTGATTCCGCTGCTGCACCGCGAAGGGCGTGGCATCCAGATCGATGCGTTGATCACTGACGAAGCCGACGTGTCGATCATCTTCTCGTTCACCCGTTCCTATTTCATGGTCGATGTACCCGTGCCAGCGGAATTCATCGGCTTTCTCAAGCGCATCCTGCCGGGCAAGCACATTGCCGAGTTGTACACCTCCATCGGTTTCTACAAGCACGGCAAATCCGAGTTCTACCGCGCGCTGATCAACCACCTGGCCACCACCGACGACCAGTTCATCATGGCCCCCGGCGTGCGCGGCATGGTCATGAGCGTGTTCACGCTGCCGGGTTTCAATACGGTGTTCAAGATCATCAAGGACCGCTTCTCGCCGTCAAAAAACGTCAACCGCGCCACGGTGATCGAAAAGTACCGCCTGGTGAAAAGCGTCGACCGGGTAGGGCGCATGGCCGACACCCAGGAGTTCGCCGACTTCCGCTTCCCCTTGAGCAAGTTCGAGCCCGAGTGCCTGGCCGAGCTGCTGGAAGTCGCCGCCGGTACCGTCGAAGTGGAGGGCGACACCGTGCTCATCCGCCACTGCTGGACCGAGCGACGCATGACCCCGCTCAACCTCTACCTCGACAACGCCAACCCCGCTCAGGTGCGCGAAGCATTGGAGGATTACGGCCTGGCGATCAAGCAACTGGCGGCGGCGAATATCTTCCCCGGCGACATGTTGCTGAAGAACTTTGGCGTCACCCGCCACGGCCGCGTGGTGTTCTACGACTACGACGAAATCTGCTTTCTCACCGAAGCCAACTTCCGCCATATCCCCGCGCCGCGCACCCCCGAGGATGAAATGGCCTCCGAGCCCTGGTACTCCATCGGCCCGCTGGATGTGTTCCCCGAAGAGTTCCCGCCGTTCCTGTTTGCCGACGCCGGGCAACGCCGGTTGTTCGATGAGCTGCATGGCGAGTTGTACAACGCTGACTACTGGAAGGGCCTGCAGGACGCGATTCGTGCCGGCAAGGTGATCGACGTGTTCCCTTATAAGAGGAAAGAGCAGCCATAAGCTGCAAGCTGCAAGGGGCAAGTGAAAGTAGGTCTGCCCTTACTTGCTGCTTGAAGCTTGCCGCTAGCAGCTGCTTTTCTGCGACAATTCGCCCCCTGCATAAATAGACGACCCAAACGCACCTGATGACAGACCAAGCACCCACCATCGACCAACTGCTCAAAACCCTCGATCACGCCATGCTCGCCGACCGCCACCGCTTGCGCCGGCAGTTGCTTGAGCTGCGCAAGAAGCCCGACGAGGACAAGTTGGCGCAGTGGGTGGCGCGCATGCAGGCATCGTGCGCGCAGGTCACGGCGCGGCGCGCCAGCCTGCCGGTGATTCGCTACGACGACAGCCTGCCGATTGCTGCCAAGCGCGATGAGATCAAGGACGCGCTGAACAAGCACCAGGTGCTGATCATTGCCGGTGAGACCGGTTCGGGTAAAACTACGCAGTTGCCGAAAATCTGCCTGGAAATCGGCCGCGGCCAGTTCGGCCTGATCGGCCACACCCAGCCACGCCGGATCGCAGCGCGCAGTGTCGCCAGCCGTGTCGCTGAAGAGCTGGCCACGCCATTAGGTGCGCTGGTCGGTTACCAAGTGCGCTTCGAAGACCAGAGTGACTCCAACACCCTGATCAAGCTGATGACCGACGGCATCCTGCTGGCCGAAACCCAGAACGACCGCTACCTCGAGCGCTACGACACGATCATCGTCGACGAAGCCCACGAACGCAGCCTGACCATCGACTTCCTGCTCGGCTACCTCAAGACCCTGTTGCCGCGTCGCCCCGACCTGAAAGTCATCATTACCTCGGCCACCATCGACCTGGAGCGCTTTTCCAAGCACTTCGACGATGCGCCGATTGTCGAGGTGTCGGGCCGTACCTTCCCGGTGGACACCTGGTATCGCCCACTCACCCTGGAACAGGACGAGGAGGGCAACCGCGTCGAGGACGACCTGACCGTCGACCAGGCGATCCTTGCCACCCTTGATGAAATCGCCGCCTATGAGCGCAGCGAACGGCGCAGTCCTGGCGATGTATTGGTGTTCCTGCCCGGCGAGCGCGAGATTCGTGACGCGGCCGACATGCTGCGCAAGGCCCAGCTCAAGCACACCGAGATTTTGCCGTTGTACGCACGGCTATCGCCGGCCGAGCAGCAGCGCATTTTCCAGTCCCACCCGGGCCGGCGCGTGGTACTGGCGACCAACGTCGCGGAAACCTCGCTGACCGTGCCGGGCATTCGCTACGTGATCGACAGCGGTACGGCGCGCATCAGTCGCTACAGCTACCGCGCCAAAGTGCAGCGTTTGCCCATCGAGGCGATTTCCCAGGCCAGCGCCAACCAGCGTAAAGGCCGTTGCGGCCGGGTTGAGCCGGGTATTTGCGTGCGCTTGTACAGCGAAGAAGACTTTATCGGGCGCCCGGAATTTACCGACCCGGAGATCCTGCGCACCAACCTCGCTGCTGTGATCCTGCAGATGTTGCACCTGCGCCTGGGCGAGATCACCGATTTCCCGTTTATCGAACCGCCGGATGGCAAGGCCATCAGCGACGGTTTCAACCTGCTGCAAGAACTCTCGGCGGTAGACCGCAACAGCCAGCTCACGCCGTTGGGCCGCCAGCTTGCCCGCTTGCCGGTGGACCCGCGCATGGGCCGCATGTTGCTGGAAGCGGCCAAGCTGGGCAGTTTGCAGGAAGTGTTGATCGTCGCCAGTGCCATGTCGATCCAGGACCCGCGCGAGCGCCCACCGGAGCGTCAACAAGCGGCCGACCAGACCCACGCACAGTGGAAAGACCCGGATTCGGACTTCGCCGGGCTGGTCAACCTGTGGCGCGGTTTCGAGGAGCAGCGCCAGGAACTGACCGCCAGCCCGTTGCGCAACTGGTGCCGCAAAAACTTCCTCAACTACTTGCGCCTGCGCGAGTGGCGCGACTCCCATCGTCAATTGAGCCTGATCTGCCGCGACATGCAGCTGAGCCTCAACAAAGAGCCCGCGGACTATCCGAAGCTGCATAAAGCGGTACTGTCCGGCTTGCTCAGCCAGATCGGCCAGAAGACCGAAGACGGCGATTACCTCGGCGCGCGCCAGCGTCGCTTCTGGATTCACCCGTCTTCGGGCATCGGCAAGAAGCGCCCGCAATGGCTGATGACCGCCGAACTGGTGGAAACCACCAAGCTCTATGCACGCATGGTGGCGAAAATCGACGCCGACTGGATCGAGCCGCTGGCCGGGCATCTGATCAAGAAAAACCACTTCGAACCCCATTGGGAGAAGAAGCGCGGCCAGGTGGTGGCCTTTGAGCAGATCACCCTGTTCGGGCTGATCGTGGTCGGGCGCCGGCCGGTGCATTACGGGCCGATTGACCCGGTGGTGTCCCGTGAGTTGTTTATTCGTGAAGGCCTGGTGCGCGGCGAGATTCAGTCCCGTGCCAAGTGCCTGACGGCCAACCAGAAACTGCTGGAGCAACTCGACGAGCTGGAAGCCAAGGCTCGCCGTCGCGACATCCTGGCCGATGAAGAAACCCTGTACGCCTTCTACGATGCGCGCCTGCCTGCAGAGATTCACCAGACCGCCACCTTTGACAGTTGGTACAAGGTCAACAGCCAGAAAGATCCGCAACTGTTGATCATGCGTGAAGAAGACGTACTGGCCCGCGAGGCCAGTGAAGTCACCGCCGCGCATTACCCGGACACCTTGCACTTGGGTGACCTGGCCCTGGCCTTGAGTTACCACTTCGAACCCAACCACCCCCGTGACGGCGTGACCCTGCGGGTGCCGGCGCCTTTGTTGCCGGCGTTGCCAGCCGAGCGCCTGGAGTGGCTGGTGCCGGGGTTGATCGAAGCCAAGTGCATCGCTCTGGTGCGCAACTTGCCCAAGGCGTTGCGCAAAAACTTCGTGCCGGTGCCGGACTTCGTCAAGGCCGCGCTGCAACGCATCGAATTCGGCCAGGGCTCGCTGCCCCAGGCGCTGGGGCGTGAATTGCTGCGCATGACCGGTGCGCGGGTCAGCGATGAGGCGTGGGCCGAAGCGGCGCAACAGGTGGAGAATCACCTGAAGATGAACCTGGAAGTGGTCGACGGCCAGGGCAAGTTCCTCGGCGAAGGCCGTGACCTGGCCGAGCTCACCGCACGGTTCGCCGAAGCCAGCCAGGCGGCTTTGGCCGTGCCGCAAACCGCGAAAAGCCAGCAGCCGGTGGAGGCCAAGGTGTTTGCGGCGGTGGCGGAAAAAACCCAGCAGAACATTGCCGGCCTATCGATGACAGTGTACCCGGCACTGGTGGAAGAGAACGGCACGGTCAAGGAGGGGCGCTTCTCGACCGCCGCCGAAGCCGAGTTCCAGCACCGTCGCGCCTTGCAGCGCCTGCTGATGCAGCAATTGGCGGAACCGGCGAAATTCCTGCGCGGCAAATTGCCGGGCTTGACCGAGCTGGGCCTGATGTACCGTGAACTGGGGCGTATCGACGCGCTGGTGGAAGACATCCTGCTGGCCAGCCTCGATACCTGCGTACTTGAAGGCGAAGATAGCCTGCCACGGGACGGCGCTGGCCTGGCAGCCTTGGCTGAACGCAAGCGCGGCAGTTGGACTGAGCACGCCGAACGCTTGGCGCGCCTGACATTGGAAGTGCTGAAGCTCTGGCACGGCCTGCAAAAACGCTTCAAAGGCAAGATCGACCTGGCCCAGGCCGTGGCCTTGAACGATATCAAGCAGCAACTGAGCAACCTGGTGTATCCAGGTTTTGTGCGGGAAACCCCGGCCCAGTGGTTCAAGGAACTGCCGCGTTTCCTCAAGGCCATCGAACTGCGTCTGGAAAAACTGCCGAGCCAGGTGCAAAAGGACCGCGTGTGGAGCAGCGAATTGGGCGGCCTGTGGGCGCAGTACCAGAACCGCCTGAACAAACACACCCAGGAAGGCAAGCGCGACCCGCAGTTGGAGCTATACCGCTGGTGGCTGGAGGAATACCGGGTGTCGCTGTTTGCCCAGCAGTTGGGCACCAAGGTACCGATTTCCGATAAACGCCTGAGCAAGCAATGGAGCCAGGTAGAGCCCTGAACCCCTGGCCCACTTGTAGGAGTGAGCTTGCTCGCGAAAAACGTCAACGATAACGCGGCTCTCCTGAATAAACGCGGCGCCTGTGAGTTTTTCGCGAGCAAGCCCGCTCCTACAGGTATGAGGACAAACCCCTCCCACAATTGGATGTTTGTCTGGCATATGGCGCCAAATCACCGGCGTTGTGGCAAACTTCGCGGTTACAAGATTAGATAAAGCGTTGCCAGTTTGATGCCTGCTGGACGGAATCAAACGACTTACAGTTTGGTACGACGGTACCAATATCTTCTGCCTGACAGATTTAGAGGAACGACCGTGCATAACGTCGTCATCAGCGGCACCGGCCTGTACACCCCGGCCAACAGCATCTCCAACGAAGAGCTGGTGCAGTCTTTCAATGCCTACGTACAACAGTTCAACGCCGACAACGCCGCCGCTATCGAACGTGGCGAGGTGCAGGCGCTGACCGAGTCGAGCGCGGCATTCATCGAAAAGGCATCCGGCATCAAGAGCCGTTTTGTGATGGACAAAGACGGCATCCTCGATCCGCAGCGCATGGCGCCGCGCCTGCCCGAGCGCAGCAACGACGAATGGTCGGTGCTTTGCCAGATGGCCATCGGTGCCGCCGAACAAGCCCTGCAGCGCGCCGGCAAGACCGCCGCCGACATTGATGGCGTGATTGTCGCCTGCTCCAACCTGCAACGTGCCTACCCGGCGATCGCCATTGAAGTCCAGGAAGCCTTGGGTATCCAGGGTTTCGGCTTCGACATGAACGTGGCGTGTTCCTCGGCCACCTTCGGCATCCAGAACGCGGCCAACAGCATCCAGTTGGGCCAGGCCCGGGCGATCCTGATGGTCAACCCGGAAGTCTGCACCGGCCACCTGAACTTTCGTGACCGTGACAGCCATTTCATCTTCGGTGATGCCGCCACGGCGGTGATCCTGGAGCGTGCTGACCTGGCGACGTCCGAACATCAGTTCGATGTGGTGAGCACCAAGCTGCTGACCAAGTTTTCCAACAACATTCGCAACAACTTCGGCTTTCTCAACCGCACGGCGGAAGAGGGCATCGGCGCCCCCGACAAGCTGTTCGTGCAGGAAGGCCGCAAGGTATTCCGCGATGTTTGCCCGATGGTGGCCGAACTGATCGGCGAACACTTGGCAGAAAACCAGCTGAGTGTCACTGATGTGAAGCGTTTCTGGCTGCACCAGGCCAACCTGAGCATGAATCACTTGATCGTGAAAAAACTGCTGGGACGCGAGGCATCGGTGGAAGAAGCGCCGGTGATCCTCGATACTTACGCCAATACCAGCTCGGCCGGCTCGGTGATTGCGTTTCACACTTATCAGGATGACCTGCCCAAGGGCGCGGTTGCCGTACTCAGCTCCTTTGGCGCCGGGTATTCGATTGGCAGTGTGATCCTGCGCAAACGCTGAGTGTGTGGCCGGACGCGGTCAACTGTGGGAGCTGGCTTGCCTGCGAAGGCATCGGCTCGGTGTGCCTGAATCACTGAGTTGTCTGGATCGCAGGCAAGCCAGCTCCCACATTGAGCGTATTTCCACGGCAATATTGAGGTAATCGATGGCAGCAGCGGACGATGCGCACCTGCTTGAACGCCTGCTCAAGGGTGAGCAGCGGGCTTATAAGGATTTGGTCAACACTTACCAGAGTGCGATGCGGGCAGTGGCGTATGCCATCGTCGGCCAGCGCCATGCCGATGAGGTGGTGCAAGATGCCTGGCTCTCGGTGGTGCGCAACCTGGCCAAGTTCGAAGGGCGATCGAGCCTCAAGACATGGTTATTGACGATCACTGCCAACTCCGCAAAGAGCCGTTACAAACAAAATCGTCGGGAAGTCCTTCTCGACGATTTGCCCTCACCCCACGGCACCATTGGCGATGAACGCTTCAGCCCGGATGATGGCCATTGGGCTGTCGCCCCTTACGCTTGGCACCAGGACACCCCGGAAGCGCTGCTGACCGAAGATGAACTGCGCAAATGCCTGGAGCATACGATTCTGAGTTTGTCCGAATTGCAAAGCAGTGTGCTGGTCCTGCGTGAACGCCAGGGCCTGGAACTGGAAGAAATCTGTAATCTTCTGACCCTTTCACTCTCCAACGTCCGTGTGCTGTTGCATCGAGCGCGGCTTAAAGTCTTCGCCACGGTGGAGCATTTTGAGGAAACGGGCGAATGTTGACCTGTAAAGAACAAGTAGCGCGTTCCAGTGACTATCTCGATGGGCAATTGACCTTTTGGGAGCGTCTGCTGGTGCGTCATCACTTGATGTTTTGTCCGAACTGCCGGCGCTTTATCCGTCAGATGCGCCTGATGCAGGCAACGCTCAAGCGTATGCCGCAGGAGCCGGTGGAGGGTGTTGATGCGCTGGCCGAACAATTGGCGGCTGAGCGGCGTAAAGATATGTAGGAGCGAGCTTGCTGTGGCGAGGGAGCTTGCTCCCGCTCGACTGCGCAGCAGTCGCAGGCTTTTGGGGGCGCTTCGCACCCCAGCGCAAGCAAGCTTGCTCGCCACAGCAAGCTCGCTCCTACATGTTAAACGTTAGAACTTGGCTTCAGCATCCAGCTGCAAGGTGTTGGTATCGGCATCCCGCTGGGTCCGGCTGGCGAAGTCAGCCTTGGTCAGGAAGTAGGTGGCGCCGATGGCGAAGTTCTTGTCGATGTCGTAGCTGACTTTCATCTTGTGACCGCGCGAACCGGTGGTGCCGTTGGCGAAGTCCGAATCGGTGAAGGCGCCTACGACGGCATTACGTTGAACGTCGCGGTAGTTGTAGTCCAGGTTCAAACCGAACACCTTGGACTTGGCACCCAGCAACCAGGCGGTGTCCTGGTCGGTCACCGCATCGTTGTTTTTCACGTACTGCCCGTAGAACGACAGCGGCACGGCCAGGCCACCGATGTCTGCTTGCGCAAAGCCTTCGTACAGGCGGAATTCATTGTTGGCCGAGTTGCCGTTGACCGCCAGTGCGCAAGGCGTGGTGGTGGTTGTGCAGCGGCTGTCCTCGTCATTCTTGTAGGCGTAGATACTGCCGCCCAAGGTCATTTTCAGGTTGTCGGTGACCGAGAACCGCGTGCCCAACTGGCCGGACGTCAGGCGCAGGTCATGGCGAAATTGCACGCCGTCACCGTCCACGTTGTCCTTGAGGTTGTAGTTACCCAGGCTGCCGAACAGCTCAGCGCTGTTACCCAGTGGGTATTTGTAGGTGACGGCCAGGCCTTCAGGGTTGATGTCGCTATCCCAGATCACATCGCCCATGTTCACCCACGGCTGCAGCATCTTGCCGCCGATCACGTGCAGGTTCTTGATCTGGTCCGGGTGGTAGTCGATGTAGCCGAGGTCCAGCCAGATCGACTTCTTATCGAAGTAACCATCCTGGTCCTGGTTGGTGGAGCGTGCATCATCGCCGCCGCCGGTGGCGATACGGATACCGGTGTCCACCTGCGGGTTGATTTCGGTGTAGGCACCCAGGCGGGCACGAATGCGTTGACGGTCTTTGTCACGCCCACCGTTATTGGGCTCGCCGTCGATCTTGATGGTTTCCTGGCGGAAGCGCACGTCACCCTTGAACTGGGTCTTGGCTGCCCAAGCCAATTTCTGGTCGAAGCTGCTCAGCTCGTTGGTTTTTTTCGCAGTGGCCGCGATCTGCTCGTTGGTCTCTTGTTGAGCCTGGCGTGCGATCTGCTGCTCTTTCTGATCCCTGGCCAGTTCCATTTGCAGTTCGGTGTACTGCGCCGCGGTGATCTGGCCGTTGGCCTTGAGCATGTCGAGCAATTTAGCGTCGACTGCAGCGCTGGCCGGAACGCTCAGTGCCAGCAACAGGCCGCCACACAGGACCGCCGCAGTTTTAGTGGAAGCAAGACGCATATCAATCTCCGAAAGTGAGGAGGGAGGGCAACACCCTCCAGGACACAACCGACCCATGACGGACGGAAAAAATGTCGCCCGGTAGACCCGGACGCTCTAAAAACTGGCGTCAGTATCGCGACCGTTTATGACGGAGTAGTGGCTAAGTGATTTCATCTAGATGACAAATCGTTACGCAACGGAACTAAGGGTTTTGACGTCTGTCCGCGTGTTTTGAGGATGTGTGCGCGGCTGTGATCAGCGATACTCCCCAGGTTTTCATGCCAAGAAACAATGAGGATGCCGATGCCGCTGCAACGCCTGGACAGCCTGTCCGATATCGCTGCGCACACGTGGGATGCCCTGATGCCACAGGCCCAGCCGTTTATGCAGCATGGGTTTCTCAGTGCGCTGGAAGACAGCGCCAGCATCGGCCCGCATTCGGGCTGGCAGACGGAGCACTTGCTGCACTGGGAAGGCGACCGGTTGATGGCGGCATTGC
This sequence comes from Pseudomonas sp. WS 5503, assembly GCF_012985385.1. Taxonomy (NCBI): domain Bacteria; kingdom Pseudomonadati; phylum Pseudomonadota; class Gammaproteobacteria; order Pseudomonadales; family Pseudomonadaceae; genus Pseudomonas; species Pseudomonas sp. WS 5503. The sequence goes on from NZ_JAAQWI010000004.1 coordinate 158,158, forward strand.
CGGGTTATCGCAAATGGCATTCTTATGGCGAGTACGTGTTCGATCACGGCTGGGCCGACGCTTGCGAGCGCGCCGGCATCGACTATTACCCCAAGTTGCTGACGGCCGTGCCGTTCAGCCCGGTCGGTGGGCCGCGCGTATTGGCTGCCAGTGCCGCAGACGCTTTCGAATTGCTTAATAGCCTGCCGGGGTATCTGGAGATCGAGGGCCTGTCGAGCGCCCATATCAACTTTACCGATGCCCTCGCCGATGAAGCCATGGCCCAACACCCCGGCTGGTTGCAACGCCTGGGTTGTCAGTTTCATTGGCAGAACCGTGGTTACCGCGACTTCCAGGATTTCCTCGACGCCCTGAGTTCACGCAAGCGCAAACAGATGCGCAAAGAGCGCGAACAAGTGGCAGGGCAGGGGATCGAGTTCGAGTGGTTGCAAGGCCATGAGCTGAGCGAATCCCAGTGGGATTTTGTTTACGCCTGCTACGCCAACACCTACGCGGTGCGCCGGCAATCGCCCTACCTGACCCGCGCATTTTTCAGCCTGTTGGCTGAGCGCATGCCGGCAGCCATACGCGTAGTCTTGGCCAAACAAGGCACGCGCCCGGTGGCCATGGCCTTCAGCCTGCTCGGTGGCGACAGCTTCTATGGTCGCTACTGGGGTTGCCTGGCGGAATTCGACCGCCTGCATTTCGAAACCTGTTTCTACCAGGGCATGGACTACGCCATCGCCCACGGCCTGCAACGCTTCGATGCAGGTGCCCAGGGTGAGCACAAATTGATTCGCGGGTTTGAGCCGGTGATTACGCGGTCATGGCACTACCTGCGCCACCCTGGGTTGAAGAACGCTGTGGAAGATTTTCTTGAGCGTGAACGGGTGGGGGTTCTGGCGTATGCCGAAGAGGCGAGGGCGGCCCTGCCTTATCGGCAGGTCTGAACCATCGGTCTGGCAACCCTGCTGACTAACAATAAAATCGCTAATCTGTATGTACAAACGTACATACAGGATGTGCCATGCATTTTGAGTGGGATGAATCTAAGAACAAAGCCAATATTTCTAAGCACGGCATCGACTTTAACGACGTCCCAGATATTTTTCGGCATCCAATGCTGGCCTTGCGCGATGATCGGGCAGATTATGGCGAAGAGCGTTGGATCAGTATTGGCTGGATCAAATTGTTAATGGGTGTGGTCGTATATACCGAGCGGTGTGGTGATGTGATCCGTATCATATCTGCGCGAAAAGCAACCAAGAAGGAGGCCAAATACTATGACGCAAACATCGAAAACTGATTGGGAGCGCCTGGCCCACATGAATGATAAAGAAATCGACACCAGCGATATTCCTGAGCTGGACGCCGAATTTTTTCGACGCGCCGAGTTACGTGTTCCGGTGAAGCAGGCCGTGACCATTCGACTGGATGCCGATGTTCTGGAGTGGTTCAAAGGCCAAGGCACCGGATATCAGACACGTATTAATCAATTGTTGCGTCAGTACATGCAAGCCCACCAAGGTTGAAGCGCATTCAATTGAAGTCAGCCAGTAAAACACCCTATAGGAGCGAGCTTGCTCGCGAAGAACGTGCAGACGACGCGGGTTTACAGCTGTAAGCACTGCGTCATCGTTGGCGTTTTTCGCGAGCAAGCTCGCTCCTACAGGGATTGGGTCAAGCTGTTTTTTCTGTACCCAACCATCGGTACGTAATGCCGCCGATCACCGCGCCGACGATGGGCGCGAGCCAGAACAGCCACAATTGCTGCAGCGCCCAGCCGCCGACAATCAACGCAGGCCCTGTGCTGCGGGCCGGGTTGACCGAGGTGTTGGTCACCGGGATGGAGATAAGGTGGATCAGCGTCAGCCCCAGGCCAATGGCGATGGGCGCGAAGCCTGCCGGGGCTCGACGGTCGGTGGCGCCAAGGATGATCAGCACGAACATCGCCGTCATCACCAGCTCACAGACAAAGCCTGCCGCCATTGAATAACCTCCGGGTGAATGCTCGCCATAACCATTGCTTGCCAGCCCGGAGGCCAGTTCGAACCCGGGTTTGCCGCTGGCGATGAAGTACAGCAGTGCGGCGGCGATGGCGCCACCGATCACTTGCGACACGATGTAGGCCGGCAACTCCCTGGCCGGGAATCTGCCGCCGACCACCAACCCCACCGAGACGGCCGGGTTAAGGTGACAGCCGCTGATATGCCCGATGGCAAATGCCATGGTCAGCACCGTGAGCCCGAAAGCCAGGGACACCCCGAGCAGGCCGATGCCGACGTTGGGGAACGCTGCGGCCAACACCGCACTCCCGCAACCACCCAACACCAGCCAAAACGTACCCAGTCCTTCCGTTACGGAACGTTTGAACAGTGACATGAACACTTCCTTAGATTGCTCTATCTGATTAACGGTCTGTGTGGCTTCCCTGCCGCCTTAAATCAGGGCCCTCCTGGGGCCTGATTGCAGTACAGCAGGATTGTGTCGCAAGACCAGCCAGATAGAGAAAGCTGTCAGAATTGTTCGGAATTGAGCGGGGCTTTACCCAGCGAAATCAGTCTATGCCGACAAAACCCCCGGTCTGATGCTGCCATAACCGCGAATAAAGCCCGCCGTATGCCAACAACTCTGAATGGCTGCCGCTTTCGGCAATCTGGCCTTTTTCCAGCACCACCAGGCGGTCCATTCGTGCGATGGTCGACAACCGGTGTGCAATTGCGATCACCGTCTTGCCCTGCATCAAGGTTTCCAGGCTCTCCTGGATCGCCGCTTCTACTTCCGAGTCCAGCGCGGAGGTGGCTTCGTCCATGATCAGGATCGGTGCGTCCTTGAGCAGCACGCGGGCGATAGCGATACGCTGGCGTTGCCCGCCGGAGAGTTTCACCCCGCGTTCACCCACATGGGCATCCAGCCCGGTGCGGCCCTCGGAATCCGACAGCAGCGGGATGAATTCATCGGCGCGGGCCTTGTGCACCGCCGCCCACAGTTCTTCGTCAGTCGCGTCGGGCTTGCCATACAGCAGGTTGTCGCGGATCGAGCGGTGCAGCAACGAGGTGTCTTGGGTGATCATGCCGATCTGCGCGCGCAGGCTTTCCTGGGCCACTTCGGCGATGTCCTGGCCGTCGATGAGGATGCGCCCGCCCTGCAGGTCGTACAGGCGCAGCAGCAGGTTGACCAGCGTCGATTTGCCCGCGCCGGATGGGCCGATCAAGCCGATCTTTTCCCCGGCCTTGATCTCAAGGTTGAGGCCGCCAATGATTCCGCTCTTCTTGCCGTAGTGGAAGTCCACTTGCTCAAAGCGTACCTGGCCGTGGGGCACCGTCAGGCGCGGAGCGTTTTCATGATCGATAACGGCCAGTGGCTGGGCGATGGTCTTCAGGCCGTCTTGCACAATGCCGATGTTTTCGAAGATGCCGTTGACCACCCACATGATCCAGCCGGACATGTTGACGATGCGGATCACCAGGCCGGTGGCCAGGGCAATCGCGCCCACGGAAATCAGCGACTGGGTCCACAGCCACAGGGCCAGGCCAGTAGTGGTGACAATCAGCAAGCCGTTCAGAATACAGATCACGGTGTCCATGCTGGTGAGCACGCGGGCGGCCAGTTGGGTTTTTTCGGTCTGCTCGATGATCGCTTGCTTGGCGTATTCCTGTTCGTTCTGCGTATGGGCGAACAGCTTCAAAGTGGTGATATTGGTGTAGCCGTCGACGATTCGGCCCATCAGTTTGGAGCGCGCCTCGGAGGAAATCACCGAGCGTTCTTTCACCCGAGGTACGAAGTAACGCAGGGCCAGGCTGTAGCAAACGATCCAGGTGATCAGCGGAATCATCAGCCGCCAGTCGGCTTCGGCAAACAACACCAGGGCACTGATGGCGTAGATCGACACGTGCCAGATAGCCTCCGCCGTCGCCACCGCCGAGTCACGCAAGGAGTTGCCGGTTTGCATGATCCGCTGGGCGATGCGCCCGGCGAAATCGTTTTGAAAGAAATTCAGGCTCTGCTTGAGCACGTAGCTGTGGTTCTGCCAGCGAATCAGGCTGGTCATGCCAGGGTTGATGGTCTGGTGCACCAGCAAGTCATGCAGGCCGTTGAAAAGCGGGCGCAACAACAGGGCGACCACGGCCATCCAGATCAGCTCGGCGCTGTGGATCTGGAAAAAATTCGCCGGTGGCGTGCCCTGGGCCAGGTCGATGATGCGGCTCAGGTAGCTGAACAACGCAACTTCGATCAGGGTGCCGACCAGCCCCACCACCAGCAGCGCGGCGAAGCACGGCCACACCTGGCGCAGGTAATAGAGATAGAAGGGCAGGACTTTTTCGGGAGGGGCCGCGCTGGGGGCGTCGCGGAAAATATCGATCAGTTGTTCAAAACGACGATAGAGCATTAGGTTTGACGCCCGCCGGGCGGGCTCTCCTTTCAAAGGTGCACGGTGCCATGCGGGCACCGTGCAAAGCTGCCTGCGGACCTCAGTCGATGCGCTTGGCCGACTTGATGATCACAGGATCGATAGGCACGTTCTGCATGCCTTGCTTGGTGGTGGTCTGGGAGTTGACGATGATGTCTACCACGTCCATGCCCTTGACCACTTTGGCGAACACGGCATAACCGGCATCGCGGCCCGGGTCGAGGAAGGCATTGTCAGCCACGTTGATGAAGAATTGGCTGGTGGCCGAGTTCGGGTCATTGGTGCGAGCCATGGACAAGGTGCCACGCACGTTATGCAGGCCATTGCTGGCTTCGTTCTTGATCGGTGCTTCGGTCGGCTTTTGCGCCATTTGCTGGGTGAACCCGCCGCCCTGGACCATGAAGCCGGGGATCACGCGGTGAAAGATCGTGTTGGTGTAGAAGCCCTTGTCGACATAGGCCAGGAAGTTCTTGGTGCTGATCGGCGCCTTGACCGGGTCCAGTTCGATTTCAATCTGGCCGTTGGTGGTGTCGAGCAACACGTGTGGCGCCTTGGCCGGCTCGGCCGCCATCAGGTTGGCAGCGAACAGGGCGGAACCGGCAAAGAAGGCGATTTTTTTCAGCATGGGTCAGTGATCCTGGGTAGTGGTTTCGACGGTCTTTAAAAACTCGAGCAAGGTCGCGTTAAAGACCTCGGGTTGATCCAAGGGCGTGGCATGGCGGGAATCTTCGATGACCACCAGCCGCGCATCGGGCAGCAGTTTTACATAGATTTCTTTCTGCGCCACTGGGGTGTAGTCATGGTCGGAGCTGATGACCAGGGTTGGACAGGCAATTCTCGACAGTTGTTCCTGCACGCCCCAGCCCACGATGGCGTCGAAGCTGGCGAGATAAGCACGTTTGTCGTTGCTTGCCCAGCGTTCGGCCATCTTGCGGCGCAGGTCGGCCTGCTCAGGTTTTGGGAACAGCCGATCGCCCAAGGCCTTGCCGATGGTGCCCAGGCTGAGCACGCGGGCCAGGGTCCAGCGTTTGGCCCACTGCCAATAGTCGTCGGCACTGCGCACCTTGACCTCAGGCGCGCTGTTGACGATGCACAGGCTCTTGACCCGCAGGGGTTCATCCACCGCCAGTTGGAAGGCGATCATGCCGCCCATGGATAAACCCACCACGTGGGCCGCTGGCAGGTCCAGGTGTTCGATCAGGGCGACCAGGTCGAAGGTAAACCCTTTGATGCTGTAGCGCTCCCGGGGTTTGTCCGAGCGACCATGGCCGCGCACGTCAACCACGATCAGGCGGTAGTGCCGGGCGAGTACCGGTATTTGCAGTTCCCAATCCTGGCTGCTGGAGCCCAGGCCGTGGATCAGGATCAGGGGGTTGCCATGGCCGTATTCCTCGTAATGCAGGCTGCAGCCTTCATGATCGAACCAGGCCATGGATGAACTCCGTTTCAGGCTTGTTGGGGAGCGGCGAAGGGCGCGTCCAGGGGGGCGGTGTCAAAGGTGCGCAGCAATTCCACGAGGATCTGCGTGGCGGGCCCCAAGGGTTTGTCTTTGTTGGAGTACAGGTAAAACGTCGGGTTTCGACTGCCACCTTTTTCCAGGGGAAGCTGCTTGAGCACGCCTTCCTTGAGTTCGCGCTCGATCATGTGCCGGGGCAGCCAGGCAAAGCCCAGGCCGCTGCCGACGAAGGTGGCGGCGGTAGCGAGGCTGCCGACGGTCCAGCGCTGTTCGGCGCCTAGCCAGCCGACGTCGCGCGGTTGTTGGCGGCCCGAGTCACGGATCACCACCTGCATCTGGCTCTCCAGGTCGTGGAAACTCAGCTCACGGTTGAGGCGATGCAGCGAGTGATCGGGGTGGGCCACGGCGACGAACTCCACATCGCTCATTTCCGTGCCCAGGTAGCCCGGGATGATAAACCCGCAAATGGCCAGGTCCGCCATGCCGTCGAGCAGCAACTCTTCGACGCCGGACAGCACTTCTTCGCGCAGGCGCACCCGGCAGCCACGGCTTTGGGGCATAAAGGCGGTCAGCGCGCGAACGAGGCGTGCGCTGGGGTAGGCGGCATCCACCACCAGGCGCACTTCGGCTTCCCAGCCCTGCTCCATGTGATGGGCGAGGTCTTCCAGTTGGCTGGCGTTTTTCACCAGTTGGCGGGAGCGGCGCAGCAGCACTTCACCGGCTTCGGTCAGCACCGCCTTGCGCCCGTCGATACGCAGCAAGGGGACGCCGAGTTGGTCCTGCATGCGCGCTACGGTGTAGCTCACTGAAGATTGCGAACGGTGCAGCGCTTCGGCGGCTTGGGCAAAGCCGCCATGATCGACCACGGCTTGCAAGGTGCGCCATTGATCGAGGGTAACGCGGGGCGCTTTCAAGATGAGCTCCTCTTGTCCTAAGCTGGCGGTCCTTATTGGAGACTGCCGAATGAGAAAATTGTGTTGTGTGTTGCTGGCGCTGCTGCCGATGAGCGCGTTTGCCTACCCTATCGACGTGACGAAAAAGATCGATGGCGTGAGCATTGATTACACCGCCTCCGATGTGGACGGCGACATCAGTTCGATCCAGCTGAACAACTACGGTACCCAGGACGCTGTGTGCAAGGTTACCTTCACCAACGGCCCGGAATCGCCACGCCGTCGCACCGTGACTGTGCCGGCAGGCAAAAGCACCAACACCACGGTCAAGTTCAACCGCGCCATCATCAAGATGCGCATTGCCTTGGACTGCGCCCCAAAATAAAGCGGTAGCGGGGCATGCCCACAGGAATACTCCGCTTATAAACAAATTTCTAGATGGGTTGTAGCAGTTTTTTGCGCTTTTTTATCGAATAGGCCCTGGTTAACCTTCTCTCCATCGACTTACAGCAATTACCGATGGAGCCTACGAAGCCATGTCCAATGTTCTGATCATCGAAAGCAGTGCGCGCCAGCAGGATTCCATTTCCCGCCAGCTCACCCAACAGTTCATCAGCCAATGGCAAGTCGCCCATCCGGCAGACCGCATCACCGTGCGCGACGTAGCGCTCAATCCGGTACCCCATCTGGATGCCAACCTGCTGGGCGGCTGGATGAAACCGGCGGAGCAGCGTAACGACGACGAACAGGTGTCCCTGGACCGCTCCAACGAGTTAACTGACGAACTGCTGGCCGCCGACGTGTTGGTGATGGCCGCGCCGATGTACAACTTCGCTATCCCCAGCACCCTCAAAGCCTGGCTGGATCACGTGTTGCGGGCCGGTGTGACTTTCAAATACACCGCCACTGGGCCCCAGGGCCTGTTGACCGGCAAGCGCGCCATCGTGCTCACCGCACGCGGCGGTATTCACACGGGTGCTACCTCGGATCACCAGGAACCGTACCTGCGCCAGGTCATGGCATTTATTGGCATTCATGACGTCACCTTCATTCACGCCGAAGGCGTCAACCTGGGCGGCGACTTCCAGGAGAAGGGCGTCAATCACGCCAAGGCACTGCTGGCCCAGGTGGCCTGAGGCGTTAATCGTCAGATAATCCCGTGCTGCTTATATAGCCCCACGCAAACCCTTCAAGTACGCGTATCGAACCTCCCTTTGCACTTTTTGCTCCTGAGTGCTCCTGCCCGACTGCCGCTTTAGCGAGGTCGGGTTTTTTTTGCGCCGAGTTTCTTCAAAAACCAAAAAGCTTTAATGTCGCGCCCATTCGAAACGAGGCGCGCATGGGCTATTTACTGGTTGTCACCCTGATTCAGGCATTTTCCTTCAGCTTGATTGGCGAATACCTCGCCGGTCACGTCGACAGCTACTTTGCGGTGCTGGTGCGCGTCGTGCTGGCCGGGCTGATTTTTATTCCGCTGACGCGCTGGCGCTCGGTGGAGCCCGCGTTCATGCGCGGCATGTTGGTGATCGGTGCGTTGCAGTTCGGCGTGACCTACGTATGCCTGTACCTGAGCTTTCGCGTGCTGACGGTGCCGGAAGTGCTGCTGTTCACCATCCTCACGCCGCTGCATGTGACCCTGATCGAGGACGCGCTTAATCGCCGCTTCAATCCCTGGGCGCTGGTGGCGGCCCTGGTGGCGGTGGGCGGTGCGGCGGTGATTCGTTTCGATCAGATCACCCCGCACTTCCTGATGGGGTTCTTGCTGCTGCAATTGGCCAACTTCACCTACGCCGCCGGGCAAGTCATGTACAAGCACCTGGTGGCGCGTTATCCCAGTGACCAGCCGCACTTCCGGCGTTTCGGTTATTTCTACCTGGGTGCCTTGTTGGTGGTGTTGCCGGCATTCCTGCTGTTCGGCAAGGCTGACTTCCTGCCGCAAGCGCCGCTGCAATGGGGTGTGCTGGTGTTCCTCGGTTTGGTCAGCACCGCGCTGGGCATGTACTGGTGGAACAAGGGTGCTTGCCTGGTCAATGGCGGCACCCTGGCGGTGATGAACAACCTGCATGTGCCGGTGGGGTTGCTGCTGAACCTGCTGATCTGGAACCAGCACGAACCGCTGGGCCGTTTGGCCCTGGGCGGTCTGGTGATTCTGGGGGCGGTTTGGATCAGCCGGCTGGGTGTACGTCGGGCGGTGTCGTCTCCATCGTGATCACTACCTTGCCTTTGGCGCGGCCTTGTTCGACATGGTCCAGGGCCGCCGCTGTGGATTCGAACGGAAAGGTACGGTCGATAACCGGCCGGATACTGCCGGACTCGACCAGCGCGGTGATGTCATCCAGTTGTGCGCCACTGGCACGCATGAAGACAAACTCATAGCTCACGCCTTGCTTGCGTGCTTTCCTGCGGATACCGCTGCTCAACAGGCCCATGACCAGGCCTAATACCCATGGCAGGTTCTGGGCGCGGGCGAAGGCGGGCGTCGGCGGCCCGGAGATGGAGATGAGCTGACCGCCGGGCTTGAGAGTCTTCAGTGACTTGGCCAGCGCATCCGGGCCCAGGCTGTTCAGCACCACATCGTAATCCCGCAGCACGGCCTCGAAGGCTTGCTGTTTGTAGTCGATCACTACATCCGCGCCCAACGCCTTGACCCACTCCACATTGGCGGTGCTGGTGGTGGTGGCGACAAAAGCGCCCAAATGCTTGGCCAGCTGGATGGCGATACTGCCCACCCCGCCTGAGCCCGCATGAATGAACACCTTCTGGCCTTTCTTCAGCTTCGCGGTTTCCACCAGCACCTGCCACGCCGTGAGCGCGACCAGGGGCAGGGACGCGGCTTGCTCCATGGTGATGTTGTCGGGTTTGCGCGCCAGTGCGTCTTCGTGCACGGCAATCCGCTCGGCGAAGGTGCCGATACGTTGCTGGGGCGGACGAGCGTAGACTTCGTCCCCCGGCTTGAAGCGTCGTACCGCAGCGCCGACGCTGAGCACCACGCCGGCCAGGTCGTTGCCCAGTGTCAACGGCAATGCATAGGGCAGGATCAGTTTGAATTCGCCCTTGGCGATCTTTGCATCCAGCACATTGACGCTGCTGGCCCGCACCTGGACCAGCACGTCATGTTCACCCACAACAGGCGCGGGGGTTTCGATGAGGCGGCCGGGCTGCTTGCCGTACCGTTCGATGGAAAATGCCTTCATGGTTCAACGCTCGTTGCTTCGGTGAGAAGGGCAGGCGCGGAGCACGCCTGCTACCGGTTGATCAGGCGTTGGCCAGGTAACGCTCGGCAACCTGGGACTGCTTGATCTGCGCCAGCAAGCCTTGCCGCGCAGCCTGCAACGCGTCCCAACGGGCGCCGTCCTGCAACGGCGGAATGGTCACCGGCTCGCGGCGGTCGAAACCGACCAGCGCTGCGTCCACCAGATCACCCACTTCCATCACGTCCGTGAGGGTGTTGATATCAATGCCCGCACGCTCCCAGATCTCGGTACGCGTGGCAGCGGGCAGCACGGCTTGCACGTACACGCCTTTGGGCGCCAGTTCCAGGCTCATGCCTTGGGACAGGAACAGCACGAACGCCTTGGTCGCGCCGTACACCGTCATGCCGAATTCCGGGGCTAGGCCCACTACCGAGCCAATGTTGATGATAGCGCCGTTGCCGGCTGCCGCCAGGCGCGGGGCGATGGCACTGGCCAGGCGTACCAGCGCCGTGGTGTTGAGGGCGACCAACTGCACGACGCTTTCGGTGGACTGTTCAATAAAACTGCCGGACTGCGCGGCGCCTGCATTATTGACTAGCGTGCCAATGCTGGCGTCATCGCGCAGGCGCGCTTCAACTGCGGCCAAGTCAGCGCTTTGGGTCAGGTCGGCCGGGAGGATATCAACGCTGACGGCGTGGTGCTCACGCAGCCTGGCGGCGAGCGCTTCCAGGCGCGCTATGTCACGGGCGACCAGTACGAGGTCGTGGCCGCGTGCGGCAAAGCGTTCGGCGTAGGCGGCGCCAATGCCGGTCGAAGCGCCAGTGATCAGAACGGTAGTGGAAGTGCTCATGGTGTGATGCTCTGTGAGTGCGAGGAGGTTTTATGATGTCGATCATAATCAAAGCTGTCAACGGTTTTGATTATGATCGACATCATAGTAATATGCCTATCTCGCAAGCTGGCAGGACCACAGACATGAAGATCACCAAGGCGCAGTCACAGAGCAATCGGGCCCATATCGTCGCGACAGCTTCCGAGCTATTCCGCGAGCGGGGTTTCGATGGGGTGGGCGTGGCCGAGTTGATGGCTGCGGCCGGTTTTACCCAAGGCGGCTTTTACAAGCACTTCGGTTCCAAGGCGGACTTGATGGCGGAAGCAGCCGCCAACAGCCTGGCGCAGTCACTGGCCGACAGTGCGGAGATGGAGGTGGAGCAGTTTTTCGAGGTTTACCTGTCCAGGCAGCACCGCGACCATCGCGGCGGCGGATGCACATTGGCGGCGTTGTGTGCCGATGCTGCCCGTCAATCGGACACGCTGAAGGCGACCTTTGCCGACGGTTTGGAAAATACCCTGCAGGCCCTGGAAGCAAAGTACAACGCAGCTCATGAGACGCCACAAGAAGGCGTGCGCGCGAAAATGCTCGACAGCATGGCCCATGCCATCGGCGCAATCATGCTGTCGCGGGCGTGCCCGGATGATTCCGCACTGGCCGATGAAGTGCTTGAGGTTTGCCGCAAGGAGATTACGGCGTCACTGCCGTAATCCCGTTTGCATCACTCATGCCGTTTCGGCGACGGGTACCTGCGTGGCCCCGGCCAATGCCGGCAGCACGCCGGCGCGCAGGTCGTTGCCGCTCGGCTGCTGATACAGGCTCAGCCCGAACTCCGGCAACACCGCCAACAGATAATCGAAGATATCGCCCTGGATCCGCTCGTAATCGCCCCACGCCGTGGTGCGGGTAAAGCAGTAGATCTCCAGCGGCACGCCCTGGGCGGTAGTTTGCATCTGGCGCACCATGCAGGTCATGTTCGGCTGGATGTCCGGGTGGCTTTGCAGGTATGCCAGTGCGTAGGCGCGGAAGGTGCCGAGGTTGGTCATGCGCCGACGGTTGGCCGACAGTTGCGCGCTGTGGCCCTGAGCCTCGTTCCAGGCCTTGAGTTCGGCCTGCTTGCGGCTGATATAGCCGCTGAGCAAGTGCACCTGGGTCATGCGCACTTCTTCCTCGTCGTTCAGGAAGCGTACGCCGCTGGCGTCGATGTACAGGCTGCGCTTGATACGGCGCCCACCGGAGGCCTGCATGCCACGCCAGTTCTTGAACGACTCGGACATCAGGCGCCAGGTGGGGATGGAAACGATGGTCTTGTCGAAGTTCTGCACCTTCACCGTGTGCAGGGTGATATCCACCACATCGCCATCGGCACCCACCTGGGGCATTTCGATCCAGTCACCGACGCGCAGCATGTCGTTGCTGGTCAATTGCACACTGGCGACGAACGACAGCAGCGTGTCCTTGTAAACCAACAGAATCACCGCCGACATCGCACCCAGGCCCGACAGCAGCAACAGCGGCGAGCGGTCGATCAGGGTGGCGACGATGATGATCGCGCCGAACACGAACAGCACCATTTTCGCCAGTTGCACATAGCCCTTGATCGAGCGGGTGCGTGCGTGTTCGGTGCGTGCGTAGATATCCAGCAGCGCGTTGAGCAGGGCACTCATGGCCAAAACCATGAACAGAATGGTGATCGCCAGGGCGACGTTGCCGATAAACAGAATGGCGGTCTTGCTCAGGTCCGGCACGAGGTACAGTCCGAACTGGACCACCAGCGATGGCGTCATCTGCGCCAGGCGATGGAAGACTTTGTTATGCCGCAGGTCGTTCAGCCAGTGCAGGGCCGGCTGCCGGCCGAGCAATTTGACCGCGTGCAGGATGAGGTAACGGGCGACCCTTCCCACCACCAATGCCACCACCAGCAACACCAGCAAGCCTAGGCTGGAATGCAGGACCGGGTGTTCATCGAGGGCGCCCCAAAGGTCTTGGACGTTGAGCCAGAGCTGTTTGATATCCATGAGTGAACCGATTCTTCTGTAAGACAACACGGGGCGATTAGAGCATTTAAGTGCAACAAAGTTGACGCTCTGGACAAAATCGCTGACAAAAAAGCAGCTGATTAGCCCCGTTCGCGTAAAGAAACTCGGTTTGGGCGCCCGAAACCGGTAACCTATGCAGCTGATATTTTGTATTTCTTCGAGGTAGCACCCGTGTTTTCCCAATTCGCCCTGCACGAACGCCTGCTTAAAGCCGTGGCCGAGCTTAAATTTGTCGAGCCTACGCCTGTGCAAGCAGCGGCCATCCCGCTCGCGCTGCAAGGGCGTGACCTGCGGGTGACGGCGCAAACCGGCAGCGGCAAGACCGCCGCTTTCGTCCTTCCGGTACTTAACCGCCTGATCGGCCCGGCCAAAGTGCGCGTCAGCATCAAGACCCTGATCCTGCTGCCGACCCGCGAGCTGGCCCAGCAGACCCTGAAGGAAGTCGAGCGCTTCTCGCAGTTCACCTTCATCAAGTCCGGCATCATTACCGGTGGCGAAGACTTCAAGGTCCAGGCCGCGATGTTGCGCAAGGTACCGGACATCCTGATCGGCACCCCAGGGCGCATGATCGAGCAGCTCAACGCTGGCAACCTCGACCTCAAGGAAGTCGAAGTGCTGGTGCTCGACGAAGCCGACCGCATGCTCGACATGGGCTTTGCCGATGATGTGCAACGTCTGGTCGGTGAGTGCGTCAACCGCCAGCAGACCATGCTGTTCTCCGCCACCACCGGTGGTTCGACCCTGCGCGATATGGTCGCCAAGGTGCTGAACAACCCTGAGCACTTGCAGGTCAACAACGTCAGCGACCTGAACGCCACTACGCGCCAGCAGATCGTCACCGCTGACCATAACGTGCACAAAGAACAGATCCTGAACTGGTTGTTGGCCAACGAGACCTACCAGAAGGCCATCGTGTTCACCAACACCCGTGCCGCCGCCGACCGTATCTACGGGCGCCTGGTTGCGCAGGAATACAAGGCGTTCGTGCTGCACGGCGAGAAAGACCAGAAGGACCGCAAGCTGGCCATCGACCGTCTCAAGGCGGGCGGCGTGAAGATCCTGGTGGCCACCGATGTTGCCGCACGCGGCCTCGACGTCGACGGCCTGGACCTGGTGATAAACTTCGACATGCCCCGCAGCGGCGACGAATACGTGCACCGTATCGGCCGTACCGGACGGGCCGGCAACGATGGCCTGGCTATCTCGCTGATCTGCCACGGCGACTGGAACCTGATGTCGAGCATCGAACGCTACTTGAAGCAGTCGTTCGAGCGCCGCACCATCAAGGAAGTCAAAGGCACGTACACCGGGCCGAAGAAGGTCAAGGCGTCGGGCAAGGCCGTTGGCGTGAAGAAGAAAAAGACCGATGCCAAGGGCGACAAGAAGAAAACCGGCGCCAAGTCGCCGACCAAGCGCAAGATCGCCAACCGGCCGAAAACCGACAACCTGTCGCTCGTCAGCAAGGACGGCATGGCGCCGCTCAAGCGCCGCAAGCCAGAAGCTCCGGCTGCCGAATAAGCAGTTGGGCATAAAAAAACCGGACAATGTCCGGTTTTTTTTTCGCCATGATCGTTCCCACGCTCCGCGTGGGAATGCCTCCAGAGACGCTCTGCGTCGCGTTGTGCTCAATGCTTCCCCGCAGCCTCTCTGAGCTCCTTGAGTCGCGCATCGATCAACTGGCACTTGTCGGGAAACTTGGCGCTTTCAGTATCCAGGTCCATCTTCTGCAACTCGTCATTCATCTCCTTGGCCTTGTTCGGGTTCTGCTCGGTGAGCTTGGTCACTTCCTTGGCCAGCTCCTCGCGCTTGGCCGTGGCCTCCTCAGGCGTGCAGGCCCAGGCGGGCAGGGTGCTCAACAGCGTGGCGGCGAGGGTCAGCTTCATCAAGGTTTTCATGGTCGGACTTCCTTGGCAGTGATGTGCAGTTGAGGCGGCGAACCTAGGGAAAGTTCAGAGAAATGACGCCCGTCCGTTTGGTTGAACGGCCCGTGCCGGAACGTGTCACTCCCTAAGACGGGCTAACTCCATCGGCCTGCAGGAGGAATCAGGATGACGACTTACAATTGGGATCTGATCGAACGTCTGCTGCATGAAGTGCAGAACGGCGAAGGCAGCTTTGCCCCGCGCAAATACGCCGAACAAGAAGCGGCCGAGAAGGCGACGGCCGGCGAGGACACTGGCAACCTGGACGCACTCAAGAAGACCGCTGCCGATTACGAGGCGCTGCTGTTCAAGCGTGGCTTTATCGAGTCGCGGCCTGAGGAAGAGGGCGGCAATGGCGAGAATTTCATTCTGACGGCGCTGGGTGCGCAATTGCTGGCGCTGATCGACAGTTCGATTCCGGGTAATGATCATCCACGTCAGGTGTTGGATGAGCAGGAGGACGCGCTTGATCCGGCAACGTTCGCTGAAGTGGCCTCCAAAGCGCAGATCGCCTGATCTTCTTGTGCCCCGGCGCCCCCGAGGGAGCCGGGTGAACCTGTCGAATCGGTAATCTGTCGCTAAGGTTGCTGACAGCCGGCGACTCCTAATCTGCTGCCATTCAACTCACGGACTTGAATCGGCATGCACTCCACAACCTCCAGACGCACATTCGTCAAAGGCCTGACCGCAGGCGGCCTGCTGGGTGGGCTCGGGCTTTGGCGCCCACCTGTGTGGGCACTGACCAGCCCCGGCCAGCCCACGGTGCTCGCCGGCAGCGAATTTGAGCTGTTTATTGACCAGACCCCCGTCAACCTGACAGGCCAACCGCGCACCGCGTTGACCGTCAACGGCAGCCTGCCCGGCCCGCTGTTACGCTGGCGCGAAGGCGACACCGTGACCCTGCGCGTGAAAAACCGTCTTGGCGAGCCCACCTCGATCCACTGGCACGGCATCCTGTTGCCATCGACCATGGACGGCGTGCCCGGCCTGAGCTTCAAGGGCATCGAACCGGGCGGCCTTTACGTCTACCAGTTCAAGGTCAAACAGCACGGCACTTACTGGTATCACAGCCATTCAGGGCTTCAGGAACAGCAGGGCGTGTATGGCCCGCTGGTCATTGACCCCAAGGAACCCGAGCCGTATATCTACCAGCGCGATTACGTGGTGATGCTGTCGGACTGGACCGACGAAGACCCCATCGCCCTGATGAAGACCCTCAAGAAGCAGTCTGATTACTACAACCTGCACAAACCCACCCTGGGCGATTTTATCCGGGATGTGGGCAAGCAGGGCTGGTCGGCCACGGCTGCCGACCGGCTGATGTGGGCGCAAATGAAGATGAACCCCACCGACCTTGCGGACGTCAGCGGCGAGACCTACACCTACTTGCTCAACGGCCAGCCGCCTGGGCAGAACTGGACCGGAGTGTTCAAGACGGGGGAAACGATTCGCCTGAGTTTTATCAATGGCTCGGCGATGACCTATTTTGATGTGCGCATTCCTGGGTTGAAGATGACCGTCATCGCCGCGGATGGCCAGCCGGTGAAGCCGGTAAGCGTCGACGAGTTCCGTATCGCCGTGGCGGAAACCTACGATGTGCTGGTCGAGCCTGTGGCAGAGGCCTATACCCTGTTTGCCCAGTCCATGGACCGCACAGGCTATGCCCGTGGCACCCTCGCCCGGCAGATGGGTGCGACCGCCTCAGTACCGCCGCTTGATCCGCGCCCGTGGCTGACGATGGATGACATGGGCATGGGCGGCATGGACCACGGTGCCATGGCCGATATGCCGGGCATGGAAGGCATGGATCACAGCGCCATGGGCGCGATGGCGATGCAGAAACACCCCGCCAGCGAGCAGAACAGCCCGCTGGTAGACATGCAGGCGATGAACCCGATGCCCAAGCTGGACGACCCTGGAATCGGCCTGCGCAACAATGGCCGCCGGGTGCTCACCTATGCCGACCTGCGCAGTACCTTTGAAGACCCCGATGGCCGCGATCCCTCGCGCACTGTCGAATTGCATCTCACCGGGCATATGGAGAAGTTCGCCTGGTCGTTCAATGGCGTGAAGTTTTCCGATGCCGAGCCTCTGCAACTGACCTATGGCGAGCGCGTGCGGGTGGTGTTGGTCAACGACACCATGATGGCCCACCCAATTCACCTGCATGGTTTATGGAGCGACCTGGAGGACGAAAACGGCCAGTTCCAGGTGCGCAAACACACCATCGATATGCCTCCCGGCTCCCGTCGCAGTTACCGCGTCACCGCCGATGCCCTGGGGCGCTGGGCCTATCACTGCCACCTGCTGTACCACATGGAAATGGGCATGTTCCGTGAGGTGCGCGTGCATGAATAAGGAAGCGAGCATGAACCGTTGCGTTCTACCCGTTTGCATCGCCTTCGCCGCGCTGGGGTTCGCCCCATGGGCGTTGGCGGCCGAGGAGGAATTTCAGGGCATGAGCCCGGTGACGCCAGCGCTGACGCAAAGCCGTACGCCGATTCCGGCGCTGACCGACGCAGACCGTGCAGCGGTCTACAACGCGCCGGGAGGGCATCAGGTGCACGACAGCGGCGTGAACTCGATGCTGCTGATCAACCAGTTGGAATGGCAGGGCGGCGACGGCAACGCGCAGAGTTGGGACATCAAGGGTTGGGTCGGCGGTGACATCGACCGGCTGTGGCTACGCAGTGAAGGCGAACGCAGCGCCGGCCGCACTGAAAGCGCCGAAGCCCAAGCGTTATGGGGGCACGCTATCGGCCCGTGGTGGGACGTGGTCGGCGGCATGCGCCAGGACTTCAAACCCGGTGACAGCCAGACCTGGGCGGCCTTTGGCCTACAAGGCATGGCGCTCTACAATTTTGAGGCCGAAGCCACGTTGTTTGTCGGCGAATCGGGGCATACCGCCGCACGCTTGGAAGGTGACTACGACATTCTGCTCACCAATCGCCTGATCCTGCAGCCCACCGCAGAACTCAATTTTTATGCGCAGAACGATCCGCAACGCGGCGTTGGTTCGGGCTTGGCGGAAAGTGAGCTGGGCTTGCGTTTGCGCTACGAAGTTCGCCGCGAGTTTGCGCCTTATGTCGGGCTCAGCTGGAACCGCACTTATGGCCAGACCGCGCAATACGCACGGGACGAAGACGAAGACATCAATCAACTGCGCTGGGTCGTCGGCGTGCGCTTGTGGTTCTGACGGGTTTCCCTTTTTATTATTCGCCGCCTGGCGCGGCCTGGAGTCTTGCATGTCTATGTTGAAAACCACGCTGCTGGGTGCTGCGCTGTGGGTAGGTTTAAGTCTTAGCCTGCCCGCTTCGGCCCACCCCAAGCTGCTGTCATCCATTCCGGCGGCAGGCGCACAGGGCGCCGCTCCCGCAGTGATTGAATTGCATTTCTCAGAAAACCTGCTGACCCAGTTTTCCGGGGCCAAGTTGATCATGACCGACATGCCGGGCATGCCCAATTCGCCGATGCCGGTGAAGGCCAGCGTGTCGGCGAGCAGCGACCCCAAGGTGATGTTGATCAAGCCGGTCTCCGCACTTACCACCGGCAGCTATCGGGTGGATTGGCGTGCCGTGTCGTCCGATACACATCCGATCACCGGTAATGTGATGTTCAGCGTGCAGCCATGAGTGAGCTGATCTCCATCGCATTGCGCTTCGCGCTCTATCTCGACCTGATGATGCTATTTGGATTGGGACTGTTCGGCCTTTATGGTCTGCACGCTGAGCAACGTAGATGGCTCAATCTAAGGGCATGGATGGGATTGACGGGCGGCTTGGGGCTGGCGTTTTCGGTGGCGTCGCTATTGGTCATGACCCAATCCATGAGCGGCGCCACTCATTGGCAGGCGCTATGGCCGCATGTGCAGATGATGCTGTGGCAGACCGACTTGGGGCTGACGTGGTGGGTGCGTATCGCGGCGCTGGTCCTGGCGGCACTGAGCACTCATCTGGCGCTGGCCACGCTGTCGGCTGGCGTGGCGTTGGCCACCCTGGTGTGGACAGGGCACGGCGTAATGCACGAAGGCGTGCAAGGTGTGTGGCATATCGTCAGCGACAGTGCACACCTGTTGGCAGCGGCGGGTTGGGTGGGGGCGTTGGCGGCATTCGGTTTGTTGTTGATGCCTGCGCCGTTGCCACAGGATGATCGAGTGCAGGTTCTGGCCAGCGCATTGGCAGGCTTTGAGCGCATTGGCGCGGGATTTGTCTTGGTGCTGATCGGCACTGGCGTTGCCAATTATCTGTTTGTTGTCGGGCCGAATCTGGGGGGCATCAACGGCGGAGTCTATGCGGTGCTGCTATGCCTGAAGCTGGGGTTGTTCGGCGTGATGCTGGCCTTGGCGGCGCTCAATCGCTTTCACCTGACGCCGCTTCTGCAACAATCTATCGCGGCGGGCGATTATAACGTGGCGATCCGTGCGTTACGGCGCAGCATGGCCCTGGAGTTTGGCGCTGTGGTGCTCATCCTTGGCCTGGTGGCCTGGCTGGGCACCTTGGCGCCTGACTAAGACTGTGCGCTTTTCAGGCATTTAAGCGCCTGGAAGTCGCTGCGGACCTTGTCGATTTTTTGGGTGAGTTTCAGGCGCTGCGCTGGGGAGCTTTGGGCCATCACGTCCACGAGCAAGCCGCGCGCGGCGGCTTCGGTCTGTGCGTAGGCGGCGCGGTATTGTGGGGTCCACAGGCTTTCGCGATCGACCAGCAGTTGCTGGATTTTCTGCGGGAAATCGGCACTGTGGCGTTGTTGCAGCGCCTCGATAAATTGCGCCTGCCAATGGGCGCGGTTGCCGATCCACGCTTGGTTTTGCGCGCCCAACTGGGCGGACCAGGCCGTCACGCGATTTTGCTGGGCCGGACTCAATGGGCCGATCCAGGCGTCCAGGCGCTTGCTCATGCGCTGGGCGCGTTCCTTGATCTGCTGGGCCAGCGGCGGCTTGAGGTATTCGTCCTGGCGTTTGCGCAGGTCCTTGGCCAGGGCATCGCTCATGTCCTTGACCTGCTGATCGTCCAGGCCTTGCAGCAATTGCACGGCTGAGGGCGTGATTTCCCGCGCAATCTCGGCAATTGCCTGTTTGGCTTCGACTGTACGGGTTTGCAATGCGGCGTCGGTGACCTGGTTGCTGTCGACCATCTGTTGCAGGCGGTCGAGCCAGTCCAGGTAGCCAGGCAATTGCGTGGTGCAGTGCCAGGCCAGGTGTTCCTTGAGGGTGTCGTTGAACCAGCTCTTTTGCCCGGCATTCATGTCCAGGTAGTCGTTGAGGGTCCAGGGGATGATCACGTCGAGGTTACGGTAGGCCAGGCCCACGCGATTGCAGCCGGCGAGCACCAGGCTCAGGGTCAGCAGTAGCATCAGGAGTTTGAGCCGGCGCAACATGGGCAGGTCCTTGCATGGAGGGCGTTAATGCATGTGAACCTGCGCGGGGTGCGACAGTTCAGCCCATCAATAAAACGACCGCGCGGCCTTCAAGGTCAACA
This sequence comes from Pseudomonas sp. WS 5503, assembly GCF_012985385.1. Taxonomy (NCBI): domain Bacteria; kingdom Pseudomonadati; phylum Pseudomonadota; class Gammaproteobacteria; order Pseudomonadales; family Pseudomonadaceae; genus Pseudomonas; species Pseudomonas sp. WS 5503. The sequence continues at coordinate 178,358 of NZ_JAAQWI010000004.1, forward strand.
GCCCATCACATTGCGAATTGTGTCCGGAGTAGGCCGAGCAGTCACTGCCGCTGAGGCTGGAGCCGCTGTAGATCAGGTCCAGGTCAATGCCTTTCCAGGCCCGGGAAAACTGTACCGACCAATCGCTGAAACTGCTGATGGCGCCGTTCTCTACCGAGACCGGTGTGCCCAGTTGATGGGTGGTGTATTTCATGCTGACGCCGATGCCGAAAGGCTGGGTGCCGCCCAGGTCTGCAAACAGGGTGCTGTCCTGGCGGTCGGGGTCGTTGCTGAAAGACACGCCAAAGCGGTTGCCCAACAGGTTCAGCCCGCCGTAGAACTCCTGGCTGTCGAGGGGGGTGAGCTTGGGGTAGCTGTAGTGGATCAAGCCGACTTCATAGCCCAGGGTCTGGTCGAACGGACGCTTGAAGCCCATGTAGGAGTCGACTTCAAGGTTATTGGCCGACGACAGGCCCATGTTCGGGGAAAACTGGCCGAAATACAGGCCGCTGTCGTGGGTAAGGTCCAGGCCTCCGTGGAACGAGTCGCTGCCAGGGGCGGTCGGCTTGACCAGGCCCTGGGCCATGGTGCGGCTGGGGGTTGTACCTAATTTCAGGTCGAAGTCACCCAATTCGCGCTGGAAGATATGCGCTTCGGCCAAAGGGCTGGCGACCAGGATGCTGACCACGAAAATACAGCGTTTAAGCATGCTTCACTCCATGAAAAGCGAGGAGCAGTAACGGAAAGATTCAGGCAGATGCCCGTGCTAGACGGGTGCAAGGATACCGGCGAATGCCAGGCATTGAGGCCCGTTCGTCGATTAGCTGCGTATTGAGGGTGTCGGGAGGGGGTGGCAACTCTAGTCCTAGCGCCTCGAAGGCAAGACGCTTAGGGACCAGATGCAGTGCGCGGGTATGACTATTACTTCTTGCCCAGGCTGATCTGCTTGGACGGGCCGAAAGTCTGGCCGCTCACGCCCTTGGCAATTTGCTGGATTTCGCCGCCGGACTTGAGGAACGCAGCAATCTGGCTATTGATCGATTCGCTGGTTTCAACGGCGGGAGCTGGCTTTGCTTTGCTGTTGGATGCTTTTACACGCATGGCGGCCACTAACCTGTAGAAAATTAACTTGGCCAGCTATCGTACAGGAAATACTTGACAATTGCTTGGCAAATATCCCTCGAGAATAAGTGCTCGCGGCTGGAAATAGCCGAAGTTCAGCGCTGAAATAAAGCGCTAACTTACTGTTTTAGCTGGAAACCCAAGGCTTGTGGACACGCTGATGGCCTGCTCAAAGTGAACCGAACGATCAGACGAGTGGGGCGATGCCACTGGAACGCCATGCCAGCCCGCGATTTTTCAGGCGTGTGCGCGTGCAGGGCACAACTCGGGTAGAATGCCGCCCACGCAATGAGGGTATTGGAAATGGCTTTAGTCGGGCGCTACAACAGCTTGCAAGTGGTCAAGCACACTAACTTTGGTTTGTACCTCGATGGTGCGCAAGATGGGGAAATCCTCTTGCCTAATCGGTATATCCCTAAAGATATTCCCAGTGAAGATGAAGACTGGCTCAACGTTTTCATTTATCTGGACAGCGATGACAAACTTATCGCCACCACCGAAAAGCCCAAAGTTCAAGTCGGTGAATTCGCCAGTTTGAAAGTTGTGGAAGTCAACAGCATTGGCGTCTTCCTTGATTGGGGTTTGCCCAAGGATCTGCTGCTGCCTTATTCGGAAGAAAAACGCCAGATGACCGCGGGTGAATATTGCGTGGTGCACGTCTACCTCGACAAGCACACCAAGCGCATCACCGCCACCGCTCGCCTTGACCGTTACCTGGACAAGACGCCGGCGAACTATAAGGTGGGCCAGGAAGTCGACCTGCTGGTGGCCGAAGCCACTGACATGGGCTTCAAGGCGATCATCAACAACAAGCACTGGGGCTTGATCCACAAGAACGAAGTGTTCAAGTTCCTGCGCCCGGGCAAGGAAGAGAAGGGCTTTATCAAAGAGATCCGCGCCGATGGCAACATCAGCCTGAGCCTGCAGCCGGTGGGCCAGGAAGCGGCCTCCAGCCTGAACTCGAAGATCCTCGCCAAGTTGCGCGACAACAATGGCAGCCTGCCGGTCAGCGACAAAAGCGACCCGGCGGTGATCAGTAACTTGTTCGGCGTGAGCAAGGGCAACTTCAAGAAGGCCATTGGTGCGCTCTACAAGCAGGGCCAGATCGTGATTCATGCGGATCGCATTGAACTAAGCTGAGTACGCTTCGCTCTCCTGTAGGAGCGAGCTTGTTGTGGCGAGGGAGCTTGCTCCCGCTCGACTGCGTAGCAGTCGCAAGCTTTTTTGGGGGCGCTTCGCACCCCAACGCAAGCAAGCTTGCTCGCCACAACAAGCTTGCCTTCACAGTAGGGCTTGCTCATGTCAAGAAAGTCGTTGTATGCCTACCTCGGTACCTTGCTCGCCTTCCTGGTCCTCGACGGCCTTTGGCTCGGTGTGCTCATGGGGCCCACCTACAAATCCCTGCTTGGCGCGCTGATGCTTGATCAGCCACGCCTGTTGCCTGCCGTATTGTTCTATCTCCTGTACGTCCTCGGTTGCGTGGTGCTGGTTATCTTACCCAGCGCCAGTTGGCAGCGCGCTGCGCGTTTGGGCGCCTTGCTTGGCCTGGTGGCCTACGGCACCTATGACCTGAGCAACTGGGCCACGCTTCAAGGCTGGTCCGCTGGGTTGGCGCTGATGGACATGGCGTGGGGCACGTGCCTAACCGCCATTTGCTGCACTGTTGGCCACTTGTGTGCAAATCGGCTGTGGCGGTAGAGGGCGGTTGATCAGTACTGAACCGGCTAATAACAACCCGGTACCGGCAACGACCAACGCCGGTTGCAGGCCGCCACTGAGATGGCTGCTGACCGATGCCAACAGGGGGCCGCTCAATTGGCCGACGGCGAAGCTGGCGGTCAGCAACCCCGTGCTACGTTGGTAGCCATGGGGCGCGACCTCCCTTAATCGCGCCATCACCAACTGCATGCAGGCCAGAAATGGCGCACCGCACAGTAAAACGCCCAACGCCAAGCCCCAGCCATTGCCGAATAGGCAGGCGAACACCCCTGCCGCTTGCAGCCATAAAGTCGCCATCAGCCAGCGACGGGTGGTGTTCGGGTGCTTGCGGCGCAGGCTGGCCACCCCCACTCCCAGCGCGGCCGCCAGGCCAAAGCAGGGCCAGAACAAGTCGGCCTGCCAGGCGCCGTGGAATTGTGCGCTGGCCATCTGCGACAGAAAGGTCGCCGGGATGATGTAGCCCAGGCCGTACAAGAAATAGATACAGCACAAGTGCGCGATGCTGCCGTTGCTCCCCGCACTGGTGGGCTGTGTCACGGTGAGGGTCGGCTTGGGTAGAAACGGCAGGATCGCCAGCAACATCACCAGCGCCACCGTCCCGTAGATCAACCACAGCGCGGCAGAGCTTTGCCCCGATAGGTTCGACACCAGCGCCAGCAGCCCCGTCAGCACAATCCCCAACCCCGGCCCAGCAAACACCAGCGCACCCAGGCGCGGGCGGCCGGCGGCAATCGCCAGTGGCTGGCTCAGGCTGGTAATCATCACCAGGGCCCAGGCACTGGCGACCCCGGTGCCGAAACGCAGCAACAAATGCGGCCAGAACCCGTTAGCCCAGTAGGACGCCAGGGTCAGCAATACGCACAACCACAGCCCGCCGTAGAGGCGCCCGCGCACATGCTGATGGCTGCGGGCAAAGATCGAGTCCACCGCGCCGACAAAATAGCCCAGGTAATTGGCGGCTGCGATCAGGCCGGCGCCGGTCAGGTCGATCTGGCCTTCACTGAGCAAATGCGGCATTTGCGGAGTCAGGGCGAAGCGGCCAATGCCCATGGCCATCATCAGGGCGACGAAGCTGGCGAGTAAACGAATCAGCGGGGACATGGTCAGGTTTCCTGCAAAGAAGCGAATGCCTTGCAGGCTAAGACGGATTGACTTTCTGTAAAATTGAATAATAGTGAGTAACTTGTTCAGTTTTGGAGAAAGCAATGGAGTTCAGTCAATTGCGCATTTTCCAGGCCGTGGCGGAAGAGGGCTCCATCACCCGCGCCGCTGAGCGCCTGCACCGCGTTCCCTCAAATCTGTCGACCCGGCTTAAACAAATGGAAGAGCAACTCGGTGTCGATCTGTTCGTGCGCGAGCGCCAGCGTTTGCAGCTTTCTCCGGCAGGCAAGGTACTACTGGACTACAGCACCCGCCTGCTGGCGCTGCACAATGAAGCCCACGGCGCCGTACAAGGCGGGCAACCGGCTGGTGATTTCGTATTGGGCAGCATGTACAGCACCGCCGCGGTTCATTTGCCGAAGCTGCTGGCGCGCTATCACAAGACTTACCCCATGGTGAATCTGCAGGTGCAGTCGGCGCCCAGCGGGGAGTTGCTGGAAGGGCTGATTACCGGGCGCCTGGACGCAGCCTTCGTCGACGGCCCTCTGACCATCGCCACCCTGGATGGCGTACCGCTGTGCGAAGAGCGCCTGGTGCTGATTTGCGAGGCCGATCATCCGCCGGTGCGTGGCCCCCAGGATGTGGCGGGCCGTGCAGTATTCACGTTCCGGCGCAGTTGCGCCTACCGCACGCGCCTGGAAACCTGGTTTTCCCATGAGCGTGTGGCGATGGGGCGGGCGATCGAGATCGAGTCCTACCAAGGCATGCTCGCCTGCGTGATCGCAGGTTCCGGCGTGGCGTTGATGTCTGAGTCCATGCTCGCAAGCCTGCCCGGCAAGGACAGCGTGTCCGTTCATCCGCTGACTGGGCCTTTTGCCACTGCGACCACCTGGCTGATGTGGCGAAAGGGCATGCTCGGCGCTAACCTCAATGCATGGATCGACCTGCAGCAAGACGGCAACCCGCGATGCGTGCAAGACACACATGCCATTGCTTGAACGATCCGTCAGGATTCGGATCAATTCAGTAATAGTTCGTTGTGGTTTCCTTCAAGCATTACCTAGGACTTAGGGCTACTATCACTGTAGGAAACGGCGACAGTACTCACGCCGGCCAGCACTACCCTCAAAGGGGGCAATCATGAAAGAGAAAATCCAAAACTGGCTCCACGACCTCGGCGTTGCATTGGGCTTGATCGAGCCTCCGCTGCAACCGGTGCCGATTCGCACGGATGACGAGCAACGTCGGCCACGTCGCCGCTAATCACGCGGTTTAAAAAATGTGGGAGCGGGCTTGCTCGCGAATAGGGTGTATCAGCCAAAATAAGGTTGAATGACACACCGCTTTCGCGAGCAAGCCCGCTCCCACAGTTGTTTTGCACCAGGCGAAAAAAACGGGCGCGACCTCCGACGTCGCGCCCGCTGAAGAAAATATCCCCGTCCCTGTTATAGCTCAAACCACCGCAGCCGCCACCTTGGCCGGCCGACGCGACAGCAGGCTCACCAGTACAAAGCTCACCAGCGCCACCGCCAGGCTGTAGTAGATCGGCGTATTTGCATCCAACCCATCCTTGAACATAAATACCAGCGCGGTCACAAAGCCCAAGCTCATGGACGTGATTGCGCCCGAGGTGGTCGCGCGCTTCCAGAAGATCGCGCCGATCAAGGGCACCAACATACCGCCCACTAACAGGTTATAGGCCAGGGTCAGGGCGCTGATCACATCGTTCACCACCAATGCGATACCCAGCACGGCAACGCCGGTCAACAGGGTGAACAGGCGGTTGATGCGCAGGCTCGACGCCTTACCGCCGCGCAGGCGGGGCAGCAGGTCTTCGGTCAATACGGTGGAGGCGGCGAGCAGGCCGGCGCTGGCGGTGGACATCATGGCGGCCAGCGCGGCGGCGATGACCAGGCCGCGAATGCCGTCCGGCAGCGAAGCTTTGACGATCGCGGCGAAGGCATTGTTGACGTTGTCCAGGTCCGGGATCAGCACATGGGCAGCCATGCCGATCAGCGCACAGGCCAGGCCGTACAGGATGCAATAGAAGCCGGCGAAAGTGCCTGCGTACTGGGCGACCTTTTCGTCACGGGCGGTGAAGACCCGTTGCCAGATATCCTGGCCGATCAGGATGCCGAAGAAGTAGATCATGAAGTAGGTGATGATCGTGTCCCAGCCGATAGCGGTGAAGCTGAAGCTCGACGCCGGCAGTTTGGCCACCAGTTCATCCCAGCCACCGACGCGGTACAGGCAGATCGGCAACAGGATGAACATCAGGCCGACGGTCTTGATCACGAATTGCACGATATCGGTGAGGGTCAGCGACCACATGCCACCGATGGTCGAATACACCACCACCACGCCGCCGCCCACCAGTACCGACATCCAGAACGGCAGGTCAAACAGCACTTGCAGCACGGTGCCAATGGCCAGGATCGAGGTCACGCCGATCATCAGCGCGTAGGCCAGCATGATCACCGCGCTGGCCTGGCGGGCCATGGGGTTGTAGCGTTTTTCCAGGACCTGGGTGACGGTGAAGATTTTCAGCTTCAACAGCGGCTTGGCCAGGAACAGGTTCAGGGCAATGATGCCCGCGCCGAGCGCGGCGCACAGCCAGAAACCCGAAATGCCATGCACATACCCCAGGCGCACGGTGCCGACGGTGGAGGCACCGCCCAGCACCGTGGCGGCCATGGTGCCCATGTACAGTGACGGTCCGAGGTTACGGCCGGCGACCAGGTAGTCTTCGTGGGTCTTGGCGCGACGCATGCCGTAGTAGCCGAGCACCAGCATGCCGGCGGCGTAGATGAGTACGACGAATAAATCCAAAGCCATGACGGCGGTTCTCCGATTATATTTTTTATGGGCGATCAGGCGGCAGCTGGCTCGGTAAACACGCGAGCGAAAGTCAGGTACATCGTTGTCGGGGATCTGTGCGATCCCCTTGGTTGTGAGTGTGAAGACGCGGTTTTTATTGTTCTCAGCGCGTTCGCCTTATCAGCGATGCGCGACGCCAGGCAGTACGCAGAGCATCTCGTACAGCAAGTTGGCGCCCAGCAACGAGGTATTGCCGGTGGTGTCGTAAGGCGGCGAAACTTCTACCAGGTCGCAACCAATCAGATCGAGGCCCTGGCAGCCACGGATGATTTCGATGGCCTGGATGGTGGTCAGCCCGCCGATTTCCGGGGTGCCGGTGCCGGGTGCCCAGGCGGGGTCGATGCCGTCGATGTCGAAGCTCAGGTACACCGGGCCGCCGCCGACTTTTTCTCGCACTTCGGCCATCAGCGGCGCGAGGGAGTGATGCCAGCATTCTTCGGCCTGGACCACGCGGAAGCCTTGCTTGCGGCTCCAGTTGAAGTCTTCGGCGGTATACCCCTGGGCGCGCAGGCCGATCTGCACCACGCGGTCGCAATCGAGCAAGCCTTCTTCCACGGCGCGGCGGAAGGTGGTGCCGTGGGCAATTTTCTCGCCGAACATATGGTCGTTGACGTCGGCGTGGGCATCGATGTGCACCAGCCCGACCTTGCCATGTTTTTTGTGGATCGCCCGCAGGATCGGCAGGGTGATGGTGTGGTCGCCACCCAGGGTCAGGGGGATGGCGTCGTGCTCGAGGATCTCGTCGTAGGCCTCTTCGATGATGCGCACCGCGTCGAGCAGGTTAAAGGTATTGATCGCCACGTCGCCGATATCGGCCACCGACAGTGAGTCGAACGGTGCGGCGCCGGTGGCCATGTTGTAGGGACGGATCATCACCGACTCGGCGCGGATTTCCCGTGGGCCGAAGCGCGTACCGGCGCGCAGCGAGGTGCCGATATCCAGGGGCACGCCGACGAAGGCGGCATCCAGGCCCTTGGCGGTTTGCAGGTGGGGAAGACGCATCATGGTGGCGATGCCGGCGAAGCGCGGCATTTCGTTGCCGCCCAGTGGTTGGTGGAAAATCTTGTCCACGGGATTGCCTCATCGTTGTTTTGTTTATTGATGGCCGATTCTGCGAAAAGCCTGGCTTAGGAAGAATCGGCAGAGGCAAATACTTAGTTCAGATTTTTCTAAACTAAAGCCTGAGTTAAACTCCCTGATCCCTGTAGGAGCGAGCTTGCTCGCGAAAAACGTCAACGATGATGCGCAGCCCCAGAATGTACGCGGCGTCCTCAGGTTTTTCGCGAGCAAGCTCGCTCCTACAGTTGATCGTTCCCACGCTCTGCGTGGGGATGCATCCTGTGATGCTCTGCGTCACGCTTCATTGGAGCCCCCATGGCCAACGCCTTGCCCGACCTGAAACTCCTGCGCATCTTCGTCAGCGTCGTGCGCCACCAAGGGTTTGCCAACGCCCAGCACGAACTCAACCTGTCGACGTCGGCCATCAGCACCTACATGAGCCAACTCGAGTCAGCCTTGGGCCTGGTGCTGTGTCATCGTGGCCGTGGCGGCTTCAGCCTGACCAGCAAGGGCGAGCTGTTTCATCAGGAAACCCTGCGCCTGTTGGGCGAACTCGAAGGTTTCGAGCAGTACGCCGCCGCGTTGAAAGGCGAATTGCGCGGCACCCTCAAGCTCGGAGTGCTCGACTCCACCGTCAGCGACAAGGCCTTGCCGTTCGCCGAAGTGATTGGCGCCTACAGCCTGGAGCACCCGGCAGTGCATTTGCACCTGTCGGTGATGAGCCCCTACGAATTGCAACTGGGGGTGCAGGACAACCGCCTGGACCTGGCCATCGGTGCGTTTTCCAACCGCATGAGCGGGCTGGTCTACATGCCGCTGTACCGCGAACAGCACTGGTTGTATTGCAGCACCCGGCACCCATTGTTCAACGAGCGGCGCATCCCGGAACAAGTGATCACCCAGCAACGCATGGTCGGGCGGGGTTACTGGAGCCAGGCCGAGTTGGCGCGCCACGGCTTCAAGCACAGCGCTGCCACGGTGGAAAGTATGGAGGCGCAACTGATTCTGGTGCTGTCGGGCGCTTATATTGGCTACCTGCCCGAACACTACGCCCAGGCCTGGGCTGACAAGGGCGATCTGCGCGTTTTGCTGCCGGCGACCTTCGGCTACCAGGCGCCGTTTTCGCTGATCATGCGCCGTGGCCGCAGCCGCGAGCCACTGATCCAGACCTTCCGCGATTTGCTCAAGACCCAGCTCAACCAGGCCTGAAAACACCATGTCCCGACCCCATTGCCCGCGCTGCCTGCGCCCGACCACGCACTGCCTTTGTGCGCTGATCCCCCACCTTGACAGCCGCACTCGTGTGTTGGTGTTGCAGCACCCGAGCGAGGTCGGCCATGCGCTCAATACTGCACGGTTGGCGGCGTTGGGCCTGAACAACGCGCAGTTGGTGGTGGGGGAGGTGTTTGATGACCTTGCGACGCTATTGAACCCGCCTGGCTATCGGGCACGCCTGTTGTTTCCGGCGGATGATGCCGAGCCGCTGCACGCCTACGCACCTGACGATCAGCCACTGCTGTTGGTGGTTCCCGATGGCACCTGGCGCAAGGCGCGCAAACTGCTGCACCTCAACCCTTTGCTGGCGGCATTGCCCCGGGTGACGTTGGCTGAAGGCAGCGTTTCCCGCTATCGCTTGCGCAAGGCGCCGGGGCCTGGCGCCTTGTCGACGGTCGAAGCGATCACGCAAGCGTTGCAGGTATTGGAAGCGCCGACGTCGTTCGAGCCACTGCTCAAACCCTTTGAAGCGCTGATCGAAGGGCAGATTGCTGCGATGGGCGATGAAGTATTCCAGCGCAACCATGGTGACCCGTCATAAACCCGGCTTATGCCTTTAAGCCATAAGCACCACACTTTGCGTGATATGGCCCGCCGGCCTTTCCCGGTATGATGTGCGCCCCGCAGTCTGGATTGCGAATACGCCATGACCTTGCAGTACCCAACAATCGCCGATTGCGTCGGCAACACGCCCCTGGTCCGCTTGCAACGCATGGCGGGTGAAACCAGCAATACCCTGTTGCTCAAACTCGAGGGCAACAACCCGGCCGGCTCGGTCAAAGACCGCCCGGCGCTGTCGATGATCGCCCGCGCCGAGTTGCGTGGGCAGATCCAACCCGGTGATACCCTGATCGAAGCCACCTCGGGTAACACCGGGATCGCCCTGGCCATGGCCGCAGCGATCAAGGGTTACAAGATGGTGCTGATCATGCCCGACAACGGCAGTGCCGAGCGCAAGGCGGCGATGACCGCCTATGGCGCCCAGCTGATCCTGGTGACCCAGGAAGAAGGCATGGAAGGCGCCCGCGATCTTGCCGAGCGCATGGCCGCCGAAGGCCGTGGCGTGGTGCTCGATCAGTTCGCCAACGGCGACAACCCCGAGGCGCACTACACCAGCACCGGCCCGGAGATCTGGCGCCAGACCCAGGGCACCATCACTCACTTCGTCAGCTCCATGGGCACCACCGGTACCATCATGGGCAACTCGCGCTACCTCAAGGAGCAGAACCCGGCGATCCAGATTGTCGGCCTGCAACCGATGGAAGGCGCGGCCATCCCGGGTATTCGCCGCTGGCCCGAAGAGTATTTGCCGAAGATCTACAACGCGACGCGGGTAGACCGCATCATCGACATGGCCCAGCGCGAAGCCGAAGACACCACGCGCCGCCTGGCCCGTGAAGAAGGCATCTTCTGCGGCGTGTCCTCCGGCGGCGCCGTGGCCGGTATGTTGCGCTTGTCCAAAGAAGTGGAAAACGCGGTGATCGTCGCGATCATCTGTGACCGAGGCGACCGTTACCTGTCGACCGGCATTTTCGACGAACCCAACTGATGGCCAAGCACGAGAGAGGCCTGCGCTTCCAACCGACGGGCGGCAGCCGGGCCCCACAGATACCTGTGGGCAAGAAACAGCGCCTGACCATCGAGCGCCTGGCCAATGATGGCCGGGGCATCGTGTTCTTTGAAGGCCGCACCTGGTTTGTGAACGGTGCGTTGGCCGGCGAAGAGGTGGAGGCACGGGTGTTGGGCGCCCATGGCAAAGTGGTCGAGGCGCGCACCGAGCGGGTGTTCCAGGCCAGCGAGTTGCGTCGCCCGGCACCCTGCGCCCATGTTGGCCGCTGCGGCGGTTGCAGCGTGCAGCACCTGCCCCATGAAGAACAACTTGCCCTGAAACAGCGCATGCTTGCCGAGCAATTGTCCCGGGTGGCCGGTGTCGAGCCACAGGAGTGGGCAGCGCCGTTGAGCGGGCCGGAGTTCGGTTATCGGCGCCGCGCCCGTGTGGCCGTACGTTGGGACGCCAAGGCAAAGAAACTCGAAGTGGGTTTTCGCGCCGTGGCCAGTCAGGACATCGTCGCTATCGATGATTGCCCGGTGCTGGTACAGGCCTTGCAACCGATCATGCAGCGTTTGCCAACGATGCTGCGTCGCTTGAGTAAACCGCAGGCGTTGGGGCATGTCGAGTTGTTCAGCGGTTCGTCCATCGCCGTGTTGCTGCGGCATATGGCGCCGTTGTCCGAGGCTGACCTGCAGATCCTCAAGGAATTCTGCACCTTCCATGACGCCCAATTGTGGCTGCACGGGGAAGGGCAGCCGGAGCCCGTCGAGCCGGGTCAGGCCTTGGGCTTCCGTTTGGAGGCGTGGGATCTGGAGCTGGCGTACCGGCCGGGCGACTTTGTGCAGGTCAACGCCGGGGTCAACCAGGCGATGGTCGCCCAAGCGCTGCAATGGCTGGCGCCACAAGCCGACGAACGGGTACTGGACCTGTTTTGCGGCCTGGGCAACTTCGCCCTGCCACTGGCTCGCCACGTACGCGAAGTGGTGGCGGTGGAGGGCGTACAGGCCATGGTGGACCGTGCGGCCCTCAATGCCGTCAGCAACCATTTGCATAACGCACAGTTTTTTCAGGCCGATTTGTCCCAGCCTTTGACCGACGCAGAATGGGCCAAACAGGGCTTTTCTGCGGTACTCTTGGACCCACCCCGCGATGGTGCCCTGGAGGTTGTGCGCAAACTTGCAGCCTTGGGGGCCAAGCGCCTGGTGTATGTGTCCTGCAACCCAGCCACGCTGGCGCGGGACACGGTTGAGTTGGTCAAGCAAGGCTACCGGCTAAAGCGTGCCGGGATCCTCGACATGTTTCCGCAGACCGCGCATGTCGAGGCCATGGCGTTATTTGAAGCGGGCTAGGATGCCCGTTTAATCCGACTGGCCTGCGTTCTCCAGGGCCTGAACACTGCCACGGAGCTCGCAGTAAAGTCGGCGATGATTTTGGCGCATCGAAGGTGCGTCGTAGGGAAGGTAAGCAAGATGGTACAGGTGAGAGCACACCAGCCGATCAACACCGACGGCAGTATCAATCTCGAGGCATGGCTGGATCATGCCGTCAGTGTCGACCCGGCACTGGACCGTGAAGCCTTGAAAGCAGCCTGCGAGTTCGCTCGTGAGTCTGAACAGCAAGACAATGCGGCCAAGAACCTGTGGGCCGAAGGGACTTCAAGTTTTCGCACTGGCCTGGAAATCGCCGAGATCCTCGCCGATCTCAAGTTGGACCAGGATTCGCTGATCGCCGCCGTGCTCTATCGCGGCGTGCGCGAAGGGCACATTGCGTTGCCTCTGGTCAGCCAGCGTTTCGGCGCGGTGGTGGCCAAGCTGATCGACGGCGTGCTGCGCATGGCCGCCATCAGTGCCAGCCTCAGCCCGCGTCAGTCCATGGTGCTGGGCACCCAGGGCCAGGTAGAAAACCTGCGCAAAATGCTGGTAGCGATGGTCGACGATGTGCGCGTCGCCCTGATCAAGCTGGCCGAGCGTACCTGCGCGATCCGTGCGGTGAAGACCGCCGATGATGAAAAGCGCAACCGTGTGGCCCGCGAAGTCTTCGACATCTACGCGCCACTGGCCCATCGCCTGGGCATCGGCCACATCAAGTGGGAGCTGGAGGATTTGTCCTTTCGCTACCTTGAGCCCGACCAATACAAACAGATCGCCACGTTGCTGCACGAGCGGCGCCTGGATCGCGAGCGCTTTATCAGCGACGTGATGGGCCAGTTGCGTTCGGAGTTGCAGGCTACCGGCGTGGACGCCGATATCAGCGGCCGCGCCAAGCACATCTATTCCATCTGGCGCAAAATGCAGCGCAAGGGCCTGGCCTTCAGCCAGATCTACGACGTGCGTGCGGTGCGCGTGCTGGTGCCGGAAATGCGCGACTGCTACACCGCGCTGGGTATCGTCCACACGCTGTGGCGGCACATTCCCAAGGAATTCGACGACTACATCGCCAACCCCAAGGAAAACGGCTATCGCTCGCTGCACACGGCGGTAATCGGCCCTGAAGGCAAGGTGCTGGAAGTGCAGATCCGCACCCACGCCATGCACGAAGAAGCCGAGCTGGGGGTGTGTGCGCACTGGCGCTACAAGGGCACCGACGTCAAGGCCGGGTCCAACCAGTACGAAGAGAAAATTTCCTGGCTGCGCCAAGTGCTGGAATGGCACGAGGAGCTCGGCGACATCGGCGGCCTGGCCGAACAACTGCGGGTGGATATCGAGCCGGACCGGGTCTATATCTTCACGCCTGACGGCCACGCCATCGACTTGCCCAAGGGCGCCACGCCGCTGGACTTCGCCTACCGCGTGCACACCGAAATCGGGCATAACTGCCGCGGCGCCAAGATCAACGGGCGCATCGTGCCGCTCAACTACAGCCTGCAAACCGGTGAACAGGTCGAGATCATCACCAGCAAGCACGGTACGCCGAGCCGCGACTGGCTGAACCCGAACCTTGGCTACATCACCACCTCGCGGGCGCGGGCGAAGATCGTCCACTGGTTCAAACTGCAGGCGCGCGACCAGAACGTCGCCGCTGGCAAGACCTTGCTTGAACGCGAACTGGCGCGCCTGGGCCTGCCTCAGGTGGACTTCGACAAGCTGGCCGAAAAGGCCAACATGAAGATCGCCGAAGACATGTTCGCGGCCCTCGGCGCGGGCGACCTGCGCCTGGCGCAACTGGTCAACCTGGCCCAGCAACTGGTCGAGCCGGAGCGCGGCAACGAACAGTTGGAGCTGATCCCGCGCAAAGCCACTGGCTACAAGCCGGGCAAGCGTGGCGATATCCAGATCCAGGGCGTGGGCAACCTGATGACGCAAATGGCCGGCTGCTGCCAGCCGTTGCCGGGCGACGCCATTGTCGGCTACATCACCCAGGGCCGTGGCGTGAGCATTCACCGCCAGGATTGCGCCTCGGTGCTGCAACTGGGCGGGCGCGAACCGGAGCGGATCATCCAGGTCAGCTGGGGCCCGGTGCCGGTGCTCACTTACCCGGTGGACATTATCATCCGTGCCTACGACCGTTCCGGCTTGCTGCGTGACGTCTCGCAAGTGCTGCTCAACGAGCGGATCAACGTGCTGGCGGTCAACACCCGTTCGAACAAGGAAGACAACACTGCGTTGATGTCCCTGACCATCGAGATTCCGGGGTTGGACGCACTGGGACGGTTGCTGGGGCGGATTTCCCAGTTGCCGAACATCATCGAAACCCGGCGCAACCGCACCCCATGATTAGCGGGATGACAGCCGACTGACATGTGGAGTTGTTTTCTGTGGGAGCTGGCTTGCCTGCGATAGCATCACCTCGGTTTAACTGAAGCACCGAGTCGCAAGCATCGCAGGCAAGCCAGCTCCCACATTGGATTTTCAGCGGAAAGAGATACGATGTATTCACTCGAAGACCTGCTGCACCTGATGAGCCGCCTGCGCGACCCGCAGTACGGCTGCCCGTGGGACATCAAGCAAACCTACGCCACCATCGTCCCGCACACGCTGGAAGAAGCCTATGAAGTGGCCGACGCCATCGAGCGCGGCGACTTTGACCATCTGCAAGGCGAGCTGGGCGACCTGCTGTTCCAGGTGGTGTATTACAGCCAACTGGCCCGGGAAGAAGGGCGCTTCGAATTTGCCGGCGTGATCGACAGCATCACTCGTAAGTTGATTCGCCGGCATCCTCACGTGTTCCCAACCGGCGACCTGTACGCACCGCTGGATATCCCGCAGTTGAGCGAAGAACAGGTCAAGGAGCGCTGGGAGCAGATCAAAGCTGAGGAGCGCGCAGAAAAGTCCGACGTTCCCGAGCAACTCTCCCTACTCGATGATGTGCCCACCGCCTTACCCTCGTTGTCCCGTGCGGCCAAATTGCAAAAGCGCGCCAGCCAGGTTGGTTTCGACTGGCCTTCCGCGTTGCCGGTGGTGGACAACGTGCGCGAAGAGTTGGACGAAGTGCTCGAAGCCATGGCCGATAACGATGCGGCGGCCATCGCCGATGAAGTCGGCGACCTGCTGTTTGCCGCGGTCAACCTGGCCCGTCACCTCAAGGTCGACCCGGAAACCGCCTTGCGCGGTGCCAATGCCAAGTTCGAACGACGTTTCCGATTTATCGAACAGGCATTGCGCGATACACACCAACCCATAGAAGATTGCACCCTCGAAGAGTTGGACGCCCTCTGGGGTGAAGCCAAACGTCAGGAAAAGAATGTGTCCAGCTGCGGTTGAGCAGTTGCCTAAGTGAGTAAGCACCATGAGCCTTTCCCTTCGCGACCAGTTGCTCAAAGCAGGTCTGGTCAACCAAAAGCAGGCCAAGCAGGTCGGCAAAGAGAAACAGAAACAGCAGCGCCTGGTCCACAAAGGCCAGGCCGAAGTCGATGACACCCAGGCGCGCCTGGCTGCTGAGGCACACGCCGAGAAGGTCAAGCGTGACCAGGAGCTGAACCGTCAGCAGCAGGAAAAAGCCGAGGCCAAGGCGCGTACCGCCCAGGTCAAGCAACTGATCGAGACCTCGCGCCTGCCCAAGCTGACCACCGAGGACTACTACAACTTCGTGGATGACAAGAAGGTCAAGCGCCTGTCGGTCAACACGCTGATGCGCAACAAGCTGAGCAACGGCTCCCTGGCCATCGTGCACCACGGTGGCGGCTACGAGGTGATCCCGCGCGAAGCGGCGCTCAAAATCCAGGAGCGTGCTCCGGAGCGTATCGTGCAGCTCAACATCCTCACCGAAAGCCAGGTGCCGGATGAAGACGATCCATACGCCGCTTACCAGATCCCTGATGATCTGATGTGGTAAGCCGCTGGAAATGACAAACCCCGCCAAAAGGCGGGGTTTGTGTTTTAAGCGTGCAGCACCAGCCGGTTACCAATCCACTGCGTAACTCAGGCTGAAGGTACGACCCTCGGCATTCGGGTACGGTGCGCGGGCGTTGGCCTGGGCGAACATGTTTTGGTAGTTGCGGTTGGTGAGGTTGTACACCGCACCTTCGAGGCGGCCTACCGGTAGCCTTACCGAGCCCAGCAGGTCGACCAGGGTGTAGCCCTGGATATCGCGGCCGTTGTTGTCTTTGGCCGCCGCGTCATAATTGGCCAGGCGCATACCCTGCAAGCGCAGGCTGTAGTCGTCACGCTCATAGCCGACAAAGGCTGTGGTCTTGGCGGGGGAGATGCGGGTGGCAGGCAGGTCGATCCACTTGCCGTTCTGCTGGGTCTCGCCTTTGGCGTAAGCGTAAGTACCGCCGACGGACCATTGGTCGCTGATGTTATAGGTCAGGCCGGTTTCGACGCCACGCACGCGTTCTTTCTGATTGATCAGGCGCAGCACACGATCATTGGCATCATAGAACTGCGTGACATCCGAGGTGTTTTCGTACGCGGTGACACTGGCCTGCCACTTGTCCCAGTCGCCACGCCAGCCCAGCTCGTAGCTATCGACTTTCAAGGCCTGGGCATTGAGATCCTGGATATCGTATTTGCTGTTCACGTCACGCAGGAAGCGCTGGATATCCGGCAGGGAAAAGCCCTGGCTGAAGTTGACGAACACATCCTGGTTATCGGTCAGGTGGTACACCGCACCGAGGTTATACAGCGTGTCATCGTATTTGAGCGTGCCGCCGGGCAGTGTCGCGCGGTTGCCGGTCTGGACGATTTCGCCGTATGCGATGCTGTCGGAGACCTTGCTTTCAATCCATTCGCGACGTACGCCACCGCGCAAGGTCCAGTTGTCGATGTCGTAGGAGAGCTGGCCAAAGATGGCTTTGGTGGTGGTCTCGATATCTGGACCCAGTTCGAACGTGGTACCGGTTTTCGTGTAGGTCAGGCCATTGACCCGGTATTGGTCGCCACGCTGGCGTGAGGTTTCATGGTCGTAGTCCGCGCCCCATACCAGGTTGCCCGTTGCCGGGCCGATGTCCGGCATCTGGGTATCGACCGCTGCACGCAGGCCGTAGACGTCCTGCACGCTGTTGTTATCTGACACGCCTGCCCGGCCTCGGGACAGGTCTGGAAAGAACAGGGCGTCGGCCCGCCGCCAGTAGCTTTCGATCTGCAGGCCCTGGCCGTAGAAATCCTTGTCGGCGTAGTTGAGGTTGACCGCCTGGTTGTGGGTGTAGGGTTGGTCGCCCAGGTCCAGGCCTTTTACGGCGACTGCGTTGCTGGTGATGCGGGGGTTCTTGGTGTAGCGGGTGTCTTGTTCGTCCTTGTAGTCTTGCAGCGACAGGCTGATCTTCTTGTCGTCATCAAGCTCATAGCCGAAGCGACCTTGCAGGTCGTAGGTATCGGTGTCCATGTTGCTGCCCTGGGACGTGTCCTGGGGAATGCGCTTGCCATTACCGTCGAACTGATCGTTGCGCTGCACGGTGTTGCCCGAGAGGTACCAGTCCACCGGGCCTTTGCGCCCGGTGGCGCTTTGGAACGCCTGGTAAGCGAACCCCTTGTGGCTGAGGTTGTTGCCGGCGGTCATGCCGATCTTGCTGCTGAACGCCAGGTCTTCACCTTGGTTGCGTTTGGTGATGATGTTGATGATGCCGCCCGATGCGCCTGCGCCGTAGACGCTGCTGGCGCCGGAGATCACTTCGATACGCTCGATGCTTTCCGGTGCCACGCTGTTGAGCTGGCGGAAGTTGTCGCGCGTGGCGTTTTGCGAAACCCCGTCGATCAGGATCAGGGTATTGCGCCCGCGAAGCGTCTGGCCGAAGTTGCTCATGCCGCCGCTGGAAGGGGCAATGCCAGGCACCAGTTGGCCGAGGATATCTGCAACCCGACGTCCTGCCCCGGTCTGCTGGCGGATTTGCGCTTCATTGATCACCTGCACTGAGCCTGGAATCTGCGCAATGCTGGTTTCGCTGCGCGTGGCCGATACCACTGTCGCCTGCAGTTGCAGACTGGTCGGGGCTGCCTGTGTCTGCTCTGTCTGATCGGCCCAGGCGGGCGCACTCATCGAGCCGAGAAGCGGCAGCAGAACGGCCAATTGCGATTTATTCATGGGTTTGTCTCAGAGTTATTAGAAGTATTGACAGAAAAATCGGGTGTCTCAGGCGCTCGCGTATATGAACGGATCGCGCGGATACTCACGGCGGCCAAGGCATAGGTCAGTGCGACCAGCCAGAAGCTGTGCGCCAGGCCCACCCACCCCATGCCGATACCGCCTATCAAGGCGCCGCACAGCGCACCTGCTTTGGCGGCGCTGTTACCCATACCCAGGGCAAAACCCTGCTGGCTGGACGCGACGGTATTGGCGATCAGCGTGTAGGCCACGGGCAGCAAAGCTCCCTGCCACACGCCCCACAGCAACCGGCTGGCGATGAACCCTAACCATTCACTGGCCAGCGCCGTGCAGGCCAGCGTGAGGGCGCAGGCCCAGGTGACCCATTCGATGATGCGCAGCGTATGTGCTGGCTGATGTCGATCGAACAGGCGGCCCCATAACGGCGCAGACAGTGCCAGGGTCAAGGCGCTGGCGCCATAGCTGGCGCCGATCAGCCACGCGGGCGCCTGCAAAACCTCGGCAACATATAAAGCGTAAAACGGTTGCGGCATCATCCTGGCTGCCTGGATCAATACGATGATTCCCAACATCGCGCCAAGCCAGCCTTTGGGCAGTGCGACAGGCTTCGATGGGCGGGCAGGTCTCGATCGTGGTGAGTCGCTGGGTAAAAACGCGCTGATTATCGCGCACAACAGGCAGACGACGGTGGCGCTGTAGCACAGCAATGCGAAACCGGATATGTCCATGAGCCAGCCGCCCAATACCGGTCCGGCCAGGGAGCCTACAGCGGTGGCTGATTGCAGTCGTGCAAGAATGTGCCCGCGCCCACCCTCGCCGCAGCAGGCCAGTGCGTAGGCTTGGGCCGCTGCAATGAAGCCGGCCAACGCACCTTGCACCACGCGGATGACCACCAGCCACCACGGATCAGGCGTTATCGCAGCCAGCGCCTGGCACACCGCCAGTGCCAGCAACGCGCGGATGATCATGGGCTTATGGCCGGTACGGTCGCCCAGCTTCCCCCACATGGGTGTGAGAATCATTGCTGCCATCATCGGCCCGGCATACACCAGCGAAGACAGCAGGCCGGTGTACTGGGCATTTGCAGTGCCCAGCAACTTCTGGATTTGCAGCGGCCAGAACGGGCCGCTCATTTCCATCGCCCCCATCGACACCAACTGAATCACCACCAGCAGCCGCAGCGCTGTGTTGTTAGTCGGCATTGGCGGCCGCGCTCAACGGGTTAGGCAACCGCCCGACGATATCGGCATGACTCTCCAGCAGGCGCATGCGCATGAACGACTTGGCCGGCCATGCTTGCTCCAGCAGTGCTTCGCGCTCGGTGGCCCAGCGCTGCGGATCAACCTGCGAGCGCATGTCGTCAAAACACTGGCTGACCTGAGCTGACAGTTCATTCCAGAGCAGCGCCTGGGGGATGTCGAAGTGGCGCGCGGCAAGCAGGATGAGCTCGCCCAGATGGCACATGAAAACGGTGTGCAGCAGCTTGTCCCGTACGAAACCTGCGTCGTCGTACAGCGTCATCTTCGGGTCGTGCAGTTCAATGTCCAGGCCGTGGGCGTGCAAGGTTTTGCGGTCGATTCGGATATCGCCGAAGTCGCGCAACAGAAGACGGCTCAATTGTCCGTCTGCGGCCATCACCATGAAGGAGTTCTGTTGATGGGCCTCAAAAGCGATGCCGTAGCGTAAATACATGCCCAGCAGCACCGGCACACTGATCGCCGCGTAATCATGGAAGAAGGCGAGCATGGCCGCCGCGTCATCCTTGCCTTGGCTCAGGCGCACCCATTGGCGCAGCAGCGGCTGGCCGTGTTGATCAATGGCAAACAGGCTGCCCACCGGCACGGCCATTTCGTCCGGCTGGAGCTGGCTCTGGGGATTGTCGCGATAGAGCACCGCCAAGTGGCGGGAGTGCTCGTCATTGGCCGGTTGTGGCTGGAAATGCACACCGATCCGCTCGGGAACGATGTTCAGGCATTTTTGAATCGCAGGCTCGCGTTCCAGGATGCTCAGCAGCAGATGGCTGATCCGTGGGCCCATGCGCGCTGAACGCGGCGATACGGTGCGCTGTACGCTGGTCAGGCGCAGTGACACGGGCAGTTTGACCATCGGTGCATCGCGACGGCCTTCAGGCAACACGGTTCTGAATGACATGGTGGGGTGGGCAGTAAACGCGACGATATCGGTCAGCACCAGCAGTTTGTCGCCGATTTCGTTGGCGAACAGTTGAGGCAACTCCTGGCGTGCCTGCCAAGGGTGGGCAGGCAACGGCAGATAATCGTCTGCCTGAAGGCCCTGCGCTTGCAGGGCTGCGGTCAATTGCCGTGCTGCCTGCGGGAAGTGCTCGCTCCACCACTGCCAGTAGTCGGCGGTACCGGCCAACTTTTCGACATGGGCAAACTGGCGATGCAGCGCGCACAGCAGCACCGGGAAGCGTGCTTCGAACTCCGGCGAATAGTTGATGACTTGTGCGGTATTCAGGCCCAGCTTGGTCTTGTAGTTGGGGTGCCATGGGTGACCCAATGTTCCCCACTGTTCAAGCACGGAAGTCGGGTTGATAACGCTCGGGCTGTTCTTGAGATGACTCAGCAGGTTGTCTTGATGCACCGGGTCCATTGACGCATGCAGCTTGAGCGTCCATTGCTCATGGAAGGCGAGGCACAAGGTGTCGTTGATGAAGCTGTCGTCGATCTCTACGTTGAGGCGGTTGAGCACTTCCCGGTCGGCAGGCGACTCGAGGCTGGCGTTAAGCAACGTCAACAACTGCGATGGGAACTGGATTTTCTGTTCGGGCTGGCCTTCGCGCAACAGGATGACTTCGCCACGCAGGTCCCAGCTTGCCATGCGGCCAGGGTGCAAATGTTCGAAACGCAATCGGGCCTGGCAAGCCAGTGTCAGCGAGCAATGCCCATGTTCGTCATAAAGGAGAGCGCTGGGGTCCAGCAGGCTTTCACGAAACAATGCTTGGATCAGGCGTTGGAAGCTACGTTCGGCGGCAGGTGCCAGCGTATTGATCAGGGCTTCGAGGGTGACGTGGCTGGTCTGAAATTGCGCAGTGGCAAGTGCTTCGCTCCAGCGTTCCAGTAACGCATTTTCTGGCTTCCTGCTATTTCCGTGCATCAAATTGATTCCCTGATCGTCAGCCTGAATGAAAGGCGCACGAATGATATCGAGAATCATTATTTGTGTGTACTTTTGTTACATTAATTTACGGCGATGATGCTTCGGGCATGGGTGGCCGGAATCAACGTAAAGGTGGAGTCTCTTAATAAAAAAACCGCGCTCCAAAGGCGCGGTTTCTTGTAGACGGCCCGGCTGCGTGGGCCGGGCGTCAACATGATTTCAGAACTTCAGGAGCTTTTTGCCTGGCGTTGCAGTTCGAGAGTTTCGAGCTCGTTTTTATAATTGTTGGCGTCGCTCTCGTTGTGAAACATGCCGACCAATACGTCTTGCTGATGGACATCCCAGATGTGAATCCCGTGGCCTACTGCCTCATGGGACATATGTTCATCGTCGCGTTCAGTTACTTTTACAGTCATCTGCTTGCTCCAATCTCTGGTTGATCTGCGGCAAGTCGTCGCAGGGTTCTGTTATATGATTTGTTAGCTTGCTAAGTAAACCGATTTTGCGCGCAATAATTCATTGCGGGGAACGCAACAATGCTGCAGGCCTCGTAAACCGCGACATTGCGCCGCAGCTGCAAGGGATTTATGACAAAAGTTTCATGTTGGGATCGGCCTGTTTATCGAGTTTGGTTCTGCCGCCGCTATCGCAGGCAAGCCAGCTCCCACCGGGAAATGCATTCCAATGTGGGATCTGGCCTGCCTGCGAGTGGTAGTGGCTCCCCCCGAAATCCCAGGCAAAAAAAAGCCCCGCATTCAGCGAGGCTCTTTTCCGGTGCATCAGCAATCAGCTGCCTTTGACGGCCTTACCGTCAACAGTGCCATCTTGCAGCATGATGTTGTACTCCTTGCCGTCAGTCTCAACCTGACGCAGGGCAACCAGAATGCCGCCCTGGTCCTTGGCAAACCACATCTGTGTGATGCGCTTGCTCTGCGACGGGTCGCGCACGCGCTCGACCTTGATCGCGTCGATCGAACCGACCTTGGTCTGGACCTTTTCCGAGCCGATTACGCGGAAGTCGTAGGTATCGGTATCAGTACCCTCAACCACGCGGTAGCTCATGCTCTTCTTGCCCGCGGCAACATCGCGTTGCAGAGCAAGTTGGTAGGTGGACTTGTCGAGCATGCCGCTTTCGAGCGTGACATTGACCGGGTCTTTGTTTTCAAAGCCGGTGACTTTCTTGGCGCTCTGGTCGAAGTCCAGATTGATCTTCTTCGCCTTGCCCAGGCCGCCGCGTTCGAAGCTGTAGCTCTTGGGTTGCAGGGTGTCCTTGTCGAACAGGATCACACTGGTTTCGGTCAGGCTGGCAATCATCATCGAGGCCTTGAAATTCAAGGTCCAGGTACCGTCGCCATTCTTGCTCAGGCTGCGTTCAGCCGAACCGCTCATGGGCAGTTGTTTCCAGTCGGCGGTGTAGCTGACGGAGAAGGGGTGAAGGTCTGCCGCTTGTACGGCAGGCAAAGCGAACAGCGCAAAAGCGAAAAGCAGGGCGCGACGCATAAAATCTCCTAGGTTCGAATCAAGTGGCCGCTGGCCGCGAGTAACTGGCCGTCCAATAATGCACCCTGGTCGCCAAGAATCAACCGTCCTTCGGCAAACCAGCGAACAGCCAGCGGGTAAATCCTGTGTTCCTGGGTATGAACCCGTTGCGCAAGCGTCTGCGCCGAGTCGCCTGACTCTACCGGAACCACTGCCTGTACGACCAGAGGCCCGCCATCGAGTTCCTCGGTCACAAAGTGCACGCTGCAGCCATGTTCACGGTCGCCGGCGTTGAGAGCGCGCTGGTGGGTGTGCATGCCTTTGTACTTGGGCAGCAGGGAGGGGTGGATATTGAGCAGGCGCCCTTCGTAGTGCCGGACGAAATCTGCGCTGAGGATGCGCATGAAACCGGCAAGGACAACAAGTTTGGGGTTGAAGGCGTCGATCAGTTCGATCAAGGCGCTGTCGAAGGCCTCGCGACCTTCGAACGCCTTGTGATCCAGAGCGCGGGTGTCGATACCCGCGTCTCGGGCGCGTTGCAGACCGTAGGCGTCGCTGCGGTTGGAAATCACCGCAGCGATGCGCACCGGGCTGTCGCCGGTGCGCGTGCTGTCGATCAGGGCCTGCAAGTTACTGCCGGTGCCGGAAAGCAGCACCACGACATCACAGGTCTGGGGCATCAGTGAGCCTTGAGGTTCTTCAGTTCAACCTGGGCTGCGCCTTCGGCAGCAGTGGCGATCTGGCCAATGACCCAAGGTTGTTCGCCGGCTTCACGCAGCACGTTCAACGCGGTTTCAACGTGTTCCTGCGCGACGCAGATCACCATGCCTACGCCGCAGTTCAGCACGCGGTGCATTTCGGTTTCGTTGACGTTGCCTTTTTCCTGCAGCCAATCGAAGACTGCCGGGCGCTGCCAGCTGGCCACGTCGACGATCGCCTGGGCACCTTTTGGCAGTACGCGCGGGATGTTGTCTAGCAGGCCGCCACCGGTAATGTGGGCCATGGCTTTGACGGCGCCGGTGTCCTTGATCAGCTTGAGCAGTGGCTTGACGTAGATGCGGGTGGGCGCCATCAACAGGTCGGTCAGTGGCTTGCCGTCGAGCTGGATGTTCTCGATGTCGGCGCCGGACACTTCGATGATCTTGCGGATCAGCGAGTAGCCGTTGGAGTGCGGGCCGGACGATGGCAGGGCGAGCAGGGCGTCACCAGCAGCTACTTTGGAGCCGTCGATGATCTCGGCTTTTTCCACCACACCGACACAGAAGCCGGCCAGGTCGTAGTCTTCGCCTTCGTACATGCCTGGCATTTCAGCGGTTTCACCGCCGACCAGGGAGCAACCCGACAATTCGCAGCCGGCGCCGATGCCGGTCACGACCTGGGTCGCGGTCTCGACATTGAGCTTGCCGGTGGCGTAGTAGTCGAGGAAGAACAGCGGCTCGGCGCCGCACACCACCAGGTCGTTGACGCACATGGCGACCAGGTCGATGCCGATGCTGTCGTGCTTGTTCAGGTTCAGGGCCAGGCGCAGCTTGGTGCCTACGCCGTCGGTGCCGGACACCAGTACAGGCTGCTTGTAGCCGGCCGGGATTTCGCAGAGGGCGCCAAAACCGCCCAGGCCACCCATGACTTCAGGGCGCGCAGTGCGCTTGGCGACGCTCTTGATGCGTTCGACCAATGCTTCACCGGCGTCGATGTCTACACCGGCGTCCTTGTAGCTCAGGGAGGGTTGCTTGCTCATGATCCAGGCCTTTAGGGGGGATTTCTGGGTAACGACCGGGCGGGCGGGGGCTTTTGGAAAGGGCCCTGCCGTTGACGGTCTGCGAAGGCGCGCGATTTTATCAGGCTTGAGGGGCAGCGGCCATCCTCGGGCCGACGGGCAGGGCATATGAGCTCAAAAAAATGCAAATCGGGCCGGTAATCGTGCGTATTAAGGTATAGCCTTGAGCTCGCTAGCGTTATGACAGTATGAAAACTTACCGGGACCCTGTGAATGTTTTACCGGTCGCTGTGTCACAGCCTTGCCAAACCGAGATCACGCGGTCTGTTCCAACCGCTAAATTTGTCGTTCGGGAATCTTCCATGCGTCTGTGTAAATTCTTCTTTGTGGGCTGTTTGTCGTTGGTCAGCCTGGCGAGTCATGCCGAAACCCTCAATGGCCTCTATCAAGTACTTGAACCGGTCAGCAGCCAGTCGCCCCAAGAGCGCGACCAGGCCACCCAGCGTGCCGTGCAGACCCTGGTGATCCGCCTGACCGGCGACGCCAAGGCCGCCGATGGCCCGGGCCTGGCAGCGATCCGCAAAGACCCGCAACAAATCATCAGCCAGTACGGCTACGACGCCGGACCGCCGGAAAGCCTGCAAGTGGACTTCGACCCGGTCAGCACCGACCGCGCATTGCGTGATGCCGGCCTGTCGATCTGGGGCAGCAACCGGCCGTCGATCCTGGGTTGGTGGCTGAACGATTCAACTGAAGGCAGCAGCCTGGTCGGCGATGGCCAGGCCGTTGCCCAGGCCCTGCGCCGAGCCGCGCAACACAGGGGGCTGCCGCTGCGCTTGCCGTTGGGAGACCTGGATGAACAGGTAGTCGCCACCGCGCCGAATCTTGAAAGCCCCGACGCCACGCCTTTGCGCGCAGCCTCCGAGCGTTACGGTGCCGATGCTTTGCTGGCGGTGCATGCGCGCCAGGAAGGCAGTCAATGGCAGGCCAAATGGCGCCTGTGGCTGGGCGACAAGGCTGAGGAGGGCACCGCCCAAGGCGCTGACACTGCCGCGCTCGCCGATGCGGTATTGCTGGCGGTCAGCCAAAAGCTGGCGCCACGCTTTGCGGTCAAGCCGGGCGTGAGCACTGAGCAACTGCTTGAAGTACAAGGCATGAACCTTGAGCGCTACGCCGCCCTGGGTCGTTTGCTGGAGCCCTTTGGCGGCCAGCCGCAGTGGGTGGATGGCAATCGGATTGTGTATCGCGTCAATGGCAGCGCCGAACAACTGCGCACCCAATTGAGCCTGGCCAAGCTGCAGGAAATTCCTGCTGGCGAAGCCCCGGCCCAGCCAGCCGTGATCGATGGCACGCAACCGGCTGTTGCATCTGAGCCCCAGGCGCAACTGCGTTTTCGTTGGTAACTAGTGGTCCTCCTTCTATATAGAAGAAGGGCGTAAAAAACAGATGGAGTGGTTTATGGCGGATACGCGTCGTTGGGTGTGGCTTGGCGGGATTGTCCTGCTGTGCGGTTTTGTGTTCTTGCTGCATTCGATCCTGACGCCGTTCCTGGTGGCGCTACTGCTCGCCTATCTGTTCGATCCCGTGGTGGATCGCCTGGAAAAAGTCGGCATGTCGCGCACCTGGGGCGTGATCACGGTGTTTGCGCTGTTCACGTTGATCATCACGGCGCTGGTGTTGATATTGGTGCCGATGTTGGCCAAGCAGCTGTTTCGCCTCTATGAGCTGGCGCCGCAGATGCTCGACTGGTTGCAGCACACGGCGATGCCGTGGGCCCAGTCCAAGTTCGGGCTGGCGGATGGCTTCTGGAAGTTCGACAAGGTCAAGGCGGCCATCAGCGAGCACATGGACAAGACCACCGATATCGTCACGGTGGTGCTCAGCCAGGCGACTGCGTCGAGCCTGGCGCTGATCGGCTGGTTGACCAACCTGGTGCTGATCCCGGTGGTGGCGTTCTACCTGCTGCGAGACTGGGACATCATGATGGCCAAGATCCGCAGCCTGCTCCCCCGCGACCGGGAAGAGCGTGTTGTTTCCCTGGCAGCGGAGTGTCATGAGGTATTGGGTGCGTTCGTGCGTGGCCAGTTGCTGGTGATGCTGGCCCTGGGGGTGATTTACGCTGCCGGCCTGATGGCGATCGGCTTGGAGCTGGGGCTGTTGATCGGCTTGATCGCGGGCCTGGCGGCCATCGTGCCCTACATGGGCTTTGTGATCGGCATCGGCGCGGCGCTGGTGGCCGGGCTGTTCCAGTTCGGCGGCGACCTGTACCCGATGCTGGGGATTGTCGCAGTGTTCATGGTGGGCCAGGCCTTGGAAGGCATGGTGCTGACGCCACTGCTGGTGGGCGATCGAATCGGCCTGCACCCGGTGGCAGTGATCTTTGCGATTTTGGCGGGTGGCGAGCTGTTCGGCTTTACCGGCATCCTGTTGGCGCTGCCGGTGGCGGCGGTGATCATGGTGCTGGTGCGCCATGTGCACGACCTGTACAAGGATTCGGACGTGTATACCGGGGTGGATGAGCCCGAGTTGTAATCGCGGTGTCACAAACCCGGCCCTGGCCGGGTTTGTTGTTTCTGGCCCCGGGGTGCGTCAAACAAACTGCGTAAAACCTCCGGGTTAACGCAAACCTTTGATTTTGCTTGTGGTCTGCTGCATTGTGCGCCCGGCGTCACGGGTATAAACTTTGCAAACTTTACATAGAGGCCACTAACGGTTCGATGGGAGCCGTTCAGTCAGCATGAAACCGATTCAGCTGCCCCTAGGTGTGCGTCTGCGTGATGACGCTACCTTTATCAACTACTACCCAGGCGCCAATGCCGCTGCACTCGGCTATGTGGAGCGGCTTTGCGAAGCCGACGCCGGGTGGACTGAAAGCCTGATCTATCTGTGGGGCAAGCATGGCGTGGGGCGTACCCACCTGCTGCAGGCCGCGTGCCTGCGTTTCGAGCAGACGGGCGAGCCGGCGGTCTATCTACCCTTGGCCGAGTTGATGGACCGCGGGATCGGCATCTTCGATAACCTTGAGCAATATGAACTGGTGTGTCTCGACGACCTGCAGGCAGTGGCCGGCAAGCCGGAGTGGGAAGAGGCGCTATTTCATCTGTTCAACCGCTTGCGCGATAGCGGCCGGCGCTTGCTGATCGCTGCGTCCACCTCGCCGCGTGAACTGCCGGTGAAGCTGGCTGACCTCAAGTCGCGCCTGACCCTGGCGTTGATCTTCCAGATGCGCCCGTTATCCGATGAGGACAAGCTGCGTGCGTTGCAATTGCGCGCTTCCCGTCGTGGCCTGCACCTGACCGACGAAGTCGGGCACTTTATCCTCACCCGTGGCACCCGCAGCATGAGCGCGCTGTTCGATTTGCTTGAGCAACTCGACCAGGCTTCCTTGCAGGCGCAAAGAAAATTGACGATCCCTTTCCTGAAAGAAACTTTGGGCTGGTAAGGTCTTGATTTCCCGTGTGTCGGCATTTTCAAGGCGTCAGAAAACCTGCGTTTGAGCCCGAGGGGCTACGCAACTGAACCGAAAAATGGAATCACGGCTTAGATGGCATAGTCGAAACGATAAGTCACATAGATCGCGATTGAATTTGCAAATCGATGTGATAGAGGGCATAGTCTCGGCTTCTTTACACATCAGCCACGGTCGTGCCCATGCTAAATCGCTTCGCACCCCTCGTGCCTCTCGCACTCGTTACCCTGTTGTTTGGCTGCGCCTCCCACCCTCAGCAGGTGGCAGAACAGCAAAAACCACAGGTTCAAAATCAGGCAAAGTTCGTTGCTGCACAGTCTGCTTCTGTTTATGAAGAAGAGGTGGCAACCGAAAAAGAACTCGCCGAGTTCTCTGACAGCAAGCCTTACCAACTGCCTCTTCTGGCCGACAGTATCCTTGAGCGCGGCATGTCCTTGATCGGTACCCGTTACCGTTTCGGCGGCACCTCGGAAGCCGGTTTTGATTGCAGTGGTTTCATTGGCTACCTGTTTCGTGAAGAAGCCGGCATGAATCTGCCGCGCTCTACACGAGAGATGATCAACGTGAATGCACCGTTGGTCGCACGCAACAACCTCAAGCCCGGTGATCTGCTTTTCTTTAGTACCAGTGGCCGCGGTCGTGTCAGTCATGCCGGTATCTACCTGGGCGATAACCAATTTATCCACTCCAGCAGCCGCCGCAGTGGTGGTGTTCGGGTCGATAACCTGGGTGACAGCTACTGGAGCAAAACCTTCATCGAAGCCAAGCGTGCACTCGCCATGGCTCCGACTACGGTTACCGCTAGTAAGTAAAGTTAAAGTGATACTTGAAGTTTGACGTGTAAGCGCTAGAATCCCTGGACATTGTTGTCATCCGTTCGCGCGAGCTTTGCTTGCGCGTTCTGGTTTTCAACGTTCGGCAGCGAAAGCCGCATCCAGACCAGGATTGTTCTGCACATGTCGACCTCGGCCCGCCTGATGCTTATTGTTTGCGCCGCGCTGCTCAGCGCCTGCGCCAGTCGTACACCGCCGCCCGCGCCCGTCGCGGTCAAGCCTAAGCCGGTGTTCAACTATGCCACCCAGAATTTCTCGCCTGCTGCCGAAGACGTGCTCTTTCGTGCGCTGGGCCTGGTCGGCACACCTTACCGCTGGGGCGGCAACACACCGGACTCGGGGTTTGATTGCAGTGGCCTGATCGGCTTTGTATTCCGCGACGCTGCCGGCATCTCATTGCCGCGCACCACCCGTGAATTGATCGTGATGCGTGCCCAGGACGTCAGCGAACAAAACCTGCAAACCGGCGACCTGCTGTTCTTCGCTACCGGTGGTGGTTCGCGGGTCAGCCATGCGGGCATCTATGTGGGGGAGGGCCGCTTCGTACACGCGCCTCAAACCGGCGGTACGGTGAAGTTGGATACGCTATCCAAAGCGTATTGGCAGAATGCCTACCTGAGTGCCAAGCGCGTGTTGCCAGGGAATCTGGCGCGTAACCCCTGAATCAATAAAACTCCAAAATGTGGGAGCGGGCTTGCCCGCGAATGCAGTGTGTCAGTCAACGGATTGGTTGGCTGGGCCACCGTAATCGCGGGCAAGCCCGCTCCCACATTGGTGTGTGGCGATTTACTTAACAGCCGACACTCGCCAAACCTTATTGCCCACATCATCGGCCACCAGCAAATCCCCCTGCTGATCTATCACCACGCCGACCGGCCGGCCCATGGCTTTCTCATCGCTATCAAGAAACCCCGTCAGCACATCCACCGGTTGCCCTTTCGGCTGGCCCCCTTCGAAGGGCACGAAAATCACCTTGTAGCCACTGTGCGGCTTGCGGTTCCAGGAACCATGCTGGCCGATAAATGCGCCATTACTGAAGGGAGCGGGCAGTTTGCTGCCCTCGGCGAAGGTCAGCCCCAGCGACGCAGTATGAGGGCCTACCGCATAGTCGGGAGCGATGGCCTTGGCGACCATGTCCAGGTTCTGCGGGGTGACACGCACATCCACATGCTGGCCGTAATAACTGAAAGGCCAGCCGTAGAAGCCGCCATCCTTGACCGAGGTGATGTAATCCGGCACCAGGTCACTGCCGATCTCATCGCGTTCGTTGACCGCCGTCCACAGCTTGCCGCTCTGTGGCTCCCACGCCATGCCGTTGGGGTTGCGCAGGCCGGAGGCAAAAATGCGGTGTTGGCCGCTGGCGCGGTCGACTTCCCAAATGGCGGCGCGGCCCTGTTCGGCTTCCAGGCCGTTTTCGCCGACGTTGCTGTTGGAGCCGACGCTCACGTACAGCTTGCTGCCGTCCTGGCTGGCCACCACATTTTTGGTCCAGTGGTGGTTCAAGGGGCCACCGGGTAAATCCACCACCTTGGTGCCTGGGGAGGTGATTGCGGTTTCACCCGGCTGATAGGGGAAGCGCAGCAACTTATCCGAATCGGCCACATACAGGTCGTTGCCCACCAAGGTCATGCCAAACGGCGAATTGAGGTTCTCCAGGAACACCGTGCGAGTTTCTGCCACACCGTCATGGTCGGCAT
This sequence comes from Pseudomonas sp. WS 5503, assembly GCF_012985385.1. Lineage (NCBI taxonomy): Bacteria > Pseudomonadati > Pseudomonadota > Gammaproteobacteria > Pseudomonadales > Pseudomonadaceae > Pseudomonas > Pseudomonas sp. WS 5503. Next base: position 208,836 of record NZ_JAAQWI010000004.1, read on the forward strand.
CGCGCAGCAAGGTAATACGGTTCGGGCTCGGCACCCCGGCGCCAGCGCGATCCATGACCTTTTCCATCACCCAGCCACGTACGCCTTTGGCATCGTCCGGCTTGGGCGGTGCATTGGTCTCGGCCACCAGCACGTCGCCGTTGGGCAGCACGTAGAGCCAGCGCGGATGATCCAGGCCTTCGGCGAATGCGGCCACTTGGGTGCCTGCGGCCGCGATTGGCTTGGCGCCTTCGGGCCAGCCGATGGCCGGGGCGATATTGACGGTGGGGATCAACGTCTTGTTCGGCTCCGGCAGCCGGGGCGAGGGCCCGGTGCCGTCGGCGACCTGCAGGGTTGAGCTTTCGCCGCATGCAGCGAGGCTACCGGCGAACATGATCAGTAGGGCGAGTCGGGTTTTAGGCATGGTTTTCTCCTTGATACCTGTAGGGGTAGAGAAGCACGAACGGCAGATGGTTCAAGTACAAGGCCAGCTTTAATTGACGCTCCACCCCCAACCCACTAACCTTCGCGGCTTGTTCCAGGTGCTCTGTGGCGCGCGCGTCGACAGAGTGAAACAGGGAAGCCGGTGAGTGAGCGCACTTGTACACAGTGCCGCCGCGATTCCGGCGCTGCCCCCGCAACGGTAAATGAGTCAAGACGGTGCTGTTTGCCACTGTATCGCGTGCGATATGGGAAGGCGCACCCTCGGCTGCTTGCTATCAAAAGCGCCACTCATGAGCCCGGAGACCGGCCTGGATCATCCAACAGCATCACGGTGGGCGATGCTTGGCTGTCTGTTTTTTCTTTTTCCTGCCCGCCGTTTTTGTCCAGCCCCAACGGAGAGCTGCCATGACTGATTCCCCCGACCGCGACGAACGCCACTTGGCGCGCATGCTGCGCAAAAAAGCCGTGATTGACGAGCGCATCGCCAATTCCCCCAATGAGTGCGGCCTGCTGCTGGTGCTGACCGGCAATGGCAAAGGCAAGAGCAGTTCGGCGTTCGGCATGTTGGCCCGGGCCATGGGGCATGGCATGCAATGCGGTGTGGTGCAGTTCATCAAGGGGCGTAACAGCACCGGCGAAGAATTGTTTTTCCGCCGCTTCCCCGAGCAGGTGCACTTTCATGTGATGGGCGAAGGCTTCACCTGGGAAACCCAGGATCGCCAGCGCGATATCGCCGCTGCCGAAGCGGCTTGGGCGGTGTCCCGGGCCATGTTGAATGACCCCTCTATCGGCTTGGTGGTGCTGGATGAACTGAACATCGCCCTCAAGCACGGTTACCTTGACCTGGACCAGGTACTCAGCGACCTGCAAGCCCGCCCGCCCATGCAGCATGTGGTGGTCACCGGCCGTGGCGCCAAGCCTGAGCTGATCGAAATGGGCGACACCGTCACCGAAATGGGCATGCTCAAGCACGCGTTCCAGGCCGGTATCAAGGCACAGAAAGGCGTCGAACTTTGAATCAGCCCCGTCATTGCCCGGCCGTATTGATCGCCGCTCCGGCGTCCGGCCAGGGCAAAACCACGGTCACCGCCGCGCTCGCCCGTTTGCACCGCAACCTGGGACGCAAGGTGCGCGTGTTCAAATGCGGGCCGGACTTTCTCGACCCGATGATCCACGAGCGTGCCAGTGGCGCGCCGGTGTACCAGTTGGACATGTGGATGGTGGGCGAGCAGGAAAGCCGCCGCCTGCTCTGGGAGGCGGCGGGGGAGGCTGACCTGATCCTCATCGAAGGCGTGATGGGCCTGTTCGACGGCACGCCTTCCAGCGCTGACCTGGCGCGGCACTTCGGTGTACCGGTGCTGGGCGTGATTGATGGCACGGCTATGGCCCAGACGTTCGGCGCCCTGGCCCTGGGGCTGGCGCGCTATCAGCCCGACCTGCCATTCGCCGGCGTGCTGGCCAACCGCGTCGGCACCCTGCGCCATGCGCAATTGCTTGAAGGCAGCCTCACTGAGGGCTTGCGTTGGTACGGCGCGTTATCCCGTGAGACCGGCATCGAACTGCCCAGCCGCCACCTGGGCCTGGTGCAAGCCAGCGAACTGAATGACCTTGATATACGCTTGGATGCTGCCGCCCAGGCGTTGGGCAGCAGTTGCGAAGTGGCCCTGCCGCCGCCGGTGACCTTTGCCGCGCCGCAAGTGGTCGAGGCCGAGCCCTTGCTGGCCGGTGTGCGGATTGCCGTGGCCCGTGACGAAGCCTTTGCCTTTACCTACGGCGCCAGCCTGGATTTGCTGCGGGCGATGGGCGCCGAGTTGAAGTTCTTTTCACCGATCCATGATCGCCAATTGCCTGAAGCGGATAGCCTCTATTTGCCCGGCGGGTATCCGGAACTGCATCACCAGGCATTGTCGGCCAATACCTCGATGCTGGACGCCATCCGTGCTCATCACACCGCTGGCAAACCACTGCTCGCTGAATGTGGCGGCATGCTCTATCTGCTCGACTCCTTGACCGATGTGGAGGGTAGGCGCGCCGAACTGGTTGGCTTGTTGCAAGGCGATGCGGTGATGCAGAAGAAACTCGCGGCCCTGGCGCTGCAAAGCGTTGAGCTACCGGAGGGGACGTTGCGTGGGCATACCTATCATCATTCTCTGACCAGTACCGAATGGGCGCCGATTGCCCGTGGGCTTAGCCCTAACGGCGGGCGCGGTGCCGAGGCGGTCTATCGACAGGGGCGGATGACGGCGTCCTATGTGCACTTTTATTTTCCGTCGAATCCTGGCGCGGTGGCCGCGTTGTTCGCGCCAGACCTTGAGACAGCTATCGCAGGCAAGCCAGCTCCCACAGGGGAATGCATTCCAAATGTGGGAGGGGGCTTGCCCCCGATGAGGCCATGACTGACAACGCTTTCCCCCAAGCCGATCGCGAGGCCGTCTATCGCGCCATCGCCGAACGCCGCGACATGCGCCACTTCCGCGGTGGCAGCGTCGCGCCTGAACTGCTGCAACGCCTGCTCCACGCCGCGCACCAGGCGCCCAGTGTCGGCCTGATGCAGCCGTGGCGTTTTATCCGCATCAGCGACCGTTCGTTGCGCAGCCAGATTCAACAGTTGGTGGAAGAAGAGCGCGTGCGCACCGCCGAAGCTTTGGGCGAGCGCTCCGATGCGTTCATGAAGCTCAAGGTCGAAGGCATCAGCGACTGCGCCGAGGTACTGGTCGCCGCCTTGATGGACGATCGCGAGCGCCACATCTTCGGGCGCCGCACCTTGCCGGAAATGGACATGGCCTCGCTCTCCTGCGCCATCCAGAACCTGTGGCTGGCGGCGCGCGTGGAAGGGTTGGGCATGGGCTGGGTTTCGCTGTTCGACCCCCAGGCCCTGGCCGAGTTGCTGGGTTTGCCACCCGGCGCAAAGCCCCTGGCAGTGTTGTGCCTGGGCCCGGTGGCAGAGTTTTACCCGGCACCGATGTTGCAGCTCGAGGGCTGGGCCGAGCCGCGACCGCTAAGTGACATGCTGTATGAAAACAAGTGGGGAGTGAGTCAATGAGTGTGGCCTTGCTGTGTGTGGCTGCGGTGGCGCTGGATGCGCTGCTGGGTGAGCCCAGACGCTGGCATCCGCTGGTGGCGTTCGGCAATTTCGCCGGGCGCATCGAACAACGTTTCAATACTGGCGGGCGTGGCTGGCGCAGCCATGGTGTGACCGCGTGGTTTATCGCGGTGGTGCCGCTGACCCTGCTGGCCACGGCGTTGTCGTGGGCGCCTTATATCGGCTGGCTGCTCGAGATCCTGGCGCTGTACTGCGCCTTGGGCATGCGCAGCCTGGGCGAGCATGTGACGCCGGTGGCCCAGGCCCTGCGCCGTGATGACCTGGACGAAGCGCGCACGCGTGTGAGTTACCTGGTCAGCCGCCAGACCAGCGAACTGGACCGCACTGAAGTCGCGCGCGCAGCCACCGAATCGGTGCTGGAGAACGGCAGCGATGCGGTATTCGCTGCGTTGTTCTGGTTCGTGGTGGCCGGTGTGCCAGGCGTGGTGCTCTATCGCCTCAGCAACACCCTGGACGCCATGTGGGGCTATCGCAATGAGCGCTTTGAGCGTTTCGGCTGGGCAGCCGCCAGGATCGATGATGTGCTCAACTATATTCCTGCGCGTTTGGTGGCCTTAACCTACGCGCTATTGGGTAAAACCCGCCTGGCGCTCAAATGCTGGCGCACCCAGGGCCCGACCTGGGACAGCCCCAACGCCGGCCCGGTGATGGCGGCAGGGGCCGGAGCCTTGGGTGTGGAACTCGGCGGCGCGGCGATTTATCACGGCGAGGTGCATCAGCGCCCGCCATTGGGCGAAGGCCCGCCGGCCGACGCCGATTCCATTGATCGCGGCTGGCAACTGGTGCAGCGCGGCGTATGGTTGTGGCTGCTGGTCCTGTGCGTGGGGGCGCAAATCTATGCTTGAACATGGTGGTCGGCTGCGCAAGGCCGCGATTGAGTACGGCATTGCCGAAGCGGATTGGCTTGACCTGTCCAGCGGCCTGGCGCCCTGGCCGTGGCCGATCCCCGAGATTCCCTTGCGTGCCTGGGCGCGCTTGCCGGAAACCGATGACGGCTTGGAGAAGGCTGCCAGCGATTATTACGGTGCCGGCCCGTTGCTGCCGGTGCCGGGTTCCCAGGCAGCGATTCAACTGCTGCCGCGCCTGCGTCGGTCCGGTAAGGTCGGCGTGCTTTCGCCCTGTTACGCCGAGCACGCCGAAGCCTGGCGCCGTGCCGGTTATGTGGTGCGTGAAGTGCAGGAGCAGGAAGTCGACTTCTTTCTCGACAGCCTCGACGTGCTGGTCGTGGTCAACCCCAACAACCCCACCGGCTTGAGCCTGAGCCCGCAACGCCTGCTGGACTGGCATGCGCGGCTGGCCCAGCGCGGTGGCTGGCTGGTGGTGGACGAGGCATTCATTGACGTGACCCCGGACTTGAGCCTGGCCAGCCATGCCGATCAGGTCGGCTTGATCGTGCTGCGCTCATTCGGCAAGTTCTTCGGCCTGGCCGGCGTGCGCCTGGGCTTTGTGCTGGCCGAGCGCAAGTTGCTCAAGCTGTTGGCCGAGCAGGTCGGGCCCTGGGCTGTCAGTGGTCCGACGCGGGTGCTGGGCCAAGTGTGCCTGCGCGACACCGACGGGCATGCGCGCCAGCGCAGTCGTTGCATCGCAGCCGGCCAGCGTCTGTTCGAGTTGCTTGAGCGCCGCGGCCTTCAACCTCACGGTGGCTGCGCATTGTTCCAGTGGTTGATTACCCCCCACGCTGAACGGCTGTACGAGTTCATGGCCCAACGCGGCATCCTGCTGCGCTTGTTTGTGCACAACAGCAGCGTGCGCTTGGGCCTGCCCGGCACCGACGCCGACTGGCTGCGCCTTGACGAAGCCCTGGCCGCCTACAAGGACGCCACATGACCACGTTGATGGTGCAGGGCACCACCTCCGACGCCGGAAAAAGCACTCTGGTGACTGCGCTGTGTCGCTGGCTGGTACGCCAGGGTGTCGCGGTGGTGCCGTTCAAGCCGCAGAACATGGCGCTCAACAGCGCGGTGACCGCCGAAGGCGGCGAGATCGGCCGTGCCCAGGCGGTGCAGGCCCAGGCTGCCAACCTGGCACCCCACACCGACATGAACCCGGTGTTGCTCAAGCCCAACAGCGACACCGGCTCCCAAGTGATCATCCATGGCCGTGCTGTCACCAGCATGAATGCTGTGGCCTATCACGACTACAAAGCCATTGCGATGCAAGCGGTGCTGGCCTCCCACACGCGTTTGAGCCAGGCCTACCCGGTGGTGATCGTCGAAGGCGCGGGCTCACCGGCCGAGATCAACCTGCGTGCCAATGACATTGCCAACATGGGCTTCGCCGAAGCGGTGGACTGCCCGGTGCTGTTGATCGCGGACATCAACCGCGGCGGCGTGTTCGCCCATCTGGTCGGCACCCTGGAGCTGCTGTCGCCCAGTGAGCAGGCCCGGGTCAAGGGCTTCATCATCAACCGTTTTCGCGGCGATATCGCGTTGCTGCAACCAGGCCTGGACTGGCTCGAAGCGCGCACCGGCAAACCGGTAGTCGGCGTGCTGCCCTACGTGATGGACCTGCACCTGGAGGCGGAAGACGGCATCGACCAGCGCCAGATCGACAAGGCCGCCCAGGTGCTCAAGCTGGTGGTGCCGGTGCTGCCGCGCATCAGCAACCATACCGACTTCGACCCGCTGCGCTTGCACCCCCAGGTGGACTTGCAGTTCGTCGGGCCGGGCCAGGCGATACCTGCTGCTGACCTGATCATCCTGCCGGGCTCGAAAAGCGTGCGCAGTGACCTGGCCTATCTGCGTGCCAATGGCTGGGACACCGCCGTGGCGCGGCATCTGCGTTATGGCGGCAAGGTACTGGGGATCTGCGGCGGCTTGCAGATGCTCGGCGAGCAAGTCCACGACCCGTTGGGCCTGGAAGGGCTGGCCGGTTCCAGCGACGGCCTTGGGTTGCTGGCGTTCAGCACCACCCTGGAACAAGAGAAACAACTGCGCAATGTGCGTGGGCGTCTGGTATTGGAAGATGCCGACGTCAGCGGTTATGAAATCCATGCGGGGGTGACCTCCGGCGCTGCCCTGGCAAGCGCTGCGGTGCTGCTGGACGATGGCCGTAGTGATGGCGCGCAGAGTGCCGATGGGCAAATTCTAGGCACCTACCTGCATGGGTTGTTCGAGACTCCGGCGGCGTGCAGCGCGTTGCTGCGTTGGGCCGGGTTGCAGGATGTGCAGGAGGTGGATTATCACGGCCTACGCGAGCGCGATATCGAGCGGCTGGCGGACTTGGTGGAGCATCACTTGGACACCGATTTGTTGCGCAAGCTATGTGGGATCTGACGGTGTTCACACGACCCAGTTGTGGGAGCTGGCTTGCCGGCGATAGCGGTGGATCGGTGTACATATCCATTGCTGCGGCAACGACCACTTATGGTTCCGCTCTTACAGCGGGTCACTTTTGGAAGGACCCAAAAGTAACCAAAAGGTCCTCGCCCCACCACTCGGCACCTCGCCTAGGCTCGGTGTGCCCTCTCTCCGGCTTGAATCCGTGGGCCGCCGCAATGGGCCATCCCTGGCCCAGTGCGGCTAACCCGGCGTCCTGCCGGGTTACCCACGGATTCAAGCCTGCGTTCGGCCAGCGTGGTTTAACGGGGCGCCTGAGATCAAAATCAAAAGCCTGCGCAAAAGCCGATCAGGTTTCCTGTGGGAGCTGGCTTGCCTGCGATAGCGCTCTGGCGACCGCCTCGTGTCCACCTGGCACGCCACAACTTAACTGTGGGAGCGGGCTTGCTCGCGAATGCGGTGGGTCAGCCATAGGTGCATTCACTGATGCACCCTAATTGGCGAGCAAACCCGCTCCCACATCGTTTGCCAGGGGCCTTTGCATGTATCAATTGATCCTCGGCGGCGCCCGTTCGGGCAAGAGCCGTCTGGCCGAAAAGCTTGCCGCAGAGAGCGGGCTTGCCGTCATTTATATCGCCACCAGCCAGCCGCTCGACGGTGAGATGAACGAGCGTGTCACTTTGCACCGCCAGCGTCGTCCCGACCATTGGGGCCTGGTTGAAGAGCCCATCGACCTAGCGCGTGTGCTACAGGAAAACGCCGCCACTGATCGCTGCCTGCTGGTGGATTGCCTGACCTTATGGCTCACCAATCTTCTGATGCTCGAAGACCCGGCGCGCCTTGCGTGCGAGCGTGATCAACTGTTGCAAACCCTGGCTTCGCTGCCGGGGGAAATCATTTTTGTCAGCAACGAGACCGGTCTGGGTGTCGTGCCGCTGGGCGAATTGACTCGCCGTTATGTGGATGAAGCCGGTTGGCTGCATCAAGCCTTGGCCGAGCAATGTCAGCGCGTTGTGCTGACGGTTGCCGGCCTGCCCCTGACTTTGAAAGGTACTGCGTTATGACCGATTCCTGGTGGCTCAACCCCTGCAAGGCGGTGGATACCACGACCCACGAACAGGCGCTGGCGCGTCAGCAGCAGTTGACCAAGCCCGCTGGCTCCCTCGGTCAGTTGGAGGCGCTGGCGGTGCAGTTGGCGGGTTTGCAGGGCCAGGTCAAACCGTCGGTGGATCACCTGTGGATCGCGATTTTTGCCGGCGATCACGGCGTGGTCGCTGAAGGCGTGTCGGCATTTCCCCAAGAGGTCACCGGGCAGATGCTGCAAAACTTCGTCACCGGTGGCGCGGCGATCAGCGTGTTGGCGCGGCAACTGCAAGCGCAATTGGAGGTGATTGACCTCGGCACGGTCACGCCGTCCCTGGATTTGCCCGGCGTTCGTCACCTGAATATCGGCGCGGGCACGGCCAATTTCGTGCATGGCCCGGCGATGACCCAGTCTCAGGGGCAACTGGCCCTGCAAGCCGGGCGAGACAGCGCACGCCGTGCCCTGGAAAGCGGCGCGCAACTCTTTATCGGCGGTGAGATGGGCATCGGCAATACCACTGCCGCCAGTGCCTTGGCCTGCGCATTGCTGGATTGCCAGGTCACTGACCTCACAGGCCCTGGCACCGGTTTGAATGCCGCAGGGGTCAGCCACAAGGTCGCGGTCATCGAGCGCGCCCTGGGGTTGCACGCCGGTCAGCGCAGCGATGCGTTGCAAACCCTGTTCAATCTCGGCGGTTTTGAAATTGCTGCCTTGGTTGGCGCCTACCTGGCCTGCGCCCAGGAAGGCATCGTGGTGCTGGTGGATGGGTTCATCTGCAGCGTGGCCGCGCTGGTGGCGGTGCGCTTGAACCCGGCGTGCCGCGAATGGCTGGTGTTCGGCCATCGGGGTGCCGAGCCGGGCCATCGCCATGTGCTGCACAGCCTCGATGCGCAACCGTTGCTGGAACTGGGCCTGCGCCTGGGCGAAGGCAGCGGCGCGGCGTTGGCGGTGCCTTTGTTGCGCCTGGCATGCGCGCTGCACGGGCAGATGGCGACCTTCGCCGAAGCCGCCGTGGCGGATCGCCCCGCATGACCTTGCGCCTGGACCTGCTGCGCCACGGCGAAACCGAGCTGGGCGGCGGCCTGCGTGGCAGCCTGGACGATGCGCTGACCGCCAACGGCTGGCAGCAGATGCGCGACGCAGTGGTGGGGCAAGGGCCCTGGGATCGGCTGATCAGCTCGCCGCTGCAACGCTGCGCTCTGTTCGCCCGGGAGCTGGGGACGCAACTTGATTTGCCGGTGAGTCTGGAGCCTGACTTGCAGGAGCTTCACTTCGGCGCCTGGGAAGGGCAGAGTGCGGCCGCGTTGATGGATACCGATGCCGAAGGGCTGGGCTTGTTCTGGGCCAACCCCTATGGCTTCACGCCGCCGGAGGGTGAGCCTGTCATCCAGTTTTCCGAGCGCGTGCTTGGCGCTGTCGCCCGGCTGCATCAGGCGTACGCGGGCCAGCGGGTGCTGTTGGTCAGTCATGGCGGTGTGATGCGCCTGCTGCTGGCGCAGGCGCGAGGGTTGCCCCGTGAGCAACTGCTGAATGTTGAAGTGGGTCACGGTGCCTTGTTCGGCCTGCAGGTTGAAGCCGATGGTGTGTTGAAGGAAGGACTCTGACGATGCTGCCGTTCTGGATCGCCCTGCAATTTCTCAGCAGTCTGCCCATTCGCTTGCCGGGCATGCCGCAACCTCAAGAACTGGGCCGTTCGTTGTTGTTTTATCCGCTGGTTGGGTTGCTGTTCGGCGTGCTGTTATGGGGCCTCAATCAGTTGTTGCAGGGCGCCCCGTTGCTGTTGCACGCCGCGTTGCTGCTCACAGCCTGGGTGTTGCTCAGCGGTGGCCTGCACCTGGACGGCCTGGCCGACAGCGCCGATGCCTGGCTGGGAGGTTTTGGCGACCGCGAGCGCACCCTCAGCATCATGAAAGACCCGCGCAGCGGCCCGATTGCGGTGGTCACCCTGGGGCTGGTGCTGCTGCTCAAGTTCAGCGCGTTGGTGGCGTTGATCGAACAACGCAATGGCGCCGCGTTGATCCTGGCGCCCTTGATCGGACGCGCTTCGATGCTGGCGCTGTTTCTCAGCACGCGCTATGTGCGGGCGGGCGGATTGGGCCAGGCACTGTCAGATCATCTGCCGCGAATTGTCGGCCAACAGGTGCTGATCCTCAGCGGGTTGGCCTGCATTCTGATCGGCGGTTTCAGCGGCGGTATCGCGGTGTTGCTGGCGGCACTGTGTTTCGTATGGCTGCGCCAGTTGATGGTCAAGCGTCTGGGCGGTACCACCGGCGACACTGCTGGCGCACTGCTGGAGCTGCTTGAAGTCGCGGTACTGGTCGGGCTGGCGCTGTAACGCTTTCTTGCAATTGATTAACTCCGGGTATATACACGCTCTATGCTTGCCTCCCAATGTTTATGCACCAACCTGCGACGCGCTGCCCGTGGCGTCAGCAGGCACTACGACGGCGCTCTCGACGGCTTCGGGATCAACGTTGCCCAGTATTCTCTGTTGTGCAACCTGCAGCGTCTCGACCAGCCGAGCATTTCCAGCCTGGCGGACGCCATGGGCCTGGATCGCAGCACCCTGGGGCGCAACCTGCGCGTCCTGGAAGGTGAGGGGCTGGTGCAGTTGGTCGAGGGTGACGATTTGCGCAACCGCCTGGTGGTGTTGACTGCCACAGGGCAAGAGCGGCTGACTGCCGCGTTACCGGCTTGGGAAGCGGCGCAACAGAAATTGATTGATAAGCTCGGCGCCGAAAAGCGCGAAATGTTGTTGGCCTTGCTGGATGAACTCGCCTGAATGGCGGTTTGTTCGACTACAAGCGGGTATATACCCGCGAACGGAGAATAAGAAATGACCTCGATGTGGCGCACCAGTGGTTGGGTCCTTTTAGGGAGTGCGCTGATCCTGGCGTTGTCCTTGGGCGTACGGCATGGCTTTGGCCTGTTCCTGGCGCCGATGAGCAGCGAATTCGGTTGGGGGCGTGAAACCTTTGCCTTTGCCATCGCTTTGCAGAATCTGATCTGGGGCTTGGCGCAGCCATTTACCGGGGCCTTGGCCGACCGTTTCGGCGCGACCAAGGCGGTGTTTGTCGGCGGGGTGTTGTACGCCGTCGGCCTGGTGCTCATGGGCATGTCCGACTCCGCGTGGTCACTGTCGTTGAGCGCAGGTTTGCTGATTGGCATTGGCCTGTCCGGCACCTCGTTCTCGGTGATTCTCGGCGTGGTTGGCCGCGCCGTTGCGCCAGAAAAACGCAGCATGGCCATGGGCATTGCCAGCGCCGCCGGCTCGTTCGGCCAGTTCGCCATGGTGCCCGGCACCCTCGGCTTGATTGGTTGGCTGGGCTGGTCGGCCGCCTTGCTGGCGCTGGGCTTGATGGTGGCGTTGATCCTGCCGCTGGTCGCCATGCTCAAGGACCGGCCGCTGGCGGTCGCGGTGGGCCAGCAAACCCTGGGTGAAGCGCTGAAAGAGGCTTGTTCTCACTCCGGCTTCTGGCTGCTGTCCTTCGGCTTTTTTGTGTGCGGTTTCCAAGTGGTGTTTATCGGTGTGCACTTGCCGGCGTACCTGGTCGACCAGCACCTGCCGGCCACGGTGGGCACCACGGTGCTGGCCTTGATTGGCCTGTTCAACGTATTTGGCACCTACACGGCGGGTTGGCTCGGTGGCCGCATGTCCAAGCCGCGTCTGCTCACCGGCTTGTATCTGTTGCGGGCGGTAGTGATTGTGTTGTTCCTGTGGGCGCCGGTCACCGAAGTCACGGCGTATCTGTTTGGCATGGCGATGGGATTCCTGTGGTTGTCCACGGTGCCACTGACCAATGGCACCGTCGCGACCCTGTTTGGGGTGCGCAACCTCTCGATGCTCGGCGGGATTGTGTTCCTGTTCCACCAGCTTGGCTCGTTCCTCGGTGGATGGCTGGGCGGGGTGGTCTATGATCGAACCGGCAGCTACGATTTGATCTGGCAGGTAGCAATTTTACTCAGCCTGCTCGCCGCCGCGCTGAATTGGCCGGTGCGTGAGCGGCCGGTGGCGCGTATTCAGGCGCAGATGGAGGCGGCATGAGCATGACAGCGCGTCTTATGCTGTTGGCTGTGGGGCTGGGGTTGTTGCTGCTGGCCTGGTGGGGTTGGCAACGGGGCGGCCTGGCGTTGATGCAACTGGGCATGGCGATCTGCTAAGTTGTGGGTCTGAACTGACTCAAGGACTTTTGACATGCAGATGCGCTGGCTCGCTGTACCCGTCCTGATGGCTATTGGCAGCGTGGCGATGGCCGCCAGTTGCCCACCGTTGCTGGAGGGCCAACTGCCCAAGCTGCGGGCCAAGGAATCCATCGACCTGTGCCAGCAATTCGCTGGCAAACCCTTGGTGATCGTCAACACGGCGAGCTTCTGCGGCTTTGCCCCGCAATTCAAGGGCCTGGAAGCGTTGTATCAGCGCTACAAGGGCGAAGGTCTGGAAGTGATCGGCGTGCCGTCCGATGACTTCAAACAGGAAGCCAAGACCGGGGAAGAAACCGCCAAGGTCTGCTACGTGAATTATGGCGTGACCTTCACCATGACCGAGCCGCAGAAGGTCAAGGGGCCGGATGCGGTGCACCTGTTCAAGGTGCTTGCACAGCAGGCCGACGCCGCGCCCAAGTGGAACTTCTACAAGTATGTAGTGGATCGCCAGGGCAATCTGGTTGCCAGTTTTTCTAGCCTGACCAAGCCGGACAGTCCGGAGCTGATCAAGGCGGTGGAACAGGCATTGGCTTCCAAACCCTGACCGTCAGCCAAACAAAAGCCCCGCCTCCTTCACAGGAGAGCGGGGCTTTTTTATACGACTGCGGTTAGAACTTGTAGGTCATGCCCAAGCCGAAACCGTTGGCGCTGTTTTCATACTTGGCGTTGTAGCTGGCCAATTGGTTGGAGCGCGAGATCTTGACGTCCTCTTCCTTCAGGTAGGAGTAGGCCAGGTCGATGGTCATGTTATCCATGACCTGGTAGCCCAGGCCCAGGCTGAAGATAGTACGGTCGCCGGTCGGGATGCGCGGTGAGCGATCCGTGTTGTTGGTAGGCGACTGGTCGAATGTCAGGCCGGTACGCAGTACCACTTGCTTGGTGAGCTGGTACGAAGTACCCACGGCGTAGGCCCAGGTGTCGTGCCAGTTCTGGTCTTCCTTGATTGTGCTGACCAAGCCTGGGGCAAGCGCGCCGCCAGTAGCGCCGCTGACGCCTTCGTTCTTGACGGTGATGTCTTTCAGGCGGCTCCAGCGTGTCCAGGTTGCACCGGCATAGAGTTTCCACGCGTCGGTCAGGTCTTGAGTGACGGACAGGTCGTAGGACTCAGGTGTGTCGATTTTCAGCGAGGCGTCATAGCGGTTGCTGCGCAGGAACGGCGAGGTCGCGGTCGGTGCGGTGACTTCGGTGTGGCCGTCCAGCTTGTAGCTGACCTTGGAGTGGTAGGTCAGGCCGACACGGGTGGTATCGGTGGCTTGGACCAGTACGCCGATGTTGAAGCCCAGCGCGGTGTCGTCACCCTTGATCTTGATATTGGTGTCTGGCGCGCGAGGGTTCAGCGTCAGGTCCGATTCCAGGGTGCCGGCGATGCGGTTGATGGTCGGGCCAAAACCCACGGAAACGCGGTCGTTGAAGGCGTAGCTGACGGTCGGTTGCAAGGTGATGACTTTCACTTCGCTCTTGCTGCCAAAGCCACGGCCCTGGAAGCCGCTTTCGTAGTCGGTCACCAGGCCGAACGGCGCATAGACGCCGAAGCCGACAGCCCACTGGTCGTTGAGCTTATTGGTGTAGAAACCGAAAGGCACGGCAGTGAAAGGCACCATATCGCCTTTGTTGCTGCCAGCGGAGCGGCCGCTGACATTGCTGATATCGGTGGAGGCATCAATGGCTGCAACGCCACCGGTGATCTGTTGGCCTTCCAGGCGTGCCATACCGGCAGGGTTACCGAACACAGTGCTCGCATCATCGGCAGAAGAAGAGCGACCTGCGAAACCGGTACCCATCCCGCTGACGCTCTGTTCGTTGAGGGCAAAGCCGCTGGCGAACAATTGGGAGGATGCCATGGCAACGGCGAGGCTAAGTGTGGTCTTGAGCATTACTTTTTTCATTATTAGAACTCCGTGTGATCACCGCTGCGGAAAGTATCAATAAATTTCACATCGCGCTATAGGCTGTAATGCAGGAGATAGAGCGGTTTTGTAGGACAATCCGACCAAAATTGCCGTTTTTTGCCGAATCTTGCAATTTGCCCGGTCAGCAAGCTGCCTGTTTCAGGGGGCTTACACAGGTTTGCCACGCTTGGGTGAAATCTCGCAGGCGGCCTTGTGGATGGAATATTTCTTTCCAGATACGCGCCATGGCCAGCACATCGCCGGGTGCGGGAAGGGCTGGGCGTTGTTGTTCCACCAGCAACCAGGCGATGGCCGTGGCGTAGCGCAGGTTCACGGTCAACTCCAACTGAGGCGCGCTGAGGAACGCATGTTGGCTGGCCAGCCCGCGCACCAGGCTGGCGCGTTCCGGGTCAAGGGCCAGGTAGTCATCCCAAAGGGCGCGGTGACGTGGTTCGGTGATGCTGTAGAGGCCATGGCCGCGCCGGTCATGCAGCGCCGAGCCCAGTTCTGACTGGCTGGCGGCAATGCCCAGCAGCAGGGATTCGGCTGTCGAGCTGTGACGGCCGAGGTACATCAGCGTCGGCCGGATCACATAGCGACACAATTCACTGGCGGCAATACCCATACGAGCCTCAGTCCTTACAAAGAGTGGACGAGCCTGAGAAGGGGGGCTTGGCAGCAATGAATCGGATCTCAGGCCCGTCGTAAGCGGATCATGCCGCTTGACTTGAAGTGTAGTGTCATATTCCTGATGTAAAGGACTGTTTTTAAAACATCTTCTGCAATCGGTTATAACGTTTATATCGATTTGTACTTAGCACCACGGACTCAAGGCCAAATTCCAGGCAATAAAAAACCCTGTTGTTCAAACAGGGTTTTTGAGGTTTCAGCGACGCGGGTCGATCAGGCGGTCAGTGCCTGACGGGTACGATCGATCACGGCCTGCAGCGGTTCTGCGCTGGAGTATTGATCGGGGTACAGGCGTTCGCTGTGACGAGCGATGCCGTGTTCGTTGACCAGGGTGAAGCTGAAGCAGCCTTTGCGAGCAGCCATGATCAGGCAGTTCATTGGGGCAAAAGCGTTGGTGAGGGCGCGAATGGCATCCTGAGTGTGGATTTGAGCGTTCATATTATTGGTGTTCCTACAAATGACACGGATAAGAACCGTGCAACGTTAAAACGTTCCAGTAACGCTGATCACCATTGATCAAACGAAGAACCCGACTGGAACAAAGCAGCCAGTTTGAAGCGCTATGGAATTAGGCGCGCTTGGGCTGGCAGGTAGGTACTTAGGAGGGCAGGCAACACAACAGGGGCAAAGGTTCTGGGCCCGGGGTGAAGATCCTGATCAATTTGCAGGTTGGTTCGGTCAGAGTATTGGAACTTCGCGACACCCTTTGCTTGTTCAAAGGCAGTGTCGTCGCAAGGAATACCTGGAAACCATCGAGGTGGCCGATCCCATGTGGTTCAGGGGACGTATTCGACCAGAATTGACTTTCAGCTTGGTACTAACGCCGCAGATAGTAACGGATTGAAACAGGGAAGGGAAGGCCGATTGCAAAAAAACTTCGATCAGCCGCCGAGCAACTCGCGATAGACCAGTACGGTCATGGACGCGGCCAGGGCGCACCCCAGCCCATAGGCGGCGAGCGTCAATCGCAAGGACTGGCCGGTCTCGATCATGTGGATCACTTCGCGCATGTCATTGATCTTTCCGTCACTGAGTTCGATGCACAGGACCACGGCGGTAAAGGCGGCTGACAGCAAGATAGCAATGGCGAACAGTGCGCCGTCCGGAGAGGGGAGCGCGGCATTGATTCCCAGGGAGGTCGCGCAGATGGCCAGTAGCAGCCCGGCGAATAACAGAATTCCTTTCATCGGCCCTACTGGTTTGCATTGTCGGTGGCGCAGTGTGGCGAGCCGAGGCGGATTTGAAAAGCCCTCGGGTTTGCCCGGTCAGTAACATGTTTAACCGGTGTTGAATCAAAAAACGCCGCCGATATAACCAGTCGATCGGGACTTGTGCACATTTGTGGCCAAGGGTGTAACCCTGCTGTCACTGGTGTGCAAGTGCGCCCATTTGCCTGTAATCAAAATTTAAGTCAATGAAAAATCTCGCTTTTTTTTATTGGTGAAAAAATCGTCAGTTTGACTGCGGCCCCCGTTCCATGGGGCTTTGCGCCTGTTCTAGGGGGGTTGTCCACTGAGTTATCCACAGCTTCTGTGGATTGTCCCGAGCGCTTGCTCTAGGACGGGCGTGCACGGTTTTTTCAGCTTTACCTGTACGAAAAAAAGAGTAGAGTGGCGCGCCTTCCGTTCTGCCCCACAGTGCTTTATGAAGTTTCGCTCAGTATCACCTTCTGTTACCGACACGCCCCAAACTGTTACCGCACCCAAGCGTTTTTCCTTGAAGGTCGCATTGTGGCTGCTCGACAGCCCGCGCCTGGGGCAGAGCACCAATATCAAGCATCTCGCCGGACGCTTGCTCAAGCAGCCCGCCCGCGAAGGCGTGGTGGCCGCTCAGAGCCGTCTTGGCCAACTGATGTGCCGCGAGTGCGGAAATGCCCGTGACCGGCGCATCGGCCACGATTTGTTGCGTTCGGCTGCCCGCGCCGGCGACCGTCGCGCCCAGCGCGAACTGGGGCAGGTCGAAGACTGAGCTGTCCTCCGGCCTTAGGCTTGGTTAACCTTGATCTTTTTCGGTGATGGCAGAAATGGCTATGGTGTTTGACTGGACCAGTATCGCCTTGGGTCTTGTGGGTGCAGCCGTGCCGCTACTGGCGCTGTGCTGGCAACTCCAGCGGCGCCTGACCGCACGCACCACCGGTTGGGAACTGCTGGAAGAACGCCTGGCAACCGCGCAACTGGCCCAGGAAGGGCTCGCCGCGCAACTGGACGCCAGTCGCGATGAGATCAGTGACCTCAGCCAGGCCAATGCCGCCAAACAAGCCGACCTGGCGGCGCTGCGCCGTGAAGTCGAGTTGTTGCAGATCGACCGCGATAACGCCCGCGATGCCGCGCACGCCTGGAACCTCGACCGCAGCGCCAAGGAAACCGAACTGCGTCGCCTTGACGCCTTGGCCGCTGCCCTGAGCGCCGAATTGCGCGAGCAGCAAGAGAGTCATCAGCAACGCCTCACCGACCTGCAAGGCTCACGGGACGAGCTGCGTGCGCAATTTGCCGAGCTGGCCGGCAAGATCTTCGACGAGCGTGAGCAACGCTTCGCCGAAACCAGTCAGGAGCGGCTGGGCCAACTTCTCGACCCGCTCAAGGAACGTATCCAGTCCTTCGAGAAGCGTGTCGAAGAAAGCTATCAGAACGAAGCCCGTGAGCGCTTTTCCCTCGCCAAAGAGCTTGAGCGCCTGCAGCAATTGAACCTGCGTCTGTCGGACGAAGCCACCAACCTGACTCGCGCCCTCAAGGGCCAGAAAACCCAGGGCAACTGGGGCGAGTTGATTCTTGAACGGGTGCTGGAGCACGCGGGCCTGGAGAAGGGCCGTGAGTACCAGACCCAGGTCAGCCTCAAAGGCCCGGATGGCGAGCGTTTCCAGCCCGACGTGCTGATCATGTTGCCGGGCGACAAGCAGGTGGTGGTCGACTCCAAGGTCAGCTTGACCGCCTATCAACAGTACGTTGCGGCGGATGACGAGGTGATTGGCCAGGCCGCCTTGAAGCAACACGTGCTGTCCCTGCGCAATCATGTCAAAGGCTTGGCCGGCAAGGACTACAAGCGCCTGGAGGGTTTGCACAGCCTGGATTTCGTCCTGCTGTTCGTACCGATCGAGGCTGCCTTTTCTGCGGCATTGCAGGCCGAGCCCAACCTGTTCCAGGAAGCCTTCGACCGCCATATTGTAATCGTCAGCCCCACGACCTTGCTCGCCACCCTGCGCGTGATCGACAGCCTTTGGAAGCAGGAGCGCCAGAGCCAGAACGCACGGGAAATTGCCGAGCGTGCCGGTTGGCTGTATGACAAGTTCGTGCTGTTTATCCAGGACCTGGACGAAGTGGGCAACCGGCTACAACAGTTGGACAAGGCCTACAGCGCGGCGCGCAACAAGCTGACGGATGGGCGTGGGAACCTGGTCAGCCGTACCGAGCAACTCAGGTTGCTCGGTGCCCGCGCCAGCAAGAGCTTGCCGGCGGATCTGCTGGAGCGGGCGATGACCGATTCGGATGGCGTGGCGCATCTCCCGGAATAAATACGGGGCTAAATTGTAGGAGCGAGCTTGCTCGCGAAAAACTCATAGGCGCCGCGTTTATTCAGGAAACACGCGTTATCATTGACGTTTTTCGCGAGCAAGCTCGCTCCTACAGGGGCAAATGTCTGCTCAATAGCGCCCGCAGCGCCGCCGGCTTCACCGGCTTGGCCAAGTAATCCAACCCCGCCCCATGCACCTCGGCCACCATCTCCGGTCGCCCATCGGCACTGATCACTACGCCGGGAATCGGCTCGGCCAGTTGCGCACGCAGCCAGCCCATCAACTCGGTACCGGTTTCGCCGTGGTCCAGGTGGTAATCCACCAACGCCAGTTGCGGGCGGATACCCTCGGCCAGCAATGCCGCGCATTCGGCCTGGTTGGCGGCCGTCCAGACTTCACAGCCCCAGCGCGTGAGCAGGCTGCGCATGCCGATCAGGATGCTGTCTTCGTTATCCACACACAGCACGCGTGCGCCACTCAGGGGCAGGCCGGTTTCTGCGGGCGCCTTGGGTTGCACGCTGGTCTGGTTACGGGCCAGCGGCACGCACACGCTGAAGACGCTGCCTTTGCCCGGCCAGGAGCGCACGCTCAGGCGATGGCCCAGCACGCGGCACAGGCCGTCGGCAATCGCCAGGCCCAGCCCCAGGCCCTTTTCGGCACGGGTCTGGTGACTGTCCAGGCGCTTGAACTCTTCGAAGATCACCTTTTGTTTATCGGGCGCAATACCAGGCCCGCGATCCCAGACCTCCAGGCAGAGTTCGCCCTTGCGACGACGTACGCCCAGCAGCACCGGGCCGTCGGCATAACGGAAGGCATTGGTCAGAAAATTCTGCAAAATCCGCCGCAGCAGCTTGACGTCGCTGTCCACTCGCAAACGGCTGCCGCGCCAGCGGAAGCGCAAGTGTTGCTCCTGGGCCAGCGCCTTGAATTCTGCTCCCAGGGTGTCGAACAGCTCGTTGAGAACAAAGGGCTGGCGTTGTGGGTTGATCTTGCCGTTTTCCAGGCGCGAAATGTCCAGCAAATCGCTGATCAGGTCTTCGGCCGAGCGCAGTGAGCTATCCAGATGCTGCACCAACTGCCGTGCCTCGCCGGACAGGCCATCGGTCTGGTGGGAAAGGGCGGCGGAAAACAGCCGCGCAGCGTTCAGCGGTTGCATCAGGTCATGGCTCACGGCCGCCAGGAACCGCGTCTTCGACTGGCTGGCGGATTCGGCCACGCCCTTGGCGTCGGTGAGGGCCACGTTCAGTTGCGACAGTTCATGGGTGCGCTCGGTCACGCGCTGCTCCAGGCCCTCATTGGCCTCGGTCAGCGCTTGTTCGGCTTCGCGGAACGCGGTGATGTCGGTGAAGCTCATGACAAACCCGCCGCCGGGCATCGGGTTGCCGATCAACTCGATCACCCGGCCGTTGGGGAACAGGCGCTCGGAGGTGTGCGCACGCCCCTGGCGCATCCAGTGCAGGCGACGCGCCACGTGCACCTGCGCTTCACCGGGGCCACACAGGCCGCGCTCGGCGTTGTATCGAATGATGTCTGCAATGGGCCGGCCGACGCTGATCAAGCCGTCCGGGTAGTTGAACAGTTCCAGGTAGCGCCGGTTCCAGGCCACCAGCTTGAGCGACTGGTCCACCACGCTGATGCCCTGGGTGATGTTCTCAATGGCACCTTGCAACAGAGCGCGGTTGAACTGCAGCACTTCCGAGGCTTCGTCGGCGATACGGACCACGTCCTCCAGTTGCATTTCCCGCCCTTCAATCGCCGCTTTCACCACCGCCCGCGTCGATGAGGCTCCGAGTACGCCGGCCAGCAAGCGTTCGGTGTGGGCGATCCAATCGTTATCAGCATTCTGGTTGGGGTTGAAGCCTTTGCCCTGGCGATAGGCGAAGCGAATAAAACTCTGCTGGGCCCGTTCTTCCCCGACGAAGCGTGCCGCCAGGCTGAGCAGGTCGCTGATCTGCACCGACAGCATGGAGCGCGCACTCGCACGCTGGCTGATTTCCTGGCCGATAAAACGGCCTGCCTGCCAGTGCTCGGAAACCCGTGTGCGCGACAGCATCGACACCCACACGAAGAGGGTGAAGTTACCTGCCAGGGAGAACACGGTGCCCAGGGTCAGCGAGGTGACCGACAGCCCGAACGGGTGGGAGTGCATCCATGTCAGGCCGGGGAAAAGGTTGAGCGACCAGCCCAGACTTTTCGCCGTCACTGGCAAGACCAGCGTGTAGAACCACAGGAAAGTACCGGCGGCCAAGCCGGCAAACACCCCACGCCGGTTGGCCTGCTTCCAATAGAGGGCGCCGAGCATCGCCGGGGCCAGTTGGGTCACAGCGGCAAAGGCGATCTGGCCGATGGTCGCCAGGCTGGCGGTGGAGCCCAGCAAGCGGTAGCTCACGTACGCCAGCAGCAGGATGATCACAATGCTCACCCGGCGAACCGACAGCATCCAGTGACGGAAGACTTCGAATGGCCGCTCGGCGCTGGATCGGCGCAACAGCCAGGGCAGCAGCATGTCGTTGGAGACCATGGTCGACAAGGCGATGCTCGCTACGATGACCATGCCAGTGGCCGCCGATGCACCGCCAATGAATGCCAGCACGGCGAGGGCAGGATGGGCCTCGGCCATTGGCAGGCTGATCACATAGGAGTCCGGCAGCACCGAGCTGGGCAACAGCATCTTGCCGCCCAGGGCGATGGGCACCACAAACAGTGCCGCGAGGATCAAATAAGCCGGGAACACCCACTTGGCCAGGCGCAAATCCTGGGGGTCAATGTTCTCCACCACCGTCACATGGAATTGTCGCGGTAGGCAGATGATCGCCATCATGGCGACGCCGGTCTGTACCACCATCGAAGGCCAGTTGATGGTCTCTTTCCAATATTCCTCAAGGCGCGGGGCGAGCATAGCCTGGCTGAACAGATCGCCGAAACCGTCGTACAAGCCGTAGGTGACAAACGCACCGACGGCGAGAAAAGCGAACAGCTTGACCAGCGACTCAAAGGCAATCGCCAGCACCATGCCGCGGTGGTGTTCGGTGGCGTCGAGGTTGCGTGTACCGAACACGATGGTAAACAGCGCCAATACCAGCGACACAATCAAGGCCGTGTCCTGGGCGCGGGTGCCGGTGGTGTCGGGGCCGGCGCCGATCAGCAGGTTCACGCCCAACACGATGCCTTTGAGCTGCAGCGCGATATAGGGCAGCACGCCGACCAGGCAGATCAATGCCACCACCACCGCCAGGGACTGGGATTTGCCGTAGCGGGCGGCGATAAAGTCGGCGATTGAGGTGATGTTTTCCTGCTTGCTGATCAGGATCATCTTTTGCAGCACCCAGGGTGCCAGCACCAGCAACAGCACAGGTCCCAGGTAGATCGGCAAGAATGCCCACAGTTGTTCCGCCGCTTGGCCTACGGCGCCGAAGAAGGTCCAACTGGTGCAGTACACCGCCAGCGACAGGCTATACACCCAGGCACGCACGCGCGGCGGCAGCGGCGCATGGCGGCGGTCACCGTAAAAGGCGATGGCAAACATAGTGGCCATATAGGCCAGGGCAACGGCGGCGATCAGCCCGCTGGACAGCGTCATGGTAACTCCGAGCATAAGAACACCCGGGCATTCCAGGCCCGGTTGGACAGTCTCGCATGATGCCTGGTGTTAGTCAGTGTCGACCAAGGTCGTGTGGGATCGAATGTCGCAGGCGGCGCTCAGCGTGGCGGCAGGGTTTTCTGGCGCAGGATGTAGATCGTCACCAGCACCGCACTGGTCAGCATGAAGCCCCGTGCCCATGGCAGTGGCACCAGGTAGCAGGAAATCGAGATGCTCAGCCACATCAAGCCGATGGCGTAGACCTTGCCTTTGAGCGGGATGCCATTGCCGTCGAGGTAATCGCGCACCCAGGGCCCCAGGCGCGGGTGTTCCACCAGCCAGTGGTAGAAGCGCGGGGAGCTGCGAGCGAAGCAGGCGGCGGCGAGTAGCAGGAAGGGTGTGGTCGGCAGTACCGGCAGGAAAATACCGATGACTCCCAGCGCTACGCTTAGCCAGCCGATGGCCAGCAGCGCATAGCGCAGGAGCAGTGGACGGTTGCCCATGGGTTCCACGGGCAAGCGACTCAGTGGTGACGTGGCTTGAGGATCGCCGGTTTTTCGTCAGGCGCGTTGCACAGCAGGTACAGCGCGGTCAGGGCTTCCGGGATCTGCACGATCATGTCGTCCATCAGGTTGGCGTCGGCGGCGATGTCGGAGAACTCTGCTTCCTCTTCGAACAGGCCCGAACCGACCATGATCGGCAGCAGCATTTCGCTGACTTCTTCTTCGGCGGTTTCGAACCAGGCGGCTTCGCGCAGAAATACGCCTTCCATGAAACCGATGCACCAGCCGCGCAGGTCGGAGTCATCCGGATCGTCGCCCAGGTCCAGCTCGCACGGCAACTCGAACTCTTCGTCGGAGGCCAGTTGGCGCGCGATGTGGGCCTTGAGGGCGATCAGGGTGGATTCGATTTCTTCGCGATGGGCGGCGTCGCTGTAATGAGGCTCTTCAGCGAACAGCGCGTCGATCCATTCACGGTCCGGGACGGGGTCGGAGCAGATCGACAGGGCGGTCAGGTAGCCGTGGGCGGCCACGTAGTCCAGCGCCTCGTCATGCAGCTCATCGGCGTCGAGGAAGGCTTGCAGGCGGGTTAGTTGCTCAGCGAAGGACATTGAAGGGCTACCTTGGGAATAAACGATGCTGAATTCTAGGCTTTCTTGAGCGCCCAGGCCAGCCGCACGGCATATTTGCCCGGTTTTAGCCTGGTGCGTCTATTCGTCAGTCGCGCCCTTTGGTGGATAACGCTCGGGTATACTGCCGCGTTTTGTGATGCCCCTGCAGGCCCAGCGCCAATCCGGGAAAACTTCGCTTACGGATTATTTTTCGTGAGCGCGGATATTTTCGGCCAGCCTGTATTGAGGGATTTCGGCACCATTTTGGAGTTTTACATGCTCGAGCAGGCTCAACGCGTCCTCAAGGACATCTTCGGCTACGACAGTTTTCGTGGCCGCCAGGGTGCGATCATTGAGCGCGTGGCCAGTGGCGGCGATGCCCTGGTGCTGATGCCTACCGGTGGCGGCAAGTCGCTGTGCTTCCAGGTGCCGGCGCTGTTGCGCAATGGCCTGGCCGTGGTGGTGTCGCCGCTGATCGCGTTGATGGACGACCAGGTCGCCACCCTTGAAGAACTCGGTGTCGCCGCCGCGTCGTTGAACTCCACCCTCAGCGCCGAGCAGCAGCGCGACCTGGCTGCACGCATCAAGCGTGGCGAGGTTAAAATGCTTTACCTGGCGCCGGAGCGCCTGGTGCAGCCACGCATGCTGGCCTTTTTGCAGAGCCTTGAGATCGCTCTGTTCGCCATCGACGAAGCCCACTGTGTGTCGCAATGGGGCCACGATTTCCGCCGCGAATACCTGCAGCTTGGCCAATTGGCAGAACTGTTTCCCGATGTGCCGCGTATCGCCCTGACCGCCACCGCC
Source organism: Pseudomonas sp. WS 5503 (assembly GCF_012985385.1). Classification (NCBI taxonomy): domain Bacteria; kingdom Pseudomonadati; phylum Pseudomonadota; class Gammaproteobacteria; order Pseudomonadales; family Pseudomonadaceae; genus Pseudomonas; species Pseudomonas sp. WS 5503. The sequence goes on from NZ_JAAQWI010000004.1 coordinate 232,509, forward strand.
GACAAGCGCACCCGCGAAGAGATCGTCGAGCGCCTGCATTTGCAGAACGCCGAGCGCTTCCTGTCGAGTTTTGACCGGCCCAATATTTTCTACCGCATCGTGCCCAAGGAGCAGCCGCGCAAGCAGTTGCTGGCGTTCCTGTCCGAGCGGCGTAGTGACGCGGGCATTGTGTATTGCCTGTCGCGCAAGAAAGTCGACGAGGTCGCGGCGTTCCTCTGTGAACAAGGCTACCCGGCGCTGCCTTACCATGCCGGGCTGCCCAATGAAACGCGATCAGCGCACCAGAAACGCTTCCTGAACGAGGAAGGCCTGATCATGGTGGCGACCATTGCCTTTGGCATGGGCATCGACAAATCCAACGTGCGTTTCGTGGCGCACATGGATCTGCCCAAGTCCCTTGAGGCCTATTACCAGGAAACCGGGCGTGCCGGCCGCGATGGCCTGCCGGCGGATGCCTGGATGGTCTACGGCCTGCAAGACGTGGTGATGCTCAAGCAGATGCTGCAGAACTCCGAGGGCGACGAGCGCCACAAGCGCCTGGAGCAGCACAAGCTCGATGCCATGCTTTCGTTGTGCGAAGAGACCCGCTGCCGCCGCCAGACCCTGCTGGCGTATTTTGACGAAGACATGCCTGAGCCCTGCGGCCACTGCGATAACTGCATCGACGGCGTGCAAACCTGGGACGCCACCGAACCGGCGCGCCAGGCGTTGTCGACGATCTATCGCACCGGCCAGCGTTATGGCGTGGGCCATCTGGTGGATGTTCTGCTGGGCAAGGACAACGAAAAAATCCGCAGCTTCGGCCACGAAAAACTCTCGGTGTACGGTGTCGGTAAGGCTCGCGCCGAAGGTGAGTGGCGTTCGCTGTTTCGCCAGATGGTTGCCCGTGGGCTTGTCGACATCGATATCGAAGGCTACGGCGGGCTGCGGCTGAATGACAGTTGCCGGCCGTTGCTCAAGGGCGAAGTGAGCCTGGAACTGCGCCGTGACCTCAAGCCGCAGACCACCGCCAAAAGCAGCAGCACCAGCCAGGCCAGCCAACTGGTGCGGGGTGAAGAGCGCGAACAATGGGAAGCCTTGCGCACCCTGCGGCGCAAACTGGCGCAGGAGCACAGCGTGCCACCCTACGTTATCTTCCCCGACTCCACCCTGCTGGAGATGCTCCGCGAGCAGCCCACCACCATGGCCGAGATGGCCCGGGTCAGCGGTGTGGGCGCGCGTAAACTGGAGCGCTACGGCCAGGCCTTCCTGGAAGTGCTCGGCGGCCAGGCCGAAGCGCCGAAGGAAATCGCCGATATTCGCCACGAACTGATCAGCCTGGCCCGTGCCGGCATGACCCCGATCCAGATCGCAGGCCAACTGCAATGCTCGGAAAAAAACGTGTACACCTTGCTTGCCGAAGCCATCGGCAAGCAGCAATTGTCCCTGGAGCAGGCCCTTGATTTGCCTGAGGATTTGCTCGGTGAAATCCAGGACGCCTTTCTCGATGGAGAAGGCGAATTGCCAGCTGTCACCGAAATTGCGCCGTTGTTTACCGGGCGTGTTCCGGAAGGCGTTTTGTACTGCGTGCGTGCCGCTTTGCAGTCTGAATTCGAAATTTAGTGTGCCAATTACGACAATGTAACGAATCAGTACATAGCGGGCCTTGCCTATGGGCAGGGCTCATGCTTAGCTGACTAATAATTAGCCATACTTTATTTTCAGTCTTAAACACGAGTTTTTTATGCCGTTAACCGATCAACACCGTTTTGGCATGCAGTTGGCGCAAATGTCGCGAGGTTGGCGCGCCGAACTGGACCGCCGCCTGGCGGGGCTGGGCTTGTCCCAGGCGCGCTGGTTGGTGCTGCTGCACCTGGCCCGTTTTGTCGAAGCACCCACCCAGCGTGAATTGGCCCAAAGTGTCGGCGTGGAAGGGCCCACCCTGGCTCGTCTGCTCGACAGCCTCGAGGGCCAGGGCCTGGTGCAACGCCAGGCCGTAGTAGAAGACCGTCGTGCCAAACGTATCCTGCTGTGCGACACCGCCCAACCGTTGATCGACCAGATCGAAACCATTGCCACGGCGTTGCGCCATGAATTGTTCGTGGGCGTGAATGAAGAAGACCTGCGGGTGTGCATGCGGGTGCATGAGCACATCCTGGCGAACCTGGAAAAGTCCTGATCTGCAAAATGTAGGAGCGAGCTTGCTCGCGAAAAACGCCAACGATAACGCGGGCTTCCTGAATAAACGCGGCGTCTGTGGGTTTTTCGCGAGCAAGCTCGCTCCTACAAAAGTCCTTGGCAATCCTTTCCTAGAACGTCTGGCCCAGGTTCAAGTACACCGCCTTCTGATTATCATCATTGAACCCATAGCTGAAATTCAGCGGCCCCAGTGGTGTATCAAACCCCAGGAAAATACTCGCGGCGTTGATATAGCCGCTGTCGAACTCGTTATCGTTGTTCCACGCCCGGCCCCGTTCCAGGGATGCACCCAGGTACAACGGGAAGTCCAGCGGCAGGTAAGAGCGTGGGGTGAGCCTGCGGAAGTACACCGCGCGCATGAGGCTGATGTTCTGCCCCGAAATCGCATCCTGGCGGAAGCCCGACAATTGCCGTGCGCCCCCCAGCAGGAAGCTGGAAATCACCACATCCGAATTATCCAGTGTGCGACCGTAACGACCGCCCAGTATCAAGGTGTCCGGCCCGTGGCTCATGGCCTTGTCCAGCTTGAATTCCCACTGGCGATAGCGCTGGTCGGAGCCCAAACCGGGTTCGAACTCGCGAAAGGCCAGGCCGATGTCTTCGCCGCTGTGGGGGAAGTACACGTTGTCCAGGGAGTCGAAGGAATATTTGAGTTCATAGAAGCCTTCGCTGAAGCTCACGCTCGGCAGGTCGCGGTCGCCAATGCGCACGTCCGCCTTGCCCCAGGCTTCGCCCACGCCAAAGCGGATCTCGCCGCTGTTGCCGATCTGCCGGCCCACATTCAAACCAAAGCCATAGCGTTCCAGGCGGTATTCGGAGATGGGGTCGTTGTCCAGGATCAGCTCGACATTCTGTGCCTCGGCCCTGATATAGGGGGCCACAAAGTAGCGTGAGCCGGTGTCCATGGGCTGGTAGAACTCGCTGTAGAGCTCCTGCCGGTCACCAATCTGCACCCGTGTGAGCCATTCCGCGCCGAGGCGGTTGATGCCGTTCACACGGTAACTGGCGCCGAGGTTGAAGGCGCTATCACCGCGCATGTCATCCGAGAGGTTCAAGCCCAGTCGCAGGTAGTCGGTGCCGCTGCGCTTGCCGCGTGCGCTGATCACTAGGGTGTTGTCCTGGCCCTTTTTCACTACGCGGTATTGCACCTGCTCGAAGTAATCCAGGCCGTACAGGGTGCCCATGTCCGATTGCAGGCGGCCCAGATTCAAAGGTTCTCCCAGGCCCTGGCGAATGTAGTAGCGGATGACGTCATCGCTGACCTTGGAGTCGTTCTCCACCTGGATCGCGGTGATCACCGGGGTGCGTTCGCCCGGCGTGCGCGCGGCTACCAGGTCGGCGTCGATGGGTTCGGCAGGGCGCAGGTGTGCCAGGCGTACGTCGAGGGCACGGGTGGCGCGGTAGCCAGCGTCGATCATGTCCTTGGCGCGGCCAAAGTCGGTGACGCCATACGCGGCCAGCGGTGGTTGGATCAACACATCCTTGGGGTTCAGGGCCTTGAGCTGCTCTTCGGAGTTGCGCCGGGTCATCAGGGTGATGGACTGGTTGAGCACATCCACCACGGTTGCCAATTGCTTGCGCGAGCGTAGCGGGGTGCCGATGTCGACCACGATGGCGATATCGACGCCCATCTCCCGCGCCACATCCAACGGAATGTTGTCGGTCATGCCGCCATCTACCAGCAGGCGGCCATCCAGCTCCACCGGGGCGAACACCGCGGGGATCGACATGCTGGCGCGTATCACCTGGGGCAGGTGGCCTTTGCTGAACACCACTTTTTCGCCGGTGGTGATGTCGGTGGCCACGGCGCGGAATGGGATCGGCAGCTTGTCGAAATTACGTGTGTTGCTGCTGTGGGCGAACATGCTTTCCAACAGCAGTGCCAGGTTCTGGCCCTGGATCACGCCCAGCGGCAGGCCGAGGCTGCCATCGTCGCGGAAACTGAGTTTTTGTTTGACCAGGAAATCCCGGTCATCCTGTTTGCGCCGAAACGGTACGTCTTCACGTGGTGGCGCGTCGGACAGGGCCTGCTGCCAGTCGATACCCAGCGCCAACTTCTCCAGCTCGTCGATCTTGTAGCCTGACGCGTACAACCCGCCAATCACCGCGCCCATGCTGGTGCCGGCAATCGCATCGATATGAATACCTTGCTCTTCAAGCGCCTTGAGCACACCGATATGCGCCAGGCCACGGGCAGCCCCGCCGGACAGCACCAGGCCGATTTTCGGGCGGGGGGCTTCTACCGCGTCGGCAAGTAGGGGGACAAGGCACAGGAACAGGCAAGACAGCAGGCGGCGCATCATCAATCTCGTGGCTGGGCGACAAAGGCCGCTATTATAGCCACCCGATCCGCTGAGCCTGTTACGCCAGGAGCCGCTTAATGATGTCTGCATGCAAACCCGAGATCGTTATCACCTATTGCACCCAGTGCCAGTGGTTGCTGCGCGCCGCGTGGCTGGCCCAGGAGCTACTCAGCACCTTTGCCGATGACTTGGGGCGCGTGGCACTGGAACCGGCCACCGGCGGGGCCTTTCGCATTACCTGCGATGGCGTGCAGATTTGGGAGCGCAAGGCCGATGGCGGTTTTCCCGAGGCCAAGGTGCTCAAGCAGCGAGTGCGCGACCAGATCGACCCGCAGCGCGACCTCGGGCATAACGACCGTACCGTCTGAAGTCAGGCCGGCGCCGGTTGCTTGGCCTGGCTGGCGCTGCCCATCAGGCCGGAGAGCACGATGGCGACGATGATCAAGGCGCCGCCCAGCAGCATGCGCAGGGTCGGGGTTTCGGCAAACAGCAGCCAGGCCACGGTGATGCCGTAGACGGGCTCCATGGCAAACACCACCGAAGCGGTGCGCGCCTTGATTACGGCGAGGCTGGCGACAAACAGGCTATGGGCCAGGCCGGTACAAAACACCCCCAGCAGCCCGATCCACAGCCAATCTATCCCTCGCACATCCGCCAACCCCGGCGCGGCCACGGGCAGCAGGAGCGCGGCGACCACGACGTTCTGGCACAGCGCGGCCTGTACCGCAGGAATGCGCCCGGAACTGGCGCGATTATTCAGCGACAACAACGAGAACAACAGGCCCGAGACGATGCCCCATAGCAGGCCGCCCGTGGCTTCGCTGGCGAGGTTGAAATCCGGGGTCACAAGCACCAGGCCAACGGTGACCAGCACCACCAGCAGCACTTCATTGGCCCGAATACGCTCGCGGAAAATCAGCCCCTCAAGGATCACCGTAAAGGCCGGAAAGGCGGTGAACCCCAAGGTCGCCACGGCCACGCCGGCGACTTTGACGGCGATAAAGAACGTCACCCAATGGGCAGCCAACAACACGCCGCTGACCAGCAGCCGGCGCCAGTCACGCATCTCCAGTTTTTTCCAGGGAGCGTTGCTGGCAAAGCGCGCAAAGACCGCCAGTGCCAGCACGGCAAACGCCGCCCGACCAAATACGATGATGGCGGGGGAGGCCGCGGCCAGCTTGCCGAATACACCGGTAAGGCCAAACATCAATGCGCCGATATGCAGGGCGCCGAGGGCTGAGCGGGGAGTCATTGCGATCCTTGATTCAACAGGGGGTGACAGCCTCGCAGTCTAGAGGGTTGGCGGGTGGGCGTCTGTCGCGGGTGGGGTGATTTTTAGCGCAAGACTCTTGCTAGCCCGCTCGACGCAATGCACCGGGCGAGGCGCCAAACGCCCGAAGCATGGCCGCGCAAAATGCACTTTGCGAGGCGTAGCCGACGCGCTCGGCAATCTCGCCGATGGGTAGGGAGGTTTCGCGTAAAAGCCTGAGCGCCAAGTGCAAGCGGCGACTGCGTAGATAGTCCATCGGCGTTTGCCCGCACTCCGCCATGAACCGCGCATGCAGGCGCGGCACGGACAAATCGGCAATCCGCGCCAGGTCGGCCACCTGGAGCGGACGCGCCGCATGGCGCTCGATATGGCTATTGAACGCGGCATAAGGCAGACGCCGGCCAGGCAGCGGTTGAGCTTGAGGGTGGTTGAGGCTGGCCAGTAACAACACAGCGCCTTGCTGGACGATCAGTGGGTCGTGCACCGGGCTCTGTGCCAGCCACTGCACCAACTGGTGTTGCCGGGCATCCAACACGAGGCGCGCGGGTTGGTCGAGCAAGCGGCGGCTGGCATCGGCATGTTCGCCCAAGGATTGCACCACCCAGTGCTCGGTCGGCACATCCAGCACCAGGCAGCGGCTGCCATCGCGGCTGATGCAGGCGTGGTGGGCGGAGAAGGGCAGCACCATCACGCTGCTTTCGCGTACCTGGCTGCCACGGCCATCGACCTCCAGGTCCAGGTGCCCGGAAAGGCCGAACACCAACTGCGCATGGTCATGGCTGTGGGCAATGGGCGCTTCGAGGTAGTGGCGTAGCGTGAGGGTCGGGCTCATCGCGGTCTCCAGGGCGGCAAGCCGTCAGTCTACAACGCTTGGCGGGCCGCGGGCGCTGTCATCAGACTGACGCACGCTTGTCATGGGCTATTAATCGCCAAGGCGCAAGCTCGCCAAAACAGCGTCGAGGGATGCCCATGACCCGTGCCGAGTTCACCAAGCCCAGCCGCAAGCAACGGGGGCGAACCCTGTGGATTTCCGACGTGCACCTGGGCACTCGGGATTGCCAGGCCGAGCATCTGTCGCACTTTCTCAAGGGCTACCACGCCGACAAGGTCTACCTGGTCGGTGACATCATCGACGGTTGGAAACTGCGCGGCGGCATGTATTGGCCTCAAGCCCACACCAACGTGATCCGCCGCTTGCTGACCATGGCCAAGCGTGGCACCGAGGTGATCTATGTCACCGGCAACCATGACGAGTTCCTGCGTCGCTATTCCAAGCTGATCCTGGGCAATATCCAATTGGTCGATGAGGCTGTGCACGTCACCGCCGATGGCCGCCATTTGCTGGTGATTCATGGCGACCAGTTTGATGTGATCACGCGCTATCACCGCTGGCTCGCTTTCCTCGGCGACTCGGCCTACGAATTCACCCTGACGCTGAACCGCTGGCTGAACCACTGGCGTGCGCGGTATGGCTACGGTTATTGGTCGCTGTCGGCGTACCTGAAGCACAAGGTCAAGACGGCAGTGAGTTTTATCAGCGATTTCGAAGAGGCGATTGCCCACGAGGTGACCAAGCGGGAATTGCACGGGGTGGTGTGCGGGCATATTCACCATGCCGAGATTCGCAAGGTGGGCGAGGTGGATTACCTCAACTGCGGGGACTGGGTGGAGTCGTGCACGGCCTTGATCGAGCACTGGGATGGGCATATCGAGTTGTATCGGTTGGCGGATGCGCAGGCCAAAGAAGCAATGCTAAAGGCCGAAATGGTCGCTGGTTGAAGCCCGGTGTGCTTATAAATGTGGGAGCTGGCTTGCCCGCTCCCACAGTTAATCCTGTTGCTTCAGTTGGAGACGTCAGCAATGGCTTGAGCCAGCAATGTCAAGCGCGTCGCATCAACCCCAGCCACGTTAGCCCGCCCCGAACTGACCATATACACACTGTGCTTCTCGCGTAGTTGCTTGACCTGCTCGGCACTCAAGCCGGTATAGGAAAACATCCCACGTTGCGCGCCGATATGCGCAAAGCGCTCGGCCAGCCCATGGGGCACAAGCGCTTCCACCAACCCGGAACGCAAATGGGCGATCCGCGAACGCATGGCCTCGACTTCCTCGCTCCACTGCTTTTTCAGCTGTGCATCACCGAGGATGGTCGCCACCACGGCGGCACCGTGATCCGGCGGTGTCGACCACAGGTTGCGCGCGATATTCGCCAGTTGGCTGCGTACATCGGTGAGCTTTTCGGCATCCGCCGCACAGACGATCAATGCACCCACGCGGTCGCGATACAGGCCGAAGTTCTTCGAGCAGGAGCTGGTGATCAGCACTTCCGGTAGCTCGGCGGCAAACAGGCGCACCGCCCAGGCGTCCTGCTCCAGGCCATCGCCAAAGCCCTGGTAGGCAAAGTCGATCAGTGGCAGCAACTGGCGTTCCCGCACGATCTGCAACACCTGGCGCCAGTCATCCTGGGACAGGTCAAAGCCGGTCGGGTTATGGCAGCACGCGTGCAGCAATACCACGTCGCCCTTGGGCACGCTGGACAGGGTTGCCAGCATCGCCGTCACATCCAGGCGGTTGTCGCTGCCCACGTAAGGGTAATGGCTGACCTTGAGCCCGGCCTTGGCAAAAATGGTTTCGTGGATCGGCCAGGTCGGGTTGCTCAGCCACACGCCACGGCCCGGCAGGCTGTGGGCGATAAAGTCGGCACTCAAGCGCAGGGCGCCGGTGCCGCCTGGGGTTTGTGTGGCGCCAGCGCGGCGGTCACGCAGCAAGGCCGAGTCGGCGCCTAGCACCAGTTGGCTGATCAGGCTGCCGAAGGCTGCATCGCCATGGCCACCGATATAGGTCTTGGTGACTTGCGTGTCGACCAGGCGCTGTTCCGCCAGTTTCACCGAGTGAGGAATCGGCGTCAGGCCTTGGTCGTCCTTATAGACCCCTACGCCCAGGTCGAACTTGTTCGGGTTGGCATCCTGGGTATACAGGTCCATCAGCCCTAGGATCGGGTCGCCGGGCACGCGGTCGATGGCATCGAAATGCATTACTTGCGGCCCTCGGCGGTCTTGGCCACTTCGTCGGTGCGCGCGGCCATGATGAAGTCGTTGCGGTGCAGGCCCTTGATGGAGTGGCTCCACCAGGTCACGGTGACTTTGCCCCACTCGGTGAGCAGGCCTGGGTGATGGCCTTCGGCTTCGGAGATTTCACCCATGGCGTTGGTGAAGGCCAGGGCGAATTTGAAGTTCTTGAACAGGAAAACCTTTTCCAGCTGCATCACGCCGTCGCGCACTTCGATGTTCCAGTCAGGGATCTGCTTGATCAGCACCGGCAGTTCTTCATCGCTGACTTGCGGGGCATCGGCGCGGCAGGCTTCGCAGTGGGCTTGGTTCAAGGTGGTCATGGAAGGTGTCCTGAATTCGAATGATTGAAGGTCAGTGGCGTTACCCTAAAGCAACGCGGGGCCAGGGAACAGACTCACCTGGCCTTAAAACGCAAGGTTCACGCGGCTTTGGGCTTGGGTGGGAATTTCGGTGCGTGCAGACCCAACTGCATACCGCGCTCCACCATACCCATGATGTCCTCCTGCGCCACGTCGAACAGGCGCTTGAGCTCGGGCAATACGAAGTACAAAGGTTGCAGGATGTCGATGCGATAGGGGGTGCGCATCGCTTCCAGCGGATCAAAGGCCTGGTGCTCGGGCTCGTCCGACAGGCAATACACACTTTCTTTAGGCGACGACAGAATGCCGCCACCGTAGATACGCCGGCCCTGGGGCGTGTCCACCAGGCCGAACTCGATAGTCATCCAGTACAGGCGCGCCAGGTACACCCGTTGCTCCTTGGTGGCCGCCAGGCCGAGCTTGCCGTAGGTGTGGGTGAATTCAGCGAACCAGGGGTTGGTCAGCAGCGGGCAGTGGCCAAAGATCTCGTGAAAAATATCCGGCTCTTGCAGGTAGTCCAATTCTTCACGGGTGCGAATAAAAGTCGCCACCGGAAACTGCTTGCTGGCCAGTAATTCAAAAAAGGTCTGGAAGGGGATCAGCGCCGGCACGCGGGCGACTTGCCAGCCGGTGGTGTCGGCCAGCACCTTGTTGATTTCGCCCAACTGGGGAATGCGGTCCAGAGGCAGGCCGAGCTTATCGATACCGTCCAGGTATTCCTGGCAGGCGCGGCCCTCGATCACTTTCAATTGGCGAGTGATCAGGGTGTTCCACACCGCATGTTCTTCTGGCGGGTAGTGGATAAAACCTTGCGCATCGGGCTCGCGGGCCACGTAGTGCGTCTGCTTCATACGGCTCTCCTGCTAGGCATTCGTTCTTGTTATGTCCTGGGATGCTCCTATTGATAACCGGATAGGCGCCGGTTTCCATCAGCCTTAACGGACTAGCGTAGGAAAAATTACCGATTATCGTAAAGTATTCGTTACGGTAGGCCGCTCGTCGCAGCCATGGGCTGGGAAAAGTCACCGCGCTGTCACATAATCTTGACGACTATCTGCGCCCAGCGACAAAAAGCCGCGGCGCCTACTCCCTTTTCGAGTCTTTCCATGCGTATCAAAGTGCACTGCCAAAACCGCATCGGCATCCTGCGGGACATCCTCAACCTGCTGGTGGAGTACGGCGTCAACGTCGCCAAGGGCGAAGTCGGCGGCGAGCACGGCAATGCCATCTACCTGTTCTGCCCCAACCTGGTGAACATGCAATTCCAGGCGTTGCGCCCGCAGTTCGAGGCGATTGCCGGGGTGTTCGGGGTCAAGCGGGTAGGGCTGATGCCCAGCGAGCGGCGGCATATGGAGCTCAATGCGTTGCTCGGCGCCCTGGAATTCCCGGTGCTGTCCATTGATATGGGCGGCTCCATCGTGGCCGCCAACCGTGCGGCGGCGCAGTTGCTTGGCGTACGGGTAGATGAAGTGCCGGGGATTCCCCTGTCGCGTTATGCCGAGGATTTTGACCTGCCGGAACTGGTGCGCGCCAGCAAGTCACGAATCAATGGCCTGCGGGTCAAGGTCAAGGGTGACGTATTTCTGGCGGACATCGCGCCCCTGCAATCCTCCGAGCACGATGACAGTGAAGCCATGGCCGGCGCCGTGCTCACCCTGCACCGTGCCGACCGGGTCGGTGAGCGTATCTATAACGTGCGCAAGCAAGAGCTGCGCGGTTTCGACAGCATCTTCCAGAGCTCCAAGGTCATGGCCGCAGTGGTGCGTGAAGCGCGACGCATGGCGCCGCTGGATGCGCCACTATTAATAGAAGGCGAAACCGGCACCGGCAAGGAGCTGTTGGCCCGGGCCTGCCACTTGGCCAGCCCGCGGGGGCAGTCGCCGTTGATGGCGCTCAACTGCGCGGGGTTGCCCGAGTCGATGGCCGAGACTGAACTGTTTGGCTATGGCCCCGGCGCATTTGAAGGGGCGCGGGCCGAAGGCAAGTTGGGCCTGCTTGAGCTGACGGCGGGCGGTACCTTGTTTCTCGATGGCGTGGGAGAAATGAGCGCGCGCTTGCAGGTCAAGCTGCTGCGCTTTCTGCAGGACGGTTGTTTTCGCCGGGTGGGCAGTGATGAAGAGGTGTACCTGGACGTGCGGGTGATCTGCGCGACCCAGGTAGATTTGTCGGAACTCTGCGCCCGGGGTGAGTTTCGTCAGGACCTTTATCACCGGCTGAATGTGCTGTCGTTGCATATCCCTCCGTTGCGCGAATGCCTGGATGGCCTTGCGCCGTTGGTCGAGCACTTTCTCGACCAGGCCAGCCGGCAGATCGGTTGCCCTCTGCCCAAGTTGGCCCCCGCCGCTATGGACAAACTCAGCCACTACCACTGGCCGGGCAACGTGCGGCAGCTGGAAAACGTGCTGTTCCAGGCGGTGTCGTTGTGTGAGGGCGGTACGGTCAAGGTTGAGCATATTCGCTTGCCCGATTACGGCGTGCGTCAGCCGCTGGGTGATTTTTCCCTGGATGGCAGCCTGGAGGATATCGTCGGGCGCTTTGAAAAGGCGGTGTTGGAAAGCCTGTACGCCGAACACCCGAGCAGTCGCCAGTTGGGCAAGCGCCTGGGGGTGTCGCACACCACCATTGCCAACAAACTGCGTGATTACGAAGTGCTCAAGGCCGATAAATAGTTCGCTGATTCAACGCGGCCAAAAATGTGGGAGCGGGCTTGCTCGCGAATGCGGTAGGTCATTCAACATATCAGTGACTGAGCCACCGCATTCGCGAGCAAGCCCGCTCCCACATTTGATCTTTGTCGTTTTCCAGGCCGGTGTTTGCCGCAGGCGGCAGTAGTCCGCCGTTTTTTCGACTGTTTCTCCCTTCACTTCTTTCAGCTACTCCACGAAACCCCTGCCCCGCCTGGACTTTAGCCTCATTTAAAAAGTTGGTTCGCAAATTGCTTAAGCCTCCTCAGTACAGCGGTGGGCGGCAAGCGTCCGTCAGAAAGAGGATAGAGCGTGGACAAGTACCTTTATGTGGCAATGACCGGCGCCAGCCAGAATGCACTGGCGCAGAAGGCCCATGCCAACAATCTGGCGAACATTTCCACCAACGGCTTCCAGCGCGACCTGGAACAGGCGCGTTCGATGCCGGTGTTCGGTGACAGCTTTCCGGCGCGGGCGTTTGCCATGACCGAACGTCCGGCTACCGACTTTTCACCGGGCGCGATGATCGAAACCGGCCGCGACTTGGACGTAGCCGTCAGCGGCGACGGCTGGATGGCGGTGCAGACCCCCGATGGCGGCGAAGCCTACGTGCGCAGCGCCAGCATGAACGTGGATGCCCTGGGCGTGCTGCGGGCCGGCAACGGTATGCCGATCATGGGCAACGGTGGCCCGATCGCCGTGCCGCCCCAGCAGAAAATCGAAGTGGGTTCGGACGGCACTATCAGTATCCGCGCCATGGGCGAAGGTCCGCGGGTGATGGCGGAAGTGGACCGTATCAAGATGGTTCAGCCTGACCTCAAGAACATGACCAAGGGCCTGGACGGCACCATCCACACCAAGGATGGCCAACCGGCCCAGGCCGACGCGAACGTGCGGCTGACCTCGGGTTTCCTGCAGGCGAGCAACGTCAATGCCGTGGAAGAAATGACCGCAGTGCTGGCGCTGGCCAAGCAGTTCGAGCTGCATATCAAGATGATGAACAGCGCTAAAGAAGACGACCAGGCCATGACGCGCGTCATGCAGATGAGCTGATCCAAGCCCATTAACTAATTTGCAACGCAGCGCCAACCATCCGGCGCACGAAGGAGAACAGCATGCTTCCGGCTCTATGGGTTGCCAAGACAGGCCTGTCCGCCCAGGACACCAACCTGACGACCATTTCCAACAACCTGGCAAACGTGTCGACCACGGGCTTCAAACGTGACCGCGCCGAGTTCCAGGACTTGCTCTATCAGATCAAGAAGCAACCGGGCGCCCAATCGACCCAGGACAGCGAACTGCCGTCGGGCCTGCAACTGGGTACCGGTGTGCAGATCGTCGGCACCCAGAAAAACTTCAGCGCCGGCAACCTGCAGCAAACCGGCCAGCCCCTGGACATGGCGATCAACGGCCGGGGCTTTTTTCAAGTGCTGCAACCGGATGGCACCACTTCTTACACCCGTGACGGCACCTTCCACCTGGACTCCAACGGCCAGATCGTGACCGCCAACGGGTTCGCCCTGGAGCCTGCTGTCGTGGTGCCGCCCGACGCCAAGACCTTCACCGTCGGCAACGACGGCACCGTGTCCATCACTGTCGCTGGCAACCCAGCGTCCCAGGTGATCGGCAACCTGCAAACCGCCGACTTCATCAACCCGGCCGGCCTGCAGGCCATGGGCAACAACCTGTTCCTGGAAACCGCCTCCAGTGGCGCGCCGCAAATCGGCACCCCTGGCTTGAACGGCTTCGGCACCACGCTGCAAAGCACCCTGGAAACCTCCAACGTCAGCACCGTTGAGGAGATGGTCAACATGATCACCACCCAGCGCGCCTACGAGATGAACTCCAAGGTGATTTCCACCGCCGACCAGATGCTTTCGTTCGTTACGCAGAATCTGTAATCAGTCTATGGGGCGCCCTTGAGGGTGCCTGCAACACCGTGAGGTTAGGGTCATGAATCGCTATGTTTGTGTGTTGGCATTGAGTGGGATCGCCGTGCTTGCGGGCTGTGTCGCCCCCACGCCAAAGCCCAATGACCCGTACTACGCGCCGGTGTTGCCACGCACGCCGCTGCCGGCGGCGGCCAACAATGGCTCGATCTACCAGGCCGGTTTCGAGCAGAACCTGTACAGCGACCGCAAGGCGTTCCGGGTCGGTGACATCATCACCATCACCCTGAACGAGAAGACCCAGGCCAGCAAGAACGCCAACTCGCAGATCGGCAAGAACAGCAAGACCAGCATCGGCCTGACCTCGCTGTTCGGCGGCGGCCTGAACACCAACAACCCGCTGGGCGGTGGTGACCTGAGCCTGGACGCCGGCTACAGCGGCGACCGCGCCACCAACGGCAAGAGCGCGGCCGGGCAGGGCAACAGCCTGACCGGTTCGATCACCGTGACCGTCGCCGATGTATTGCCCAACGGCATCATTGCCGTGCGCGGTGAAAAGTGGATGACCCTCAACACCGGCGACGAGCTGGTGCGCATCGCCGGCATGGTACGCGCCGATGACATCTCCACCGACAACACCGTGCCGTCGACGCGCATTGCCGATGCACGCATTACCTACTCGGGCACCGGTTCGTTTGCCGATGCGAGCCAGCCGGGCTGGTTCGACCGCTTCTTCCTCAGCCCGCTGTTCCCTTTCTAGGTGGCCATTTTGAAGTTCAAACAGCTGATGGCGATGGCGCTTTTGCTGGCCTTGAGTGCTGTGGCCCAGGCCGAGCGCCTGAAGGACATCGCCAGTATTTCCGGCGTGCGCTCCAACCAGTTGATCGGCTATGGCCTGGTCGTGGGGCTCAACGGCACGGGTGACCAGACCACCCAGACGCCGTTCACCCTGCAAACCTTCAATAACATGCTCTCCCAGTTCGGCATCAAGGTACCGCCAGGCTCGGGCAACGTGCAGTTGAAGAACGTCGCGGCGGTGTCGATCAGCGCCGATCTGCCCGCGTTCGCCAAGCCGGGGCAGGTGGTGGACATTACCGTGTCGTCCATGGGTAACTCCAAGAGCCTGCGCGGCGGCACCTTGCTGATGACGCCGCTCAAAGGTATCGACGGCAACGTCTACGCCATCGCCCAGGGCAACCTGGTGGTCGGCGGTTTTGACGCCGAAGGCCGCGACGGCTCGAAGATCACCGTCAACGTGCCGTCGGCCGGGCGTATCCCCGGTGGCGCCACGGTTGAACGCACCGTGCCGAGTGGTTTCAACCAGGGCAACAGCCTGACCCTGAACCTCAACCGCTCCGACTTCACCACCGCCAAGCGCGTGGTCGACAAGATCAACGACATGCTCGGCCCTGGCGTGGCCCAGGCCATCGACGGCGGCTCGGTTCGCGTCACTGCGCCTTTGGACCCAAGCCAGCGCGTGGACTACCTGTCGATCCTGGAAAACCTTGAAGTGGACCCAGGCCAGGCCGTAGCGAAAGTCATCATCAACTCGCGCACCGGCACCATCGTGATCGGCCAGAACGTCAAGGTCTCGCCAGCGGCGGTAACCCACGGCAGCCTGACGGTGACCATCACCGAAGACCCGATCGTCAGCCAGCCTGGGCCGTTGTCCGGTGGCCAGACTGCCGTGGTCCCGCGCTCGCGGGTCAATGCCCAGCAAGAAGCCAAGCCGATGTTCAAGTTCGGCCCCGGCACCACCCTGGACGAGATTGTCCGTGCGGTGAACCAGGTGGGCGCTGCGCCCGGCGACTTGATGGCGATCCTCGAAGCTTTGAAGCAGGCCGGCGCGTTGCAAGCCGACCTGATCGTGATCTGAGGCCATGGCCATGGATATGCGCAAGAGCGGCATCAGCAGCACGGCGGACTCGGGGTCTTACTCCGACCTGAACCGGCTTAACCAGCTCAAGGTCGGTGACGACAAAAACAGCGAAGGCAACCTGCGCAAAGTGGCGCAGGAATTCGAGTCGCTGTTTTTGAACGAGATGCTCAAGTCCATGCGTTCGGCCACCGAGGCCCTGGGCAAGGACAACCCGCTGAACACCCCGGCCGCCAAGCAATACCAGGAAATGTACGACCAGCAACTGGCGGTGTCGATGTCCCGCGAAGGTGGCGGTATCGGCCTGGCCGATGTGCTGATGCGCCAGATGCAGAAGAACAAGCCGGTGGAGGCTCAGGCCGCCACCTTGCAAGGCCCGGCGGCGGATGCGCCGGTGAAGAAAGTCGATGTGCCGACCGAGATTGCCGCCGGTACCCAGGCCGAAGGCCCGTTGGGCCGCTCCAATGGACAGCGGCCTTTGTGGGCGTATCGCGTGGCCGTGCCTGAGGGCGCCAGCACCCATGCCAACGACATGGAACTGATGAACCAGCGTCGTATCGCCTTGCCCAGCAAGCTGGCCGACCGCCTGCTGGCGGGTATCGTGCCGAACGCTCCGGTCGAAGCCAAATCCGCGCCCCTGCGTAACAGCGCTGCCGACGACACGGTCATCAACAGCAGCGCGCGTAGCTTTGCCGTGCCGAGCGGGCGCATGCAGGTGTATGGCCGCGCCATTGCCCAGCCACCGCTGGCGCCGGCCAAGAAAGCCTTCAGCTCCCAGGATGAATTTGTCGCCACCATGTTGCCGATGGCCAAGGCCGCTGCCGCACGGATTGGTATCGACCCCAAGTACCTGGTGGCCCAGGCGGCACTGGAAACCGGTTGGGGCAAATCAGTCATGCGCGCCGAGGACGGCAGCAGCAGCCACAATTTGTTTGGCATCAAGGCCGGGCAGAGCTGGCAGGGCGGTCAGGCCCGGGCGATCACCAGCGAGTTTCGCGATGGGGCGATGGTCAAGGAAACGGCGCAATTCCGTTCCTACAGCTCCTACCAGGACAGCTTCCACGACCTCGTGACCCTGCTGCAAAGCCATGATCGCTATAAAGAAGTTGTGAAATCAGCCGACAACCCGGAACAGTTTGTACGCGAGTTGCAAAAAGCCGGTTATGCAACCGACCCGGATTACGCCAGCAAGATTTCGCAGATCGCAAAAAACATGAACAGTTACCAGAACTACGCTGCCGCTGGCGCAACCACACATTTATAAGGTCTGAACCATGAGTTTGCTCAGTATCGGGATGTCAGGGCTCAATGCCGCTCAAGGATCGTTGTCGGTCTTGAGTAATAACATCGCCAACGCCAACACCTCGGGTTATTCGCGCCAGCAGACCACGCAGAATGCGAGTGCCAACAACCCCTACGGCGGTGTGTACATTGGCAGCGGCACCACGCTGGCGGATGTGCGTCGGGTCTATAACGAGTTCCTGGACGCGGCCTACCAGAACAGCACGGCGCTCAATAACGATGCCAAGGCTTATTCCAGCCAGGCCAGCGCCATCGACAAGACCTTGTCGGACAAAACAACCGGCATGTCTTCGGTGCTCAGCGCGTTTTTTGCCGCTGTGCAGACCTCCGCGGCCAACCCCAGCGACGTGTCTGCCCGGCAAGTGCTGCTGACCAGCGCCCAGACCCTGAGTAACCGTTTCAACGCCATCTCCAGCCAATTGACTCAACAGAAAGAGTCGATCAATGGCCAGTTGAGCACCATGAGTGACCAGGTCAACCAGTTGACCTCCTCGATTGCTTCGCTCAACAAGCAGATCACCCAGGCCCAGGGCTCAAGCAACAGCGCCCCGGCCAACCTGCTGGACGCCCGTAACGAGGCGGTGCGCTCGCTCAATGAACTGGTGGGTGTGACCACCAGTGAACAGAATGGTGTGTTCAGCGTCAGCACCGGCACGGGCCAATCCCTGGTATTGGGCGACCGGTCCAACACCCTCTCGGCAGTGCCGAGCGCTAGCGACCCAAGCCAGTACACCATTGCGCTCAATGCTGGCGGCGGTACGGCGATCGATCTGGGCAACGTGCTCAGTGGGGGCAGCATCGGCGGCCTGTTGCGTTATCGCAGTGATGCCCTGATGCCGGCCATCAATGACTTGGGGCGTATTGCCCTGGCGACAGCCGATACCATCAACAGCCAACTGGGGCAGGGCCTGGACTTGAACGGTGACTTCGGCTCATCGCTGTTCAAGGACATCAACAGCGCGGCGGCCATTGCTCAGCGCAGTCAGGGCGCGCTGGGCAACAGCACGGGCTCCGGCAATTTGAATGTGACCATTGCGGACACCAGCAAGCTGTCGACCTACGACTACAAAGTGACCTTTACCAGCGGCAACAACTACACGGTGGTGCGTTCCGACGGCAAGGCCATGGGCGCGTTCGACACCAATACCGCGCCACCGCCGGTGATCGATGGGTTCACCCTGGCGTTGGATGGCAAGGGGCCGATGGCGGCGGGCGATAGTTTCAAAGTCAGCCCTACCGCCAGCGGTGCCACCAACATCGGCACGACTTTGACGGACGCCAATAAAATCGCGTTCGCCGGGCCATTGCTGGGCGAGGGCAGCAAGACCAACCAGGGTACCGGCACTTTTACACCGCCGACCCTGACCCTGCCTATCGATATTCATGGTGGCGCCGATACCGCGCAATTGCGTACCGGCATTGAGCACTCGATGCCAGTGAAGATGGTATTCGGCAAGCCGGCCGCCGACGGCACCCAGGGCTACACGCTCAACGATGCCCAGGGCAACCCGATTGGCACCGGCACCATCGTGCCGGGCCAAGGCAACAAAATCACGGTCGATGTACCGATGCGGGATGCCAACGGCACGCTGCTGGTGCCGGCCAAAAGCTTCAAGTTCGATACCACGGTCGCCGGGTCGCCCGCCGCTGGCGACAGCACCACGTTTTCCTTCAACGCCTCGGGCAAGTCGGATAACCGTAACGCCCAGGCGTTGCTCGACCTGCAGACCAAAGCCACCGTCGGCCTGTCCGATGGCAGTGGCGGCGGAGTGAGCCTGGTGGCGGCCAACAGTCGCCTGGTGTCGACCGTCGGGGCCAAGGCCGCGTCGGCCAATACCGACACCACGGCCACGGGCGCCTTGCTCAAGGCCAACCAGGATGCGCGCAACTCCGTGTCCCAGGTCAACCTCGATGAAGAGGCGGGCGACATGATCAAATTCCAGCAGTACTACACCGCCTCGTCGCAGATCATCAAGGCTGCGCAAGAAACCTTCAGCACGCTGATCAATAGTCTTTAAGGGAGTCTGGGACGATGCGTATTTCCACTGCACAGTATTTTGAAACCAGTGCCGCCAAGTACACGGACAACTATTCCAGCGTGGTGAAGGCCCAGGAGCAGGCCAGTTCCGGCGTGCGCGTGCAGACCGCAGCGGATGACCCGGTGGCGGCGGCGAGGTTGTTGTTGCTGCAACAGCAGAAGGACATGCTCGGGCAGTTCAACGGCAATATCACCAGTTTGAAGAACTCGTTGACCAACGAGGAAAGCGTATTGGGTGCAATCAACGAGGCGCTGCAGGCGGCCAGTACCTTGGCCATTGAAGCGGGCGGTTCGCGCAGCGATGCCGACCGCAAGTCGATTGCCGGCCAGATCGGTGCGCTTGAAGACCAGGTGCTGGGCTTGCTTAACAGCAAGGATTCCTCGGGCAACTATCTGTTTTCCGGCTCCAAGACCTCGACGCCGCCCTACAGCCGTAACAGCGACGGCACCTACACCTATCAGGGTGATGAAACGCCGCTGAGCCTGCAGGTTTCCGATTCCCTGAGAGTCAGTGCCGGTGACACCGGCAAGAGCATCATGGACGGTGCCGTTAACTCGGGCCGCACCCAGGCGACCTGGATCGCACCTGCAATCGTGCCGCCGGCGACGGCGCCAGTGCCCAATGATCATAAAGTCTCAGTGTCGGCCGGCCTGGTGACTTCAGGCTCGGATTACACGAATAAATTCGCCGATGGCGAGCCTTACAAGCTGACCTTTACCAGCAGCACTCAGTACAAGGTCTCCGACAAGAACGGCAACGACATCACGTCGGAAATCCCTGGCAACGGCACCTTTGATTCCACCAAGGAAGGCGGCTCCACCGTGAGCCTGCGCGGCGTGAATTTTGATATTGCGGTGGATCTCAAGGATATGGCGACGGGGCCGGACGCCGATGCGCTGGTCAAGGACCGTTCGTTCAGCCTGGCCGCCAAACCCGACACCTTCAGTGTTTCGCGCACGCCCAGTAATGCCTCCACTGCGCAGCTGACGAATGCGCAGGTGAGCAACCCGGCCACCTATGCCAGTACGTTCCCGGCTAACAGCGGGGCGGTGATCAAGTTCACCAGTGGCACGGCGTATGAAGTCTATGCCCAGCCCTACAGTGCCGACAGTAAAGCGATCGCAACCGGCGACACCGGTGGCGGTACGACCGTGACGGCAGCAGGCGTGACCTTTGATGTCAGCGGCACACCGCAAGCCGGCGATCAGTTTGCGGTCGCTGCCAGCACTGCCAAGACCCAGAACGCGCTGGATACCCTGAGCCAACTGCGCAAGGCGCTGGAGCAACCGGCCGACGGCAACCCGGCGGCGATGGTCAAGCTCAAGGATGCGCTCGACGCTTCCATCAGTAATTTTGCCAATTCACGTGCCCAGGTCGATAACGTGCGCGGTTCCATCGGGGCCCGCGAAGCTGCACTGGATATCCAGTCGGCGGAAAACATCAGTATCGGCACTGCAAACAAAAGCACCATGAGCGATCTGGCGAACATTGACATGGGCGAAGCGGCGATCAACCTCACGTTGCAGCAAACCATGTTGCAGGCCTCGCAACTGGCGTTCGTTAAAATCTCCCAGCTGAACCTGTTCAGCCGCATGTAATCGTCGCAATGAACAACGGCCTCCCCTGGCGACAGGGGAGGCCGTTGTCGTTTCTGGCATGGAAATGTTGCCGGTTTTTGCACAAAGCGCGCAAAATTGAGTGACCTGTGAGTCATAAAGCGCATCTTCACTGTATCGTGTGAAAAGGATAAGTCGTCACAGGGCCTTTATCGGGCGGCTTTCAGCGAGATTTTCATGGGGTTATCCCCTTTATTGTCAGCACTCCCGGCGTAGTCCGAGGGGTGTTCTCCAGCTATTTAGTATTGGGAAGCCACAATGATTGGCATAAAAAGCATCGCCAGTTACGTGCCGGCAGACGGGATCGATAACTACGCCCAGGGTGCCAAATTCGCCAAGGATGAAGAGTTCATCATCGGCAAGATCGGTTCGGCGTTCCTGCCGCGCAAGGAAGCTGCACAGGAGACTTCCGACCTGTGCGTCGAAGCAGTCAATGCATTGTTTGCCAACAACACGGATTTGAAGCGCGAGTCCATCGACGCGCTGATCGTCGTCACCCAGAACGGCGATGAAGAGGGCTTGCCCCACACCGCCGCCATCGTCCAGGACAAATTGGGCCTGCCGACTCACGTTGCCGCTTTCGATATTTCCCTGGGCTGCTCCGGCTACGTGTACGGCATCTACGCGATGAAAGGCTTCATGGAAGCCGCCGGCCTGAAAAACGGCCTGCTGATCACCGCCGACCCGTATTCCAAGATCGTCGACCCGGAAGACCGCAACACCACCATGCTGTTCGGTGATGCCGCCACCGCCACCTGGATGGGCGAGGACGCGCCGTGGTTGCTGGGCAAATCCAAGTTCGGTACCGACGGTTCCGGCGCGCCGCACTTGAAGGTCAGCGATGGTGTGTTCTTCATGAACGGCCGCCAGGTGTTCAACTTCGCCTTGCTCAAGGTGCCGGCACACTTGCACGAACTGCTCAATGAGTCGGACCTCAAGGCAGATGACATTGATGCGTTCTGCATCCACCAGGGCAGCGCGGCCATCGTCGACGCCGTGGCGCGCCGCTTTGAAGAAGCGCCGGTGGACAAGTTCATCAAGGACATGGTCGAGACCGGCAATACCGTGTCATCGAGCATTCCGTTGCTGCTGGAAAAGCACGTGATGGACGCCACCTGGAAGCGCGTGGCAATCAGCGGCTTTGGTGTGGGGCTGTCGTGGGGCTCGGCGATTCTCTATCGTCCGTGATGCTTTAGCGGCTTCATGAAAAACGCCGATGATCGAATGATCATCGGCGTTTTTTTTGCGCCCCCTTTTTAGGAGCGAGCTTGCTCGCGAAGAACCTGAGGGCGCCGCGTGCATTCTGAATGCCCGCGTCATTGTTAACGTTCTTCGCGAGCAAGCTCGCTCCTGCAAGGGGGGACGTCTTGAAGGCGAAGTTTTGGCGCCAGTAACCCGTGATTACTGGCGTTTCACGCCTCTATAAGCCGTTGAAATACAAGGGCTGGCACAGGGCTAGTAAAAAAAATCAAAAAAACCCTCAAGCAACCGGCTACCACGACGATAACTATTACGTAGGTTCTCAGGCCACACCCGGCGGTTGCCAGGGCCGGAAGCCGCAGTATCCATCCAACGAGGATTTCGTCATGGCTTTAACAGTAAACACCAACATTGCTTCCATCACGACTCAGGGCAACCTGAACAAAGCTGGCGGCGCCCTGGCCACTTCCATGCAGCGCCTGTCTTCCGGCCTGCGTATCAACAGCGCTAAAGACGACGCTGCCGGCCTGCAGATCGCTAACCGCCTGACCAGCCAAATCAACGGCCTGGGCCAAGCTGTAAAAAACGTGAACGACGGCATCTCCATCGCTCAGACCGCTGAAGGCGCGATGCAGGCTTCGACCGACATCCTGCAAAAAATGCGTACCCTGGCCCTGTCCTCGGCTACCGGCTCCCTGAGCGCCGACGACCGTAAGTCGAACAACGACGAATACCAGGCCCTGACTTCGGAACTGACCCGTATCTCGCAAACCACTACTTTCGGTGGCCAGAAGCTGCTGGACGGTTCGTACGGTACCAAGGCTATCCAGGTTGGCGCCAACGCCAACGAAACTATCAACCTGAGCCTGGAAAACGTTGCGGCTAACAACATTGGTTCGCAGCAGGTTAAATCCGGCGCGCTGACGCCTAACGCTACCGGCCTGGCTGCTGGTTCGATCGCCATCACCGGCAATGGCCAGACTGCAAACGTTGCTGTCAACCCTGCTGACTCTGCCAAGACCATTGCTGCCGGTCTGAACGGCGCCATCGGTGGCCTTAGCGCTACTGCCAGCACCGAAGTCAAGTTCTCGGTAGACGAGACCAAAACCAAGGGCGATCCTGCTGCAACTCCGCCTGTTGCCGGTGTTCCAGCCAGCTTCTCGATCGATGTAGGTGGTGCTACCGTCAAAATCGTTGGCGTAACCAGCACTGCCGACCTGGCTGATCAACTGAAGTCCAACGCTGCCAAACTGGGCGTGAGCGTTAACTACGACGAAGCCAAGGGCACTCTGGAAGTCAAATCCGACTCCGGTGAAAACATCAAGTTTACCAGCGACGCGCTGGGTGCTGATGCTGTCAGCGTTAACGTAAAAGACGGTGCTGGCAAATATGCAGCTGCCGCTACTAACCTGGGCGCTGCCGTCAACGATCCAATCATTGCAACTGGTCAGATCTCCCTGGATTCGTCCAAGGGCTACTCCCTGGCCAACGGCGCTACCGGTACTTCGGTAACCACTTTGTTCGGCGCAGCTCAGGTGTCTTCCCAGAAGACTTCCGTTGCCCAAACCGACGTGACTGACGCTACCAATGCTCAGAACGCTCTGGCTGTAATCGACAAGGCCATCGGCACCATCGACAGCGTACGTTCGGGCCTGGGTGCTACCCAGAACCGTCTGACTACCACTGCAGACAACCTGCAGAACATTCAGAAGAACTCCACCGCTGCACGCTCCACCGTTCAGGACGTCGACTTCGCTTCCGAAACCGCCGAACTGACCAAGCAACAAACCCTGCAGTCGGCTTCCACCGCGATCCTGTCGCAGGCTAACCAGCTGCCATCCGCTGTACTGAAACTGCTTCAGTAATCAGCGCGCTTGGTAACTAACGGAAGGGCGCGTTTACGTGCCCTTCCGTTTTTTCGGTTTAGAGGAGATTGGACATGGACATGAGTGTAAAGCTGAACCAGTCTTATCCGCCGGTTGCCCCTCAAGGCGCGCCTCCCAAGGTGACTGCCGATCAAAGCAGCAGCAAGGCCCAGGAAGTGGCGGCAACCGGCAAAGAGCCTGAGCGCGCGGACCTGGAAAAAGCAGTAACCGACATTCGCGAATTCGTCCAGGCTGCCCAGCGCAGCCTGGATTTTTCCATTGACGATTCGACCCACCGGGTCGTGGTCAAGGTCATTGCCACCGACAGTGGTGAAGTGATCCGTCAGATTCCGTCGGAAACGGCGTTGAAACTGGCACAAAACCTTTCCAGCGCAAGCAACGTGTTGTTTGACGACAAGGTGTGAGCTGGCATGAAATTTGTTGCTGTCAGGTCTTGAGGCGCAATAAGTCAAGATAACGGCAGCCACCGAACAGGAGATAGATGATGGCGGGTTCAACGGTAAGTGGTATCGGTTCGAACATCGATACGCAAGCGATCGTGAAGTCCTTGGTGGACGCCGAAAAGGTGCCCAAGCAGACGCAGATCAATACCGCGTCTCAGAAGGCGACCACCACGCTGTCTTCGATCGGCAAGATTCAGGCCGCCCTGGATGCATTCCGTGGCGCTCTTGACAATATGACTGCCAGCTCCAGCTTCACGGGTTTGACCGGCTCATCTTCGGATGAAAAAGTTGCGACCATGACTGCGAGCAATACAGCCTCCAACGGCAGCTTCCGGCTGATCGTGAACCAGTTGGCGCAGCCTTCGAAGCTATCGAGCAAAATCTTCACCGGTGGTGCCAACAGCGTGGTCAACGCTACCGACAAGCCTACGACCCTAACAATCAGTCAGTCGGGCAAGAGTTACGACGTTAATATCCCGGCTGGAGCAACGTTGCAGCAGGTGCGCGATTCGATCAACACCCAATTCGGCACCTCCGGGTTGAGCGCCAACATCCAGACCGACTCCAATGGTTCGCGTCTGATCCTGACGTCGACCACTATGGGCACTGGTTCGGATCTGAAGTTGTCGGGTAATTCGGGGCTGGATGTCGGCTCGACGGTTATCGACGAGCCCAAGGACGCGCTGTACAGCATCGATGGTGTTGCATCTGTCTCCAAATCCAACAACATCGAGGGTGCGCTCAGCGGGGTAAATATCAAGCTGGTCTCGGTATCCGCACTAAAGACTGCGGGCGACACTTCTCCGACGCCTGAGCGCAATGCGACGCTCATCACTGTCAGTACCAACAACACCGCGCTCAAGTCTGGCGTTAAGGGTTTCATCGACACCTATAACGCCCTGATCACGGCAATGAACGCCGAAACCAAGGTCACCAAGAACCTGGACGGCAGCACCACGGCCGCTGCCCTGACTGGCGACTCCACCATGCGCTCGCTGCAGGCGGCGATCCGCAATGAGTTCAATACCATTTCCGGTACCGGTCAGTTCAAGTCCCTGGCGCAATTTGGCGTCAGCACCAGCTCTACTACTGGTTTGCTGTCCATGGACGATAAAAAGTGGGACGCTGCAGTCAAGACCAATGCGGCCGACATCAACAGTATGTTCGCTGGCAAGAATGGCATGTTGGCGCGCATGAAGAGTGCAACGGATGACTTTGCCAAGGCCTCAACCGGGGTGCTGGCGACACGTTCCAATTCCTTGTCCGATAGCCTCAAGGACATCGCAAAGCAGCAGGAAACCCTGAACGAGCGCATGGAACTGCTGACCAACAGCCTCTCCGCCAAATACAACGCCATGGACACCTTGGTTGCCCAACTGCGCCAGCAAAGCACCAGCGTCATGACCACGCTCAACGCCTTGAACAACCCTAAAACCAATAACTGATCGCCACTCACGCAAAAGGCCAGGCAACCTGCCTGGCCTTTTCGTACCGAAAGACGACCGGTGTTAAAGCTTTTTGCGGCCCAGTCGACATATTGGTTACTAGAATCCTTTTCGCTGTCGCCTGTCACGAGGTAGAAACATGAACCCTATGCGAGCCCTTCGCCAATACCAGAAGGTCAATTCCCACGCACAGATCTCCGAAGCCAGCCCGCATCGCCTGGTGCAGATGCTGATGGAAGGCGGCCTGGATCGCATGTCCCAGGCCAAGGGCGCCCTGGCGCGTGGTGACATCGCACAGAAGGGTTTGATGCTCGGCAAGGCCATCGACATCGTTATCGGGCTGCGCGATGGCCTGGATGCTGAAAAGAGTGATAACCCGGCTTATGTTCAGCAGTTGGAAAGCCTTTATGTGTACATGACCAATCGGTTGATGGAGGCTAACCAGCAAAACGACTCCGAGATCATCGACGAAGTCGCTCGCTTGATGATTACCGTAAAAGAAGGCTGGGATGCTATCGGCGCGCCACAAGGCGCAGCAGAATAAGGCCACGGGCCTTGAGGAACTCGTCATGAGCCACGCACTGCAACGCATTGATGAAACCCGTGAAGCCCTGGTCGACGCGCTGGCTGCGCGCAACTGGGATGCCATCAGCGAGCTCGACCTGGGCTGCCGCAGTGTGATCGATCAGGTGCTGAGCGAAGCGCCGGTGGATGAGGATGCGCTGCGTGGAAAGCTGGAAAGTCTGTTGGCGGTTTACCAGCAGTTGCTTGAAGTGACGACCGGCGAGCGCCAGGCGATCTTCGAAGAGATGTCGCAGATCAACCAAGCGAAAAATGCGTCAAAGGTTTACCATCTGTTCGGTTGAAAGGGCGCAGTTAATCCGAACGGCGCGTCATATATTTGACTATGCCATCATTTTTGACTTAACTAGTGCTGTTTTCAGATTTCAGACGTCTAGAAGGTAAGAAATCTTACAGACGTCTTGATTGCCCTCATTCCGGGGCAGGAAGTTTTACTAGGGAAGTTGCTATTGCATGTGGCGTGAAACCAAAATTCTGCTGATCGATGACGATAGCGTCCGCCGCCGCGATTTAGCGGTGATTTTAAATTTTCTCGGTGAAGAAAATTTACCCTGCGGCAGCCACGATTGGCAGCAGGCGGTCAGCTCGTTGTCGTCGAGCCGTGAAGTCATTTGTGTATTGATCGGGACGGTAAACGCTCCTGGCGCAGTTCTGGGCCTGTTAAAGACACTGTCTACCTGGGATGAGTTCCTTCCGGTGTTGCTAATGGGCGATATTTCTTCCGTGGACCTGCCGGAAGACCAGCGCCGCCGCGTGCTATCCAACCTGGAAATGCCGCCCAGCTACAGCAAATTGCTCGATTCCCTGCACCGTGCCCAGGTCTATCGCGAGATGTACGACCAGGCCCGCGAGCGCGGCCGTCACCGTGAACCCAACCTGTTCCGCAGCCTGGTCGGCACCAGCCGCGCCATCCAGCACGTGCGCCAGATGATGCAGCAAGTGGCCGATACCGACGCCAGCGTGCTGATCCTCGGCGAGTCGGGCACCGGCAAGGAAGTGGTCGCGCGCAACCTGCACTATCACTCCAAGCGTCGCGACGGGCCCTTTGTGCCGGTCAACTGCGGGGCGATCCCGGCAGAGCTGCTGGAAAGCGAATTGTTCGGCCACGAGAAGGGCGCCTTTACCGGGGCGATCACCAGCCGTGCCGGGCGCTTTGAGCTGGCCAATGGCGGCACCCTGTTCCTCGACGAAATCGGCGACATGCCGTTGCCGATGCAGGTCAAGCTGCTGCGCGTACTGCAAGAGCGCACCTTCGAGCGCGTGGGCAGCAACAAGACCCAGAGCGTGGACGTGCGCATCATTGCCGCCACCCACAAGAACCTCGAAAGCATGATCGAGGTCGGCAGCTTCCGCGAAGACCTGTACTACCGCCTCAACGTATTCCCTATCGAGATGGCCCCGCTGCGCGAGCGCGTGGAAGACATCCCGTTGCTGATGAACGAACTGATCTCGCGCATGGAGCACGAGAAGCGCGGCTCCATTCGTTTCAACTCCGCGGCAATCATGTCCCTGTGCCGCCACGGCTGGCCGGGCAACGTCCGCGAGCTGGCCAACCTGGTGGAGCGCATGGCGATCATGCATCCGTACGGGGTGATCGGCGTGGTCGAGTTGCCGAAGAAATTCCGCTACGTCGACGACGAGGACGAGCAGATGGACAGCCTGCGCAGCGACATGGAAGAGCGCGTGGCAATCAACGGCCATACTCCAGACTTCGGCGCTAGCGCGATGTTGCCGCCCGAAGGCCTGGATCTCAAGGACTACCTCGGCAACCTGGAACAAGGCCTGATCCAACAGGCGCTGGACGATGCCAACGGCATCGTCGCCCGTGCCGCCGAGCGCCTGCGTATCCGTCGCACCACCCTGGTGGAGAAGATGCGCAAGTACGGGATGAGCCGCAAAGAAGGTGATGAACAGGCGGATGATTGACGCCTGTTTTTCAACTACTTGATTTACAGGTAGATTTTTTTCGGCACGGGTATTGCTACAGTCCTCGCAACGTTCCGTTTAACTGACGGTCAGCCAAGCGAGAGAGCATCATGCCCCACGCCGCCCAACTATCTTCGGCCCCTGCCATCCAGGGGCTGGTTTCGCCTGTAGAACCGCCGACCCGCCAGAGCCTGGAGCACGCGCTCTCGCAGTTCAACCAGATGTCGAACCAGCTGACCGACTCCTACAGCCTGCTTGAGGCCCGGGTTTCCGAGCTTAAAGGCGAACTGGCGGTGGTCAGCGCCCAGCGAATGCAGGAGCTGGCCGAGAAAGAACGCCTGGCCAACCGTCTGCAAAACCTGCTGGACCTGTTGCCCGGTGGCGTGATCGTCATCGACGACCAAGGCCGCGTTCGCGAAGCCAACCCGGCGGCCTGCGACCTGCTTGGCTTGCCGCTGGAAGGCGAGCTGTGGCGTGAAGTCATCACCCGCTGTTTCGCCCCCCGTGAAGACGACGGCCACGAAGTCTCCCTCAAGGACGGGCGCCGGCTGTCCATTGCGACCCGTTCCCTGGACGCCGAGCCGGGCCAGCTTGTGCTACTCAATGACCTGACAGAAACCCGGCACCTGCAAGATCAGTTGGCTCGCCATGAGCGGCTGTCGTCCCTGGGGCGGATGGTCGCTTCCTTGGCGCATCAGATTCGTACGCCGTTGTCGGCGGCATTGATCTACGCCAGCCATTTGACTGACGAGCAATTACCAGCGGCCACCCACCAACGCTTTGCCGGGCGCCTCAAGGAGCGCCTGCATGAGTTGGAACACCAAGTACGTGACATGCTGGTATTTGCCCGCGGCGAACTGCCGCTGACCGATCGCG
This sequence comes from Pseudomonas sp. WS 5503, assembly GCF_012985385.1. Lineage (NCBI taxonomy): Bacteria > Pseudomonadati > Pseudomonadota > Gammaproteobacteria > Pseudomonadales > Pseudomonadaceae > Pseudomonas > Pseudomonas sp. WS 5503. The sequence continues at coordinate 261,454 of NZ_JAAQWI010000004.1, forward strand.
TTACCCCTGCCGGTTTGATGCAGTCGCTGCAAGCGGCAGCGGCGACCCATGTGCAGGAGGCCAACCTGCGCTGGCAGTGCGACAGCCACCAGGGCGAATTGCTGTGCAACCGCGACACCCTGGTGGGCGCGCTGCTCAACCTGATCGAAAACGCTACCCAGGCCAGTGGCCCCGGGGCGCGCCTGAAAGTGCACCTGTATAGCCGCGGACAAACCCTGCGCCTGTGCGTCAGCGACAGCGGCAGCGGTATCGCCCCGCAGGTGCTGCAGCGCCTGGGCGAGCCGTTTTTTACCACCAAGACCAACGGCACTGGCCTGGGTCTGACCGTGGTCAAGGCAGTGGCCCGTGCCCATCAGGGACAATTGCAGCTGCGTTCGCGCCTGGGGCGTGGCACCTGTGCATTGATGACCTTGCCGCTGTTTTCCAGCGCGGCAAGCGCGGAGTAAGAGGATGATGGCTATCAAGGTTTTATTGGTGGAAGACGATCGCGCCCTGCGTGAAGCATTGGCTGACACGCTGCTGTTGGCGGGCCATGACTACCGTGCGGTCGGCTCTGCCGAGGAAGCCTTGGAGGCGGTCGAGCAGGAAACCTTCAGCCTGGTGGTCAGCGACGTCAACATGCCCGGCATGGACGGCCACCAGTTGCTCGGCCTGCTGCGGGTGCGCCAGCCGCAACTGCCGGTGCTGCTGATGACCGCCCATGGCGCGGTGGAGCGGGCGGTGGATGCCATGCGTCAGGGCGCGGCGGATTACCTGGTCAAGCCGTTCGAACCCAAGGCGTTGATCGAACTGGTCGCCCGGCATGCCCTGGGCGTGATGCCCGCAGCCGACGGCGATGGCCCGATTGCCTTTGAGCCGGCCAGCGCGCAATTGCTGGAACTGGCAGCGCGGGTGGCGCGCAGTGATTCCACTGTGCTGATTTCCGGCGAGTCCGGCACCGGTAAAGAAGTGCTGGCGCGTTATATCCACCAGCAATCGGGCCGTGCCAAGCAACCGTTCATTGCGATCAACTGCGCGGCGATCCCCGACAACATGCTGGAAGCCACCTTGTTTGGCCATGAAAAGGGCTCGTTCACCGGCGCCATCGCGGCCCAGGCCGGCAAGTTCGAACAAGCCGACGGCGGCACCATTCTGCTCGACGAAATCTCGGAAATGCCCCTGGGCCTGCAAGCCAAGTTGCTGCGTGTGTTGCAGGAGCGTGAAGTGGAGCGCGTGGGGGCACGCAAGCCGATCCAGCTGGATATCCGCGTGGTTGCCACCACCAACCGCGACCTGGCGGGCGAAGTGGCGGCGGGGCGCTTCCGTGAAGACCTCTTCTACCGGTTGTCGGTGTTCCCGCTGGCCTGGCGCCCATTGCGTGAGCGCCCGGCGGATATCATCCCCTTGGCCGAGCGCCTACTGAACAACCACGTCAAAAAAATGAAGCATGCCCAGGCGCGGTTGTCGCCCGAGGCCCAGGCGTGCCTGGTCAATTACCCATGGCCGGGCAACGTGCGCGAGTTGGATAATGCCATACAGCGTGCGCTGATTTTGCAGCAGGGCGGCTTGATCCAGCCGCAGGATTTCTGCCTGGCCATGGGTAATGGCGTTGCGCCGTTGCCGAGCCTGGCCCCGGCTCCAGTGGTCGCCGAGGCGGAATCGGCAGGCGCCCTGGGTGATGACCTGCGCCGCCGTGAATTTCAGATGATCATCGACACCCTGCGCGCCGAGCGTGGCCGCCGCAAAGAAGCGGCCGAGCGCCTAGGCATCAGCCCGCGTACCTTGCGCTACAAGCTGGCGCAGATGCGCGACGCCGGTATGGATGTGGAAGCCTATCTGTTCGCCACCTGACTTCGCGCCCATACCGTTTTTTTGTAGGAGCGAGCTTGCTCGCGAAAAACGTCAACGATAACGCGTGCTTCCTGGATGCTCGCGGCGTCCATGAGTTCTTCGCGAGCAAGCTCGCTCCTACCAAAAACTTGCGGTAACAAGTTCGACAAGCTTTGTCGCCTTTTCTTACGAGTTGCTCCAGAGCTGGCACCCTTGTTGCTACCACCCCTAGTAACCGCTGCGTAGTGTCAAAAAATTGCGGGTCGTCGGAGAGAGAAGGTCATGAGCCAGGGTATTGAGTTCAATCGGTTGATGTTGGATATGCGCGCCATGCAAATGGATGCCATGGCTCAACCGAAATCCGTCGCGCCAGCGCCGGAATTGGGCCAAAGCAATTTTGCCGACATGCTCGGTCAGGCAATCAATAAAGTCAGCGATACCCAGCAGGCGTCCAGCCAGTTGGCGACGGCCTTCGAGATCGGTAAAAGCGGTGTGGACCTCACCGATGTGATGGTCGCCTCGCAAAAGGCCAGTGTGTCCTTCCAGGCCTTGACCCAAGTGCGTAACAAGCTGGTTCAGGCGTATCAAGACATCATGCAGATGCCGGTTTAAGGACGAGATTTAAGTCATGGCTGAAGCAGTCTCCGACAACCTCCCCGCCAAGGCCGACGGCAAACCGCCGTTATTTGGCCTGTCGTTCCTGGAAAACCTCTCGGAAATGACCATGCTGCGTCAGGTGGGCCTGATGGTGGGCCTGGCCGCCAGCGTGGCGATTGGTTTTGCCGTGGTGCTGTGGTCGCAGCAACCCGATTACCGCCCCCTGTACGGCAGCCTGTCGGGCATGGATTCCAAGCAGATCATGGAAACCCTCGCCGCCGCCGACATCGCCTACACCGTGGAGCCCAACTCGGGCGCCTTGCTGGTCAAGGCTGATGACGTAGCCCGCGCGCGGATGAAACTGGCCGCCGCTGGCGTGGCGCCGTCCGACAGCAACATTGGTTTTGAAATCCTCGACAAGGACCAGGGTCTGGGCACCAGCCAGTTCATGGAAGCCACCCGCTATCGTCGTGGCCTGGAAGGCGAACTGGCGCGCACCATTTCCAGCCTCAATAACGTCAAGGCCGCCCGTGTGCACCTGGCGATTCCGAAAAGCTCGGTGTTCGTGCGTGACGAACGCAAGCCCAGCGCCTCGGTCTTGGTCGAGCTGTTTGCCGGCCGCTCCCTTGAGCCTGGCCAGGTACTGGCGATCGTCAACCTGGTGGCAACCAGTGTTCCCGAATTGAGCAAGTCGCAAATCACCGTGGTGGACCAGAAGGGCAACCTGCTGTCTGACATGGCCGAAAACTCCGCGCTGACCCAGGCCGGCAAGCAGTTCGACTACAGCCGCCGCATGGAAAGCATGCTCACCCAGCGCGTGCATAACATCCTGCAACCGGTACTGGGCAACGACCGCTACAAGGCTGAAGTGTCGGCCGACGTGGACTTCAGCGCCGTCGAGTCCACCTCCGAACAGTTCAACCCGGACCAGCCGGCCCTGCGCAGCGAGCAGTCCACCAGCGAACAACGCACCGCCAGCAATGGCCCCCAAGGTGTGCCAGGCGCCCTGAGCAACCAGCCACCCGCGCCGGCCTCGGCACCGCAAACCACTGGTGGCGCCGCCGCCACCGCTGGCGCGATCCAGCCTGGCCAGCCGCTGTTGGACGCCAACGGCCAGCAGATCATGGACCCGGCCACCGGCCAGCCGATGCTTGCGCCATACCCTGCGGACAAGCGTAACCAGTCCACCAAGAACTTCGAACTCGACCGTTCCATCAGCCACACCAAGCAGCAGCAGGGCAAGATCAATCGCCTGTCGGTGTCGGTGGTGGTCGATGACCAGGTCAAGGTCAACCCTGCGGACGGCGCGGTGACCCGTGCGCCTTGGACGGCTGACGAACTGGCGCGCTTCACTCGTCTGGTGCAGGACGCTGTTGGCTTCGACGCCAGCCGTGGCGACAGCGTCAGCGTGATCAACATGCCGTTCTCCGCCGAGCGCGGTGAAGTGATCGCTGACCCGGCGTTCTACACCCAGCCGTGGTTCTGGGACATCGTCAAGCAAGTGCTGGGGGTGCTGTTCATCCTGGTGTTGGTGTTCGGCGTATTGCGCCCGGTGCTCAACAACATCACCGGCGGCGGCAAGAAGCAACTGGCGCTGGCCGGTGGTGACGTCGAGTTGGGTGGCATGGGCGGCCTGGACGGCGAACTGGCCAACGACCGCGTCAGCCTCGGCGGCCCGCAAAGCATCCTGTTGCCAAGCCCGAGCGAAGGCTATGACGCTCAGTTGAACGCAATCAAGAGTCTGGTGGCAGAAGACCCGGGCCGTGTGGCTCAGGTCGTGAAAGAGTGGATTAACGCAGATGAATGATCGAGCCGCTGTGGCCAAGCTGTCCCGGGTCGACAAAGCCGCCGTGCTGCTGCTGTCCCTGGGTGAAACCGACGCTGCCCAAGTGCTGCGCCACATGGGCCCTAAAGAGGTCCAGCGAGTGGGCGTGGCCATGGCGCAGATGCGCAATGTGCACCGCGAGCAAGTCGAGCAGGTGATGAGCGAGTTCGTCGAGATCGTCGGCGACCAGACCAGCCTGGGCGTCGGCTCCGACAGCTACATTCGCAAGATGCTCACCTCGGCCTTGGGCGAAGACAAGGCCAACGGCCTGATCGACCGCATCCTGCTGGGTGGCAACACCAGCGGCCTGGATAGCCTCAAGTGGATGGAACCGCGGGCAGTGGCCGACGTGATCCGCTATGAGCACCCGCAGATCCAGGCGATCGTGGTGGCCTATCTCGACCCGGACCAGGCCGGTGAAGTGCTCGGGCACTTCGACCATAAAGTGCGCCTGGACATTATCCTGCGTGTGTCATCGCTGAACACTGTGCAACCGGCGGCGCTCAAAGAACTCAACACCATTCTGGAGAAGCAGTTCTCCGGCAATTCCAACGCCTCGCGCACCACCCTGGGTGGCATCAAGCGCGCAGCCGACATCATGAACTTCCTCGACAGCTCGGTCGAAGGCCAGTTGATGGACTCGATCCGCGAGATCGACGACACCCTGTCCGGCCAGATCGAAGACCTGATGTTCGTGTTCAACAACCTGGCCGATGTCGACGACCGTGGCATCCAGGCGCTGCTGCGCGAAGTGTCCTCGGACGTGCTGGTGCTGGCGCTCAAGGGCTCGGACGAAAACGTCAAAGAAAAGATCTTCAAGAACATGTCCAAGCGCGCCTCGGAGCTGTTGCGCGACGACCTGGAAGCCAAGGGCCCGGTGCGCGTCAGCGACGTGGAAACCGCCCAGAAGGAAATCCTCACCATTGCCCGCCGTATGGCCGAAGCCGGAGAAATCGTTCTCGGCGGGAAGGGCGGCGAAGAAATGATCTAAGGCGCCTTGCATGTCGAATAAAGATGAGGCGCCCAGCGATCTGATTCGCGCACGGGATGTCGGTGGTTTCGACATCTGGTCGCTGCCCAGTTTCGACCCCCATGTGCCGGAACCCGAGCCTGAACCGGTTGAAGAACCTCCGGCAGAGATGGAAGAAGTGCCACTGGATGAAGTCCAGCCACTGACCCTCGAAGAGCTGGAAACCATTCGTCAGGAGGCCTACAACGAAGGCTTCGCGGCGGGGGAAAAAGACGGTTTTCGCAGCACCACCCTCAAGGTTCGCCAGGAAGCCGAGGCGGCGCTGGCCACCAAGCTGGGTAGCCTGGAGCGCTTGATGGGCAACCTGTTCGACCCTATCGCCGAACAGGACTCGCAGCTGGAAAAATCCATGGTTGGCCTGGTGCAGCACATCGCGCGCCAAGTGATCCAGCGCGAACTGGTGCTCGATTCCAGCCAGATCGAAGGCGTGATGCGCGAAGCCCTCAAGCTGCTGCCCCTGGGCGTCGGCAATGTGCGGCTGTACATCAATCCGCAGGATTTCGAACAGGTCAAGGCCCTGCGCGAGCGTCATGAAGAAACCTGGCGCATCGTCGAAGACGCTTCGTTGCAGCCCGGTGGTTGCCGCGTCGAAACCGAGCACAGCCGCATCGATGCAACGGTGGAAACCCGTATCAGCCAGATCATGGCCAAGTTGTTTGATCAACTGCATGAACAGGCCCTGCATCCCGCCGAGCCTGACCTGAGCGTTGACCTGGACGCCACCGATGCGCCTTGATCGCACCAGCTTCGCCAAGCGCCTGGGCAGCTACGCCGAGGCTACTGAGTTGCCGGGCCAGCCGGTTCTCGAAGGGCGTCTGTTGCGCATGGTCGGCCTGACTCTCGAAGCCGAGGGCCTGCGCGCCGCCATGGGCAGCCGCTGCCTGGTGATCAACGACAATAGCTACCACCCGGTGCAAGTCGAAGCTGAAGTGATGGGCTTTTCGGGCAGCAAAATTTTCCTGATGCCGGTCGGCAGCCTCACCGGCATTGCCCCCGGCGCCCGCGTGGTGCCGCTGGCCGACACTGGCCGCCTGCCCATGGGCATGAGCATGCTGGGCCGCGTACTCGACGGTGCCGGCCGTGCGCTGGACGGCAAGGGCGGCATGAAGGCCGAAGACTGGGTGCCGATGGACGGCCCCACCATCAACCCGCTCAAGCGCAACCCCATCAGCGTGCCGCTGGACGTGGGCATTCGCAGCATCAACGGTTTATTGACGGTCGGTCGCGGCCAGCGCCTGGGCCTGTTCGCCGGTACCGGCGTGGGTAAGTCGGTGTTGCTGGGCATGATGACGCGCTTTACCGAGGCCGACATCATCGTGGTGGGGCTGATCGGCGAGCGGGGCCGCGAAGTGAAGGAGTTCATCGAGCACAGCCTCGGTGAAGAAGGGCTCAAGCGTTCTGTTGTCGTCGCTTCTCCGGCAGACGATGCACCGCTGATGCGCCTGCGTGCGGCGATGTACTGCACGCGCATCGCCGAATATTTTCGCGACAAGGGCAAGAACGTCCTGTTGCTGATGGACTCCCTCACGCGTTTCGCCCAGGCCCAGCGCGAGATCGCTTTGGCCATCGGTGAGCCGCCCGCGACCAAGGGTTACCCCCCGTCGGTATTTGCCAAGCTGCCCAAGCTGGTAGAGCGTGCCGGTAATGCCGAAGCCGGCGGTGGCTCGATCACCGCGTTCTACACCGTGTTGTCTGAAGGCGACGACCAACAGGACCCGATTGCCGACTCGGCCCGGGGCGTGCTCGACGGCCACATCGTGCTGTCGCGGCGCCTGGCGGAAGAGGGGCATTACCCAGCCATCGATATCGAAGCGTCCATCAGCCGGGTGATGCCGGCGGTGGTCACGCCGGAGCATATGGCCCGTGCCCAGCAGTTCAAGCAGCTGTGGTCGCGTTACCAGCAAAGCCGTGACCTGATCAGCGTCGGCGCCTATGTGGCCGGTGGCGACCGCGACACCGACCTAGCCATCGCCTTGCAGCCGCAACTGGTGACCTACCTGCGCCAGGGTCTCAACGACAAGATCACCATGGGCGAGAGCCAGTCGCACTTGCAGTCTATCTTCGCCCCGGCGCCGGGCGGCTAAGCCATGGCCAACAGCCGCGCCGCACGCCTGGCCCCGGTGGTGGACATGGCCGAAAAGGCCGAGAAAGCCGCCGTACAGCGCCTGGGCTACTTCCAGGGCCAGGTGCGGTTGGCCCAAAGCAAGCTGGGCGACCTGGAGCGTTTTCGTGGCGAGTACCAACAACAGTGGATCGAGCGCGGCAGCCAGGGTGTTTCTGGCCAGTGGCTGATGGGGTACCAGGGCTTTCTCAATCAGCTTGAAACCGCCGTCGGCCAGCAACGCCAGAGCCTGGCCTGGCACGAGACCAACCTCGACAAAGCCCGCGAGGCTTGGCAACAGGCGTTTGCCCGGGTCGAGGGGCTGCGCAAGCTGGTGCAGCGCTACATCGACGAAGCGCGAGCCATCGAAGACAAGCGCGAGCAAAAACTGCTCGATGAATTGTCCCAGCGCCTTCCCCGCCCAGAACAGTTCTAACCGGCACCACAAATCCAGTGTGGGAGCTGGCTTGCCTGCGATGGCGGTGGTTCAGTTAAAGATTCAGTGGCTGACACGCCGCCACCGCAGGCAAGCCAGCTCCCACAGTTGATTCACTGTGTTGCTCAGATGCTCTTCAACTGCTACACCTTGTGTCTAGTGCAATGACAAGGAAGCAGTCACATGTCAGTCGAGTCAGAAGTATCCCTGGACGGGAAGAAGTTGACGATCGCAATCAAGGGCCGGTTCGATTTCGGCAGCCACCAGGCGTTTCGGGAAGCCTACGAGCGTTTCTACAAGGTCCCCGAGACCTATATCGTCGACCTCAAGGATGCCACCTATATGGACAGTTCAGCCCTCGGCATGCTGCTGTTGTTACGGGATCATGCCGGCGGTGATGACGCCGAAGTCAGAGTGATCAACAGCAGCAACGACGTGCGCAAGATCCTCGCCATCTCCAACTTCGACAAACTGTTCGATATCAATTGAGCGCCCTGGCCCCTGTCCTGGAGGCGCTGACCATCCTGATCGCCGAAGACAGCGCCGCCGACCGCCTGTTGCTGGCGAGCATCATCCGCCGCCAGGGCCATCAGGCGCTGACTGTCAGCAATGGCGCCGAAGCGATTGAGGTGTTTGCCCGCGAGCGTCCGCAACTGGTGTTGATGGACGCACTGATGCCGGTCATGGATGGCTTTGAAGCCGCGCGGCAGATCAAGCAACTGGCGGGGGAGGCGCTGGTGCCGATCATCTTCCTCACGTCGCTGCGCGAAAGCGAAGCCCTGGCCCAGTGCCTGGACGCCGGCGGCGATGACTTTCTGCCCAAGCCCTATAACCCCTTGATCCTGGCGGCCAAGATCAACGCCATGGACCGCCTGCGCCGCCTGCAAGCCACGGTTTTGCAACAGCGTGACCTGATCGCCAGGCATCACGAACACCTGATGCATGAGCAGCGGGCGGCCAAGGCGGTGTTCGACAAGGTCGCCCATTCCGGTTGCATCAACGCCGCGCCGAATATCCGCTACCTGCAATCGCCTTATGCGTTGTTCAACGGTGACCTGTTGCTGGCGGCCTACACACCGTCCGGCGATATGCACGTGCTGCTAGGGGATTTCACTGGCCATGGCTTGCCGGCCGCTATCGGTGCCATGCCCCTGGCCGAGGTGTTCTACGGCATGACCGCCAAGGGCTACGGCCTCACGCAGACCCTGCGGGAAATGAACGCCAAGCTCAAGCGCATCCTGCCGGTAGACATGTTCTGCTGTGCCACCTTGCTGTGCCTGAGCGCCCAGCGGCGTGCGGTGGAGGTGTGGAACGGCGGCATGCCCGAAGGCTATGTGCATGAAGTCGCCACGGGCAGGCGCACGCCATTGATGTCGCGGCACCTGCCGTTGGGGGTGTTGTCGGCAGAGGCGTTCGATGACAGCACCGAGGTCTGGCCCATGGCGTTGGGCGACCGGGTATTCCTGCTCTCCGACGGCGTGCTGGACACCGCTGACGCCAACGATCAACTGTTCGGTGCCGAGCGCTTGCAGCAGGTGTTCGCCGCCAACCGCGAGCCCGACCGCCTGTTCGAGGACATCGAGCAGGCCCTGGCGGCCTTTCGCGGCCAGGCGCGCGATGACGTCAGCATGGTCGAGATCACGTTGCAGGCGGGCCAGCCATTGCGGGCGGCCGAGCCGATGTATGCCGACAGCGGCCAGTCGTGCCCGCTGGATTGGTCGGTGAGTTTCGAATTTCGCGCCCAGACGCTCAGGACCTACAACCCGTTGCCGTACCTGCTGCAACTGCTGTTGGAGATCCATGGCCTGCGTGCGCAGAGCGGGGCGCTTTACAGTGTGATGGCCGAGTTGTATTCCAACGCGCTGGAGCATGGCGTGCTGGGCCTGGACTCACGCCTCAAGCGCGATGCCCAAGGGTTTGCGCAGTATTATCGCCAGCGCCATGAGCGCCTGGCGCAGTTGGACAGCGGCTATGTGCGCGTGCATATGCAGGTGGTGCCCACCGACAAGGGCGGCAAACTGACCTTGCGCCTCGAAGACAGCGGGCAGGGTTTTGATGTGGAGCAAGAGCTGGCGCGCCCCGTGGACATCGACCGTCTGTCTGGTCGGGGACTGAGCCTGGTGCGTCAACTGAGCAGCGCTGTAGGCTGGTCCGATGGCGGGCGCACTGTCTGCGTGGAGTTTTGTTGGGCGGCTCTGGCATAATCCGCCGATTCTTGATCAAGGAGCGAGCAAGTGGCTGAGATTCATATGGACCCCGAGGTGTTGTCGGGTTTGCAGGAAGTCATGGAAAGCGAATACCCCACGCTGCTGGACACCTTTCTGCATGATTCTGAAGAGCGCGTGCAAGCGCTGCGCAAGGCGCGGGACGACGCCAAGACGTTGGGGCGCATCGCACACAGCTTCAAGGGCAGCAGTGGCAACTTGGGGGCGCTGCGGTTGGCAACGTTGTGTGAGCGGTTGGAGACCGAGTCCTTCAAGTCTGCTTCCGACTTGGGGGCGTTGGTGGATCAGATTGATCGTGAGTTTGCGCTGGTTCGGCCGCTTTATGAGCATGAACGGGAGCGGTTTTCTGGGGTTTGATATTTTATCGGCCTGACTTGGCCCGACTCTTGCTCTACCTCCACAGACTGCATTCCCGACCCCATGCAGTGGAGACCCTTACTTATGCCAGTCGCTCCCAATTCGCTTCTTCAGGCTGCCGCTGCGGCCAAGCCTCAAGCGCCGGCCGCCACGCCTGCCGTAGCGCCTGCGGCTCCGCGGGACAAGGGCGCTGGCTTCGCTCAAGTGTTTGCCAAACAAGCTGCCAAGCCGCAGGCCAAGAGCGACGACGCGCCAGCCAAACCGGTGCGCGACAAGGCTTCTGATGCCAGCGCCAAACCGGCCGCCGGCGACGATAAACCTGCCGCCAGCGCGCCAGCGGTTGCCGATAGCGGCAATCCCTTGCCTGCCAAGCCGGCCAAGAGCGACGACCACGCTGACAGTGAAGGCGAGCAACCTGCCGACCCGTCCCTGGCGTTGCAACCGGTTGCCGACCCGGCGCTGGTTGCTACCGTGACGCCTGTGGCGGTCCCTGTGCCGGTACAAGCGCCTGCCGTCACGGCCGCAGATGACAACGCCCAGCCGCCGCTCATTGCGGTAACCGAGGAGCCCAAGCAGCCAACCTTCGACCCTGAGGCCGACCCGCTGGATTCGATGCCGGCCGTGCGCCTGGCGATGGAGCAGGGCGGTCATGTCTCGGCCAGCAGCCAGGCGCCGCAGAAAGCCGCGCCCACCACCCAGGACCAGCCGACCGCCGCGCAGAGCTTTGCCGCCGGCCTGGCCAACATGGTCGACCAGCAAGCCACCAAGGACAGCACCGACCAGGGAGGCGACAAGGCCTTCGGCGCGCTGATCGATGACGGCCTCAAGGACCTCAAGAACGCCAGCAGCGACACCCGTGTGGATGACTTCGCCAACCGCCTGGCGGCGCTGACCCAGGCGGCCACGCCGAAAACCGCGAATGCCTTGCCGCCCGTCCCCAATGCGCCCCTGGCCATGCACCAGAGCGGCTGGACCGAGGAGGTGGTCAACCGCGTGATGTATCTGTCCAGCGCCAACCTCAAGTCGGCTGAGATCCAGTTGCAGCCCGCTGAGCTGGGGCGCCTGGACATCAAGGTCAACATGACGGCGGACCAGCAGGCCCAGGTCAACTTCATGAGCGGCCATGCGGTGGTGCGTGAAGCGCTGGAAAGCCAGTCTGGCCGTTTGCGCGAGATGTTTGCCCAGCAGGGCATGGGGCAGGTGGATGTGAATGTCTCCGACCAGTCGCGGGGCCAGGACCAGCAGCAACAGCAGAGCCAGGCGCGAGGCGTCAGTAGCAGCGGCAGGCGCGCTGACAGCGGCGACGCCGGTGGCCCTGTGGATGTGGCCGAAGTGGCAGCGCCCGTGAGCCAGAGCGTGATCGGCTCCAGCGCCGTCGACTACTACGCCTGACTTCCTGCTCAAACCCGGTCAGTGGCTGATCGTTCCCACGCTCTGCGTGGGAATGCCGCCCCGGACGCTCCGCGTTCCGAAGTCGGCGATGTTTTCGACCATTGCACACGGTGACGCGAAGCGTCACAAGATGCATTCCCACGCAGAGCGTGGGAACGATCATCTTCCTGCGCCTGCCAGACAACTCTGGCATAACACTTGCTCTTGCCTTGCCATAGATCTACGAATCCCCGAATAGTGACGGATTATTGGCATGGCGAAGAGCGACGACGCAGCAACTCCCCCCGCAGGCAAAGGCAAGCTCAAGCTGATCCTGTTGATTGTGCTGGGCCTGCTCCTGGCGATCGGTGCCTCGGTGGGCGGCACCTGGTACATCATGCACAGCAGTGCGAGCAAACCGGCGCCCACCGCCGAAACTGCCACGAACGTCAAGCAACCGGCAATCTTCGAGCAGATGCTTCCGGCCTTTGTCGCCAACTACAACCAGAATGGTCGTCAACGCTACCTGCAGGTGAGCATCACCTTGCTGGCGCGCAACCAGGCGGACCTGGATGCCCTCAAGGTGCATATGCCGGTGATCCGCAACAACCTGGTGATGCTGTTCTCCGGGCAGAGCTTCGACAGCCTGGCCACGCCAGTCGGCCAGGAAATGTTGCGCCAGAAGGTCACTGCCAGCGTGCAGGAAGTGGCCCAGAAAGAACTCGGCAAAGTCGTGGTCGAGCAGGCGCTCTTCACTAACTTCGTATTGCAGTAGGATCACGACATGGCCGTGCAAGACCTGCTGTCCCAGGATGAAATCGACGCGCTGTTGCATGGCGTGGACGATGGTCTGGTACAGACCGAAATGGCTGCCGAACCCGGCAGCGTCAAAAGTTATGACCTGACCAGCCAGGATCGCATCGTGCGGGGACGCATGCCGACCCTGGAGATGATCAACGAACGCTTTGCCCGCTACACCCGCATCAGCATGTTCAACATGTTGCGCCGCTCGGCGGACGTGGCCGTGGGCGGCGTGCAGGTGATGAAGTTCGGTGAATACGTGCACTCGCTGTACGTGCCCACCAGCCTCAACCTGGTCAAGATCAAGCCGTTGCGCGGTACCGCGCTGTTCATCCTCGACGCCAAGCTGGTGTTCAAGCTGGTGGACAACTTCTTCGGTGGCGACGGCCGTCACGCCAAGATCGAAGGGCGTGAATTCACCCCCACCGAACTGCGGGTGGTACGCATGGTGCTGGAGCAGGCCTTCATCGACTTGAAGGAAGCCTGGCAGGCGATCATGGAAGTCAATTTCGAGTACATCAACTCGGAAGTGAACCCGGCCATGGCCAACATCGTCGGCCCCAGCGAGGCCATTGTGGTGTCGACCTTCCACATCGAACTCGATGGCGGTGGCGGCGACCTGCACGTGACCATGCCTTACTCGATGATCGAACCGGTGCGCGAAATGCTCGACGCCGGCTTCCAGTCCGACCTCGACGATCAGGACGAACGCTGGGTCAAGGCCCTGCGCGAAGACCTGCTGGACGTCGACGTGCCGCTGAGCGCCACCGTGGCCCGCCGTCAGTTGCGCCTGCGGGATATTTTGCACATGGCGCCTGGGGACATCATCCCCGTCGACTTGCCGGAAGAGTTGATCATGCGCGCCAACGGCGTGCCGTCATTCAAGGTCAAGCTCGGTTCCCACAAGGGCAACCTGGCGCTGCAAGTGGTTGAGCCGATCAACCGCCGCTGATTCAACCCCAATTCATGATTGTTTGCTGCGCCGAGGACATGTAATGGCTACCGAACACGAAAACACTTCCGCCGAAGACCAGGCCCTGGCTGACGAGTGGGCTGCGGCCCTGGAAGAAACCGGCGATGTTGGCCAGGACGACATCGACGCGCTGCTGGCCGCCGACGCCGCCACCGCGCCGGCCGGCAACCGCCTGGCCATGGAAGAATTCGGCAGCGTGCCGAAGAACAACGACCCGGTGAGCCTCGATGGCCCGAACCTGGATGTGATCCTCGACATCCCGGTGTCGATTTCCATGGAAGTGGGCAGCACCGAAATCAACATCCGCAACCTGTTGCAGCTCAACCAGGGCTCGGTGATCGAACTGGACCGCCTGGCCGGCGAGCCATTGGACGTGCTGGTCAACGGCACCCTGATTGCCCATGGCGAGGTGGTGGTGGTCAACGAGAAGTTCGGCATCCGCCTGACCGACGTGATCAGCCCGAGTGAACGCATCAAGAAGTTGCGCTGAGATGAAGTACTCGATGGCGGGACTGTTGCTGGCGCTGCCATTGAGCGCCTTGGCGGCCGAGCCGGTGGCGCAGGTGGCTGCGGCGCCAGCGGTCGGCAGCGTCGGCGGGCAGTTGACGCAACTGGTGCTGGGCCTGTTGCTGGTGATCGGCCTGATCTTCCTGCTGGCCTGGTTGATGCGCCGCGTGCAGCGCATCGGCCCGGGCAACGGCCAGGTGATAGAGCTGGTGGGCTCGCGCGCCCTCGGCCCGCGTGATCGGCTGGTGCTGGTGCAAGTGGGCGAAGAGCAGATCCTGCTCGGCATCACCCCCGGCCGCATCACCCCGCTGCATGTACTCAAGACCCCGGTGGACGCGGTCAAGACCGAAGCCGCCACGCCAGAATTCGCCCAGCGCCTGATGGAGTTGCTGGGCAAGGATCAGAAGGATAAGAAGTAATGCGCGTTTTGTTGACGCTCATGCTGTTGCTGGCCGCGCCGATGGCCCTGGGCGCCGACCCGTTGTCGATCCCGGCGATCACCCTGGGCACCAACGCGGCGGGCGCCCAGGAATATTCGGTCAGCCTGCAGATCCTGCTGATCATGACGGCGCTGAGTTTCATCCCAGCGTTCGTCATGCTGATGACCAGCTTTACGCGGATCATCATCGTCTTCTCGATCCTGCGCCAGGCCCTGGGCCTGCAGCAGACGCCATCGAACCAGATCCTCACCGGCATGGCGCTGTTTTTGACGCTGTTCATCATGGCGCCGGTGTTCGACAAGGTGAACCAGCAAGCCCTGCAACCTTATCTGGCGGAAAAGCTCACAGCCCAGGATGCCATCGACAAGGCTCAGGGCCCGATCAAGGACTTCATGCTGTCGCAAACCCGCTCCAGCGACCTTGAGCTGTTCATGCGACTGTCCAAGCGCACCGACATCGCCACTCCGGACCAGGCGCCGCTGACCATCCTGGTACCCGCGTTCGTCACCTCCGAATTGAAGACCGCGTTCCAGATCGGTTTCATGATCTTCATCCCGTTCCTGATCATCGACTTGGTGGTGGCGAGCGTGTTGATGGCCATGGGTATGATGATGCTGTCGCCGCTGATCATCTCGCTGCCGTTCAAGATCATGCTGTTTGTGCTGGTGGACGGTTGGGCGCTGATTATTGGCACCCTGGCCGGCAGTTTCGGAGGGGTATAGCGCTATGACGCCAGAAGTCGCCGTCGACCTGTTCCGCGAAGCGCTGTGGCTGACCACCCTGATGGTCGCCGTGCTGGTGGTGCCGAGCCTGTTGGTCGGCCTGCTGGTGGCGATGTTCCAGGCCGCCACCCAGATCAACGAACAGACCCTGAGCTTCCTGCCGCGACTGCTGGTGATGCTGGTGACCCTGATTGTCGCCGGCCCGTGGCTGGTGCAAACCTTCATGGAATACATCCTGCAGTTGTACGGCAGTATTCCGCAGTTGATCGGCTGAGCCGATGCAATCCTTGCTGGCCTTGACCGACACCCAGATCAGTACCTGGGTGGCCTCGTTCATCCTGCCGCTGTTTCGCGTCACGGCGATGCTGATGGCCATGCCGGTGTTCGGCACCACCCTGGTTCCGCGTCGTGTGCGCCTGTATTTCGCGGTGGCGATCACCGTGGTAATCGTGCCTGGCCTACCGCCGATGCCGCCGGTGAACGCTCTCGATCTGAGCGCCTTGCTGCTGATTGCCGAACAGATTCTGATCGGTGCCATGCTGGGGTTTTCCCTCATGCTGTTCTTCCAGGCGTTTGTGATCGCCGGGCAAATCATCTCGATCCAGATGGGCATGGGCTTCGCGTCCATGGTCGACCCCACCAACGGAGTGTCGGCGGCGGTGATCGGGCAGTTCCTGACCATGCTGGTGACCTTGCTGTTTCTGGCCATGAACGGTCATCTGGTGGCGTTCGAAGTCTTGACCGAAAGCTTCACCACCTTGCCGGTGGGCTCGGGGTTGGTGGTCAACCATTTCTGGGAGCTGGTGGGGCGCCTCGGCTGGGTACTGGGGGCTTCGCTGTTGCTGGTGCTGCCGGCGATCACTGCGCTGCTGGTGGTCAATATCGCGTTTGGCGTGATGACCCGTGCGGCGCCGCAACTGAACATCTTCTCGATTGGTTTCCCGCTCACCCTGGTGTTGGGTATGGGGATTTTCTGGGTCGGCCTGGCTGACATTCTCAATCAGTATCAACCGCTGGCCACCGATGCCTTGCAATTCTTACGTGACCTGGCACGGGCGCGCTGAGTCATGGCCGAGAGCGAGAGTGGTCAGGACAAAACAGAAGACCCCACGGAGAAACGTAAAAAGGACTCCAGGGAAAAGGGCGAGATCGCGCGCTCCAAAGAGCTCAACACCTTCGCCACCATGATCGCCGGTGCAGGCGCCTTGCTGATCTACGGCGGTGGCCTGGCGCAGGACCTGCTGGAGATGATGAGGCACAACTTCAGCTTGCCGCGCGAAGTGTTGCTCAACCCCGATGCCATGGGCCAGTACCTGCTGCATTCGGGCAAAATCGCGCTGCTGGCGGTGCAGCCGATCCTGATCACCTTGTTGCTGGCCGCGCTGATCGGCCCGGTGGCCCTCGGCGGTTGGCTGTTTGCCGCGGGCAGCATGGCGCCCAAGTTCAGCCGCATGAACCCGGGGGCGGGGCTCAAGCGCATGTTTTCCGCCAAGGCCCTGGTGGAATTGCTCAAGGCCCTGGCCAAGTTTTTCCTGATTCTGTTCGTGGCGCTGGCGGTGTTGTCGTCCGATATCGACGATTTGCTGCGCATTGCCCATGAGCCGCTGGAATCAGCGATCATCCACAGCGTGCAAGTGGTGGGCTGGAGTGCGCTGTGGATGGCGGCCGGGCTGATCCTCATCGCCGCCGTGGATGCGCCGATCCAGTTGTGGGAAAGCCACAAGAAACTGCTGATGACCAAGCAGGAAGTGCGCGACGAGCACAAGGACCAGGAAGGCCGCCCCGAGGTCAAGCAACGCATCCGCCAACTGCAGCGGGAAATGTCCCAGCGCAAGATGATGGCCTCGGTGCCCGACGCCGATGTGGTCATCACCAACCCGACTCACTACGCCGTAGCGCTTAAGTACGACCCGGAGAAGGGCGGCGCACCGATGCTGCTGGCCAAGGGCAGTGATTTTACCGCGTTGAAAATCCGCGAAATCGCGGTGGCCAACGACATTCTGTTATTGGAGTCGCCAGCATTGGCGCGCTCGATTTTCTACTCCACCGATCTGGACCAGGAAATCCCGGCCGGCTTGTACCTGGCCGTTGCACAGGTACTGGCCTACGTTTACCAAATCCGTCAATACCGCGCCGGCAAGGGCAAGCGGCCTGATCCGCTCAAGGATTTGCCGATCCCGCCGGACCTGCGTCGCGATTCCTGAACGCTGCTGCTCACTGTAGGAGCGAGCTTGCTCGCGAAAAACTCACCGTCGTCGCGTTCATCCTGGCTCCCCGCGTTATCGTTACCCATCTCCGCGAGCAAGCTCGCTCCTACAGTGGTGTGCCGTTTACCTGTCAACTTTGACAGTAGCCATTACGCCGCCTTCACTGTTTGATACAGCGATGAGACGTGCAGCTCTGCACGACTCGGGAGGCGGTGATGGATAGGGGTACGGTCAGGTGGTTTGATGCGGTCAAAGGCATCGGCTTTATTGCCCGGGATCGCGATGGCAACGAGGTTGCCGTTCAGTCGACAGGCGCTCAACACGGTAACGTTCCACCCACCCCTCCCAAACCGCGAAAACCCCGCAAGCGCAAGAAACCCTCGGATGCATGAATCTTCTGCTGTTCCACCGCTACCACCCATCGGCAGCTCGCGTCTACCTGTCAACTTTGACAGTAGCCAAAGGATGTTTCCCGTTGTTCTATGACTGAACCAAACACTGCGCGTATGTAGTCAACGAGATGCAGGGAGAGCGGGATTGAAGGTGGCTACAGGAACTGTCAAATCCTATGACTGGGTCAGGGGCGATTGGCTGATCGAATTGGATGATGAGGCAGAAGAGGTATTTATCAATCGCAAGGATTGGCGTTGCACAGCGTTGTCGGTGGGTAAGCAACTGAGGTTTCAAATGGTCCATCGGCCCAAGGGCGTCTATGCGTTGCCCGTCAGGGTGCGTCACCGGGGTGAGTTGGGTTCTGAGTAAGTGTAAGGAGAGCGGCAATGGCAGCGGGTACTGTGAAATGGTTTAACGCGGAGAAGGGATTTGGCTTTATTGCCCAGGAGGATGGGGGGGATGACGTTTTCGTCCATTACTCGGTAATCCAGTCGCAGGGGCTAAAAACCCTGGCTGAAAACCAAAAAGTAGAATTTGACATCACGCAAGGACCAAAGGGCCCCCAGGCTGAGAATGTGCGGCCAGTTTAAAAACTGGATCACAGGTGGGTGCTGGCTTGATCGTTCCCACGCTCCCGCGTGGGAACGCATCGCGTGATGCTCTGCGTCACCCTTGCAGAGTGCTCAAGTCGTGCGCCTGGCTCGGGACGCGGAGCGTCCCAGGCGGCATTCCCGCGCAGAGCGTGGGAATGATCGAGGGAACCGCGTTATTGTTCTAGCCTCAGGTATCAAGCCTCTTGATCGTTCCCACGCTCCCGCGTGGGAACGCATCGCGTGACGCTCTGCGTCACCCTTGCAGAGTGCTCAAGTCGTGCGCCTGGCTCGGGACGCGGAGCGTCCCAGGCGGCATTCCCACGCAGAGCGTGGGAATGATCGAGGGAACCGCGTTATTGTTCTAGCCTCAGGTATCAAGCCTCTTGATCGTTCCCACGCTCCCGCGTGGGAACGCATCGCGTGACGCTCTGCGTCACCCTTGCAGAGTGCTCAAGTCGTGCGCCTGGCTCGGGACGCGGAGCGTCCCAGGCGGCATTCCCACGCAGAGCGTGGGAATGATCGAGGGAACCGCGTTATTGTTCTAGCCTCAGGTATCAAGCCTCTTGATCGTTCCCACGCTCCCGCGTGGGAACGCATCGCGTGACGCTCTGCGTCACCCTTGCAGAGTGCTCAAGTCGTGCGCCTGGCTCGGGACGCGGAGCGTCCCAGGCGGCATTCCCACGCAGAGCGTGGGAATGATCGAGGGAACCGCGTTATTGTTCTAGCCTCAGGTATCAAGCCTCTTGATCGTTCCCACGCTCCCGCGTGGGAACGCATCGCGTGACGCTCTGCGTCACCCTTGCAGAGTGCTCAAGTCGTGCGCCTGGCTCGGGACGCGGAGCGTCCCAGGCGGCATTCCCACGCAGAGCGTGGGAATGATCGAGGGAACCGCGTTATTGTTCTAGCCTCAGGTATCAAGCCTCTTGATCGTTCCCACGCTCCCCGCGTGGGGAACGCATCGCTTGACGCTCTGCGTCACCCTTGCAGAGTGCTCAAGTCGTGCGCCTGACACACCGCATCGCAGGCAAGCCAGCTCCCACCCTTGAATCGGTTCCCACTCGAAAATCGGCCCCGAAAGCAAAGTTGGAAGGCTTTTTGCAACCCCGCCTCCAAGTCGCCTTCCAGCGTCAAAACTTTGCTTCAAGGACCCGAGGAATACCGGTGGTAGATCGCTCTCAAATGCTCAACACGGCCCGTGGCACCCTGACTGACCTGTCGCGGGGCAATCTGGGTGTGCCGTTGTTGTTGCTGGTGATGCTGGCAATGATGATGTTGCCGATGCCGCCGTTCCTGCTCGATGTGTTCTTCACTTTCAACATTGCCCTGTCTGTCGTGGTCTTGCTGGTGTGCGTGTACGCCTTGCGGCCGCTGGATTTCGCGGTGTTCCCGACGATTCTGCTGGTGGCGACCCTGCTGCGCCTGGCATTGAACGTCGCTTCCACGCGGGTGGTGATGCTCCACGGCCAGGACGGCCACGCCGCCGCCGGCAAGGTGATCCAGGCCTTCGGTGAGGTGGTCATCGGCGGTAACTACGTGGTCGGTATCGTGGTGTTCGCGATCCTGATGATCATCAACTTTGTGGTGGTGACCAAGGGCGCCGGGCGGATTTCCGAGGTGAGCGCGCGGTTCACCCTCGACGCCATGCCCGGCA
The DNA here is from genome assembly GCF_012985385.1 of Pseudomonas sp. WS 5503. Lineage (NCBI taxonomy): Bacteria > Pseudomonadati > Pseudomonadota > Gammaproteobacteria > Pseudomonadales > Pseudomonadaceae > Pseudomonas > Pseudomonas sp. WS 5503. Next base: position 281,492 of record NZ_JAAQWI010000004.1, read on the forward strand.
AGCAGATGGCCATCGACGCCGACCTCAACGCCGGCCTGATCGACCAGGGCCAAGCCAAGGCGCGCCGGGCGGAAGTCGCCCAGGAAGCCGAGTTCTACGGTTCCATGGACGGTGCCAGCAAGTTTGTGCGCGGCGACGCCATCGCCGGCCTGTTGATTCTGTTCATCAACCTGATCGGCGGCGTGGCCGTCGGTATGTTTCAGCACGGCATGACATTCGGCGATGCCGGCAAGGTGTATGCCTTGCTGACCATCGGTGACGGTTTAGTGGCGCAATTGCCATCACTGTTGTTATCCACAGCGGCGGCCATCATGGTTACCCGTGCTTCGGGCTCCGAAGACATGGGCAAGCAGATCAGTCGGCAGATGTTCGCTTCGCCCAAGGCCCTGGCCGTGGCGGCGGGCATCATGGCGATCATGGGCATTGTGCCGGGCATGCCGCACTTTTCGTTCCTGAGCATGGCGGCCCTGGCGGGTGGTGCGGCGTACCTGTTCTGGAAAAAGCAGAACCAGGTCAAAGTCCAGGCCCAGCAGGAAATCGCCCGTCAACAGGAGCTGCTGCCATCCCCGGCCCGCGCCCAGGAAACCAAGGAATTGGGCTGGGACGACGTCACGCCCATCGACATGATCGGCCTGGAAGTCGGTTACCGCCTGATCCCGCTGGTCGACCGCAACCAGGGTGGGCAACTGCTGGCGCGGATCAAGGGTGTGCGCAAGAAGCTGTCCCAGGACCTGGGTTTCTTGATGCCCACGGTGCATATCCGTGACAACCTCGACCTGGCCCCCAGCGCTTATCGCCTGACGCTGATGGGGGTAATCCTGGCCGAAGCCGAGATCTACCCGGACCGCGAACTGGCGATCAACCCCGGCCAAGTGTTCGGTACCCTCAACGGCATTACCGCCAAAGATCCGGCTTTCGGCCTGGAAGCGGTGTGGATCGAAGTCAGCCAGCGCAGCCAGGCGCAGTCCCTCGGTTACACCGTGGTGGATGCCAGCACCGTGGTCGCCACGCACCTCAACCAGATTCTCTACAAGCACTCCCACGAGTTGATCGGCCACGAGGAAGTCCAGCAATTGATGGGCTTGCTGGCCAAATCGTCGCCAAAACTGGCCGAAGAGCTGGTGCCTGGCGTGCTGTCACTGTCGCAGTTGCTCAAGGTGTTGCAAGCGCTGTTGGCCGAACAGGTGCCCGTGCGCGACATTCGCAGCATTGCCGAGGCCATCGCCAACAATGCCGCCAAGAGTCAAGATACTGCCGCTCTGGTGGCGGCGGTGCGTGTCGGCGTGTCCCGCGCAATCGTGCAAAGCATTGTAGGGACTGAGTCGGAGCTGCCTGTGATCACCCTGGAGCCCAGGTTGGAACAAATATTGCTCAATAGTATTCAGAAGGCAGGGCAAGGCCAGGAAGAGGGCGTTTTACTGGAGCCAAGCATGGCTGAAAAGCTGCAGCGTTCGTTGATCGACGCCGCACAGCGCCAGGAAATGCAGGGCAACCCGGTGATCCTGCTGGTGGCCGGCCCGGTTCGCGCGATGTTGTCGCGGTTCGGACGCCTGGCCGTACCGAATTTGCACGTGTTGGCTTACCAGGAAATTCCTGACAATAAGCAAGTGACTATTGTCGCGACAGTTGGGCCCAATGGCTGAGGTAGTGGGTTATGCAAGTTAAGCGTTTTTTCGCCGCCGATATGCGTCAGGCCATGAAACTGGTCCGTGATGAGCTGGGCGCCGATGCCGCGATTATCGGTAACCGTCGGATTGCCGGCGGTGTCGAGCTGACGGCTGCCCTGGATTACACGCCCCAGGCGCTGGCCCCGCGCGTGCCAAACATGGAGCTCGAAGACGAGCTGCGCAAGACCGCCTCGCGCATTGTGTCGGCCCAGGCTGAACTGAGCATGCGTGGCGACAGCGATGCCAGCACCAATCGCCAGTTGTTTGCCGGCCTGCCGCTGACCGCCGCCGAGCCGCTGGTTGAACCCACCTTTGTCGAACCGCCGCGTCCTGCAGCGCCTGCCCCGGCTGCCGCAGTTGACCAGCGCGTGATTGACTCGATGCGTTTTGAACTCAACGGCCTGCGTGAATTGCTCGAAGTGCAGCTCGGCTCGCTGGCCTGGACCCAACTGCAAGGCAGCAAGCCGCAGCAAGCCAACCTCTGGCGTCGCCTGCAACGCATCGGCCTGTCCGGCCCGTTGTCCCGCGACCTGCTGGCCTTGACCGCTGAAGTCGAAGAGCCGCGCCAGGCCTGGCGCATGCTGCTGGCGCACTTGGCGCGCATGATTGCCACGCCGGAAATCGAACCCCTGGAAGAGGGCGGTGTAATCGCCATGGTCGGCCCCGCCGGCATGGGCAAGACCACCACCCTGGCAAAGCTTGCGGCCCGTTACGTGCTTAAATACGGCGCGCAGAATATCGCCCTGGTGAGCATGGACAGTTACCGTATCGGCGCTCAGGAGCAGCTCAAGACCCTGGGCCGCATCCTCAACGTGCCGGTAACCCATGTCGACCCGGGCCAGTCCCTGGCCAATGCCCTCGACCCGTTGCTGCGCAAGCGCGTGGTGCTGATTGATACCGCCGGCCTGCAAGCCAGTGATCCGGCGCTGCGCATGCAGCTCGAAAGCCTGGCCGGGCGAGGCATCAAGTCAAAAAATTACCTGGTGCTTGCAACCACCAGCCAGAAACAGGTTCTTACCGCTGCTTATCACAGTTACAAGCGTTGCGGCCTGGCCGGTTGCATCCTCACCAAGCTCGATGAAACCGCGAGCCTGGGCGAGGTGTTGAGCCTGGCCATCAGCCATGAATTACCGGTTGCCTACCTCACCGACGGGCCGCGGATCCCGGATGATCTGCATCTGCCGCGCCGTCATCAGTTGGTCAGCCGTGCCGTGAGTGTGCAAATGCAAGACGAGCCTAGCGAGGAAGCGATGGCCGATATGTTCGCCGACCTTTACCACCACCCGGCTAAACGGGTGGGTTGAGGCAGGATGAACACCGTGAAATGTACCTACATCGATGGTCTGCAAGCGATTCACGCGGCCAAGCCATGTAGCCTGCGTCTAAGCAAGACAAGGTAAAGAAATAAAATGGGCAGCATGCATCCCGTACAGGTGATCGCGGTGACCGGCGGCAAAGGTGGCGTCGGGAAAACTAACGTGTCAGTGAATTTGTCCCTGGCCCTGGCAGAGCTTGGCCGTCGCGTCATGCTGCTGGATGCTGACCTGGGCTTGGCGAACGTGGACGTTCTGCTGGGGCTGACACCCAAACATACCCTGGCCGATGTGATCGAAGGCCGTTGTGAGCTGCGCGACGTGCTGCTCCAGGGCCCCGGAGGCATTCGCATCGTGCCGGCGGCCTCGGGCACCCAGAGCATGGTGCACCTGAGCCCCGCGCAGCATGCCGGGCTGATCCAGGCGTTCAGCGACATCGGCGACAACCTCGACGTGCTGGTGATCGACACCGCCGCCGGGATCGGCGAGTCGGTGGTCAGCTTTGTGCGCGCAGCGCAGGAAGTGCTGTTGGTGGTGTGCGACGAACCCACCTCCATCACCGACGCCTATGCGCTGATCAAACTGCTTAACCGTGACTACGGCATGAACCGCTTTCGCGTGTTGGCCAACATGGCCCAGAGCCCGCAGGAAGGGCGCAACCTGTTCGCCAAGTTGACCAAGGTCACGGATCGCTTCCTCGATGTGGCCTTACAATACGTCGGCGCAGTTCCCTATGACGAGTGTGTGCGCAAGGCCGTGCAAAAGCAGCGTGCGGTCTACGAAGCGTTCCCTCGTTCGAAATGCGCACTGGCGTTCAAGGCCATTGCCCAGAAGGTCGATACCTGGCCGTTGCCCGCCAACCCGCGGGGGCATCTGGAGTTTTTCGTCGAGCGTTTGGTGCATCAGACGAGCGCAGGACCGGTGCTATGACATCCAGCGGCTACAACCTTTACAAAAAGTCGGCACGTGACAGCCAGGGCGAATTGATCGAGCGCTATGCGCCGTTGGTCAAGCGCATTGCCTATCACCTGTTGGCGCGCCTGCCCGCGAGTGTGCAGGTCGAAGACTTGATCCAGGCCGGCATGATCGGCCTGCTTGAAGTCTCGACCAAATACGACGCCAGCAAGGGTGCCAGTTTCGAAACGTATGCGGGTATCCGTATCCGTGGCGCGATGCTCGATGAAGTGCGTAAAGGCGATTGGGCGCCGCGTTCGGTACACCGCAATACGCGCATGGTCAGCGATGCAATTCGTGCAATTGAAGCAAAAACCGGCCGTGACGCTAAAGATCATGAAGTTGCGGCCGAACTCCAATTGAGTCTCGACGATTACTACGGGATTTTGAACGATACCTTGGGCAGCCGCCTGTTCAGTTTCGACGACCTTTTACAGGACGGCGAGCACGAAGGGCTGCACGAGGACGGCGCGAGCGCGCATACGGAGCCGTCGCGCGACCTGGAAGATGAACGTTTCCAGGGCGCGTTGGCCGATGCAATCGCCAATTTGCCAGAGCGTGAGCGGCTGGTGCTGGCGCTGTACTACGACGAAGAGCTGAACCTCAAGGAAATCGGTGAGGTCCTGGGGGTCAGCGAATCGCGTGTCAGCCAGTTGCATAGCCAGTGCGCAGCCCGCTTGCGGGGCCGATTGGCCGAGTGGCGCGCGCGCTGACAGGCAGTGTGGGGGCACTGCAGACGCTGCCGTGAGATCGCAAGGTTTCGCGGCTGTGTGCCGTGGTGCCCTGGGCAGTCCTTTTTGTGTAACGCCTGTTGATTGAAATGGCGCGTCCAGGTGCTGGGCGCGTTTAAGACTGCTTGGAGGTCGAATTGGACAAGAACATGAAAATCCTCATCGTTGATGACTTCTCAACGATGCGGCGGATCATAAAAAACCTGTTGCGTGACCTTGGGTTCACCAACACGGTCGAGGCGGATGACGGCCTGACGGCCATTCCGATTCTCAACAGCGGGAGCATCGACTTTCTGGTGACCGACTGGAACATGCCGGGCATGACCGGTATCGACCTGCTGCGCCATGTGCGCGCCGATGAAAAACTACGCAGCCTGCCTGTGCTGATGGTGACCGCCGAAGCCAAGCGCGAACAGATCATCGAAGCCGCCCAAGCCGGGGTCAACGGTTACGTGGTCAAGCCATTCACGGCACTGGCCTTGAAAGAGAAGATCGAGAAAATCTTCGAACGCATCCACGGCTAATGCCATCGCGGGGGAGCTATGGAGCATAACGAAACGTCACAGGGCGACTTTGAGTCGACCCTGAAAAAACATGCTCACCAGTTGGTCGACAGCCTGGAAAAAGGCCAGTTCGCCGATGCGGTGCAGTTGATCCATGAGCTTAACCAGACCCGTGACCGCGGCCTGTACCAGGAAGTGGGCAAGCTCACACGCGAGCTGCACAGCGCAATCGTCAATTTCCAGATTGACCCGCGCATGCCCCAGGCCGAAGAAATTTCCCAGATCACTGATGCCACTGAGCGCCTGTCCTATGTGGTCAGACTGACTGAGGCGGCGGCCAACCGCACCATGGACCTGGTGGAAAACGCCACGCCTCTGGTCAACGGCATGGCCACCGAAGCCCAGGCCTTGAGCCAGGACTGGGGCCGCTTCATGCGCCGCGAAGTGGGCGCTGAAGAGTTTCGTGAATTGGCGCGTCGCGTCGACGGGTTCCTGTCGCGCAGCGAACAGGAAAACCGCACGGTGGCCAGCAACCTCAACGACATCCTGCTGGCCCAGGATTACCAGGACCTCACCGGCCAGGTGATCAAGCGCGTGACCCAGTTGGTCACCGAAGTGGAAAGCAACTTGCTCAAATTGGTGCTGATGGCCGGCCAGGTCGATCGTTTTGCCGGCATCGAACATGACCGCGAAGCGATCCTCTCGGAAAAAGATCCACAAAAACATCTCGCCAAGGGTGAAGGTCCGCAGATTCATGCCGATAAACGTGAAGACGTTGTGTCAGGTCAGGATGACGTAGATGACCTGTTATCCAGTTTAGGCTTCTAAGGAGCACCCACATGAGCTTCGGCGCCGATGAAGAAATCCTTCAGGATTTCCTTGTAGAGGCCGGCGAAATTCTAGAGCAACTGTCCGAACAACTGGTCGAGCTGGAAAGCCGACCGGATGATGCGAACCTGCTCAATGCAATTTTTCGCGGTTTTCACACTGTAAAAGGGGGCGCCGGCTTCCTCCAGCTCCATGAGCTGGTGGAGTGCTGCCACATCGCCGAGAACGTCTTCGACATCCTGCGCAAGGGTGAGCGTCACGTCGACTCGGAATTGATGGACGTGATTCTCGAAGCACTGGATGCGGTCAACGGCATGTTCAGCCAGGTGCGTGAACGTGCACCGATCACTGCCGCCACCCCGGAACTGCTGGCTGCCCTGGCGCGCCTGGCCGAACCTGCCGACACCGCGGCTGCGCCGGTGGTCGAGGCTGCGCCGGAGCCGGTGGCGCAAGCCGAGCCGGACGTGACCGACAGTGAGTTCGAACAACTGCTCAACTCCCTCAGCGCGGTCAAGGCCGAAGCTGAAGCGCCGGTGCAGCCTGCCGCGACGCCGAGCAGTGAAGACATTACCGACGCCGAATTCGAGTCGTTGCTCGACCAGTTGCACGGCAAAGGCCAGTTCGCAGCAGATGCCGTGGCCCCGCCTGCAGCTGCGCCAGAAGCACCCGCTGCCAACGCCAGCACCGACATCACCGACGACGAGTTCGAGGCACTGCTCGACCAACTGCATGGCAAAGGCACCTTTGTGGCCGAAGCCTTGCCCGAGGTGGCGGCCACTGCCGCCGCTGCGCCAGCGGCCAGCACAGCACCTGCCGATGATGGGCTGATCTCCGATCACGAATTCGAAGCCCTGCTCGACGAGTTGCACGGCAAAGGCAAGTTCAGCGAAGTGGCCCCGGCCGCTGCCGCCCAGGTTACAGCGCCAGCCGCTGCCACTGCGGCACCGGTTGCTGCCAAACCTGCGCCGGCTGCCAAGCCAGCACCTGCCGCCGCCCCGGCCCCTGCGCGTGCAGCCACGCCGGCTGCTGCGGAAAAACCCGCCAGCGAAGCCGAAACCACCGTGCGCGTGGATACCGCGCGCCTTGACGACATCATGAACATGGTGGGCGAACTGGTGCTGGTGCGTAACCGCCTGGTGCGCCTGGGCCTTAACAGTGGCGACGAAGCCATGCAGAAGGCCGTGTCGAACCTCGACGTGGTCACCGCCGACCTGCAAACCGCGGTGATGAAAACGCGGATGCAGCCGATCAAGAAAGTCTTCGGCCGTTTCCCGCGCCTGGTTCGCGACCTGGCGCGCCAGCTCAAGAAAGAAATCAACCTGGAGCTGGTGGGCGAAGAAACCGACCTCGACAAAAACCTCGTCGAGGCCCTGGCCGACCCGCTGGTCCACTTGGTGCGCAACGCGGTCGACCACGGGGTAGAAACCCCGGAAGAACGCGAAGCCGCCGGCAAGTCCCGCAACGGCAAGGTGATTTTGGCGGCGGAGCAAGAGGGCGACCACATCCTGCTGTCGATCACCGATGACGGCAAAGGCATGGACCCGACCATCTTGCGCAATATCGCGGTCAAGCGCGGCGTGATGGACAAGGACGCCGCCGACCGCCTGACCGACACCGAGTGCTACAACCTGATCTTTGCCCCGGGCTTTTCGACCAAGACCGAGATCTCCGACGTGTCCGGGCGTGGCGTGGGCATGGACGTGGTGAAGACCAAGATCAGCCAGCTCAACGGCTCGATCAATATCTACTCGACCAAGGGCCAGGGCTCCAAGATCGTCATCAAGGTGCCGTTGACCCTGGCGATCATGCCGACCCTGATGGTGATGCTGGGCAACCAGGCGTTCGCCTTCCCGCTGGTCAACGTCAACGAGATCTTCCACCTCGACCTGTCGCGCACCAACGTGGTGGACGGCCAGGAAGTGGTGATCGTGCGCGACAAAGCGTTGCCGCTGTTCTACCTCAAGCGCTGGCTGGTGGCCTCGGCCGCCCATGAAGAACAGCGCGAAGGCCATGTGGTGATTCTGTCCGTGGGTACCCAGCGCATCGGCTTTGTGGTCGACCAACTGGTGGGCCAGGAAGAAGTGGTGATCAAGCCTTTGGGCAAGATGCTGCAGGGCACCCCGGGCATGTCGGGCGCAACCATTACCGGTGACGGTCGCATCGCACTGATTCTCGATGTTCCGAGCATGCTCAAGCGTTACGCCGCACGGCGTATTTGATTCTGGTGGGGCAGGGCGGTCATGCCCGCCCCGCCTAACGGAGTGTTTATGGCAGTCAAGGTCCTGGTGGTGGACGATTCGGGTTTCTTCCGCCGCCGCGTCTCGGAAATTCTTTCCGCTGATCCAACGATCCAGGTGGTCGGCACGGCCACCAACGGCAAAGAGGCGATCGATCAAGCCATTGCCTTGAAGCCGGACGTGATCACCATGGACTACGAGATGCCGATGATGGATGGCATCACGGCCGTGCGCCACATCATGCAACGCTGCCCCACACCGGTATTGATGTTTTCGTCGCTGACTCACGAAGGCGCGCGGGTGACCCTCGACGCCTTGGATGCCGGCGCGGTGGATTTTTTGCCGAAGAATTTCGAAGACATCTCGCGCAACCCCGACAAGGTCAAGCAGATGCTGTGCGAGAAGGTGCACAGCATTTCCCGCAGTAACCGTCGCAGCTTGTTCAGCACGCCCGCGCCAGCTGCCACGCCTGCGCCCGCAGCAGCGGCGCCGACCTCGTCGTTTGCGCGCCCGGCGCCTGCGCCCGTGGCCCGGCCTGCGGTCGGACCGGTACGTGCCGCCGCAGCGCCGAGTGCGCATTCGCCCGCGCCCAAGCGCAAGGCTTACAAACTGGTCGCCATCGGCACCTCCACCGGCGGCCCGGTGGCCTTGCAGCGGGTGCTGACCCAACTGCCGGCCAACTTCCCGGCGCCGATTGTGCTGGTGCAACACATGCCGGCGGCGTTCACCAAAGCCTTCGCCGAGCGCCTGGACAAGCTGTGTCGTATCACCGTCAAGGAAGCCGAGGATGGCGACATCCTGCGTCCTGGCCTGGCACTGCTGGCGCCGGGCGGCAAGCAGATGATGGTGGACGGGCGTGGCGCGATCAAAATCCTGCCGGGCGATGAGCGCCTGAACTATAAGCCGTGCGTGGACATCACCTTCGGTTCTGCAGCCAAGTCCTACGGCGACAAAGTTCTGGCGGTGGTGCTCACCGGCATGGGCGCCGATGGCCGTGAAGGTGCGCGCCTGCTCAAACAGGGCGGTAGCGCCATCTGGGCCCAGGATGAAGCCAGTTGCGTGATCTATGGCATGCCCATGGCGATCGTCAAGGCTGACCTGGCCGATGCGGTCTACAGCCTGGACGACATCGGCAAGCACCTGGTGGAGGCCTGCCTCTGATGGATGTCTTGAGCCTGATCGGCATCACCATGGCATTTGTCGCCATCATTGGTGGCAACTACCTGGAAGGCGGCCACCTCGGCGCCTTGGCCAACGGCCCGGCAGCGCTGATCGTGATCGGTGGCACCGTGGGCGCGGCGTTGTTGCAGTCGCCCCTGAGCTCGTTCAAGCGTGCCATGCAGATTCTGGTGTGGATCATTTTTCCGCCACGGGTCGACCTGGCAGGCGGCATCGACCGCGTGGTCAATTGGAGCCTCACCGCCCGCAAGGAAGGCCTGCTGGGCCTGGAAGGCGTGGCCGATGCCGAACCTGACAGCTACGCGCGCAAAGGCCTGCAACTATTGGTCGATGGCGCCGAACCGGAAGCGATCCGCAGCATCCTCGAAGTGGATTTCTACACTCAGGAAAGCCGTGACATCAATGCCGCCAAAGTCTTTGAAAGCATGGGCGGCTATGCGCCGACCATCGGCATCATCGGCGCGGTAATGGGCCTGATCCATGTGATGGGCAACCTGGCCGACCCCTCGCAACTGGGCAGCGGCATTGCCGTGGCGTTTGTCGCGACCATCTACGGCGTGGCCAGTGCCAACCTGGTGTTGCTGCCGGTGGCCAGCAAGCTCAAGTCGATTGCCATGCGCCAGTCGCGTTATCGCGAAATGTTGCTCGAAGGCATCCTGTCGATTGCCGAGGGCGAAAACCCGCGCTCCATCGAATTGAAGCTTCAGGGCTTCATGGATTGATGGGTATGCACATTGACCTGTGGCCAGTGAGCTTTATGTGGCGAGCGAGCTTGCTCGCGCTGGGCTGCGAAGCAGCCCCAAAACCAGGTACCGCAATCTGTCTGAACAAACGCGTTGCCTGGATGGGGGCCGCTTCGCGCCCCAGCGCGAGCAAGCTCGCTCGCCACAGTAGAGCGGCCAATAGCGGTCAGGGAGGTATTTGCCTGTGAGCCGTCGCCGTCGCGAGCCTGAAGAACACGTCAACCACGAACGCTGGCTGGTGTCCTACGCTGACTTCATCACCTTGCTGTTCGCGTTTTTCGTGGTGATGTACTCGATCTCGTCGATCAACGAAGGCAAGTACAAGATCATTTCCCAGGCGCTGGTCGGCGTGTTCAACGATGCCGAGCGGGCGCTCAAGCCGATCCCCATCGGCGAAGAGCGGCCCAAGACGGTGACCCCGGCCAAGCCCCTGGTCAATGACAGTGATGAAACCGCCGCCGGCATCGGCGGCACCAGCGACCCGCTCAAAAGTATCGCCGACGATATCAGTGCCGCCTTTGGCGACCTGATCAGTTCCAACCAGATGACCGTGCGCGGCAATGAGTTGTGGGTGGAGATCGAGCTGAACTCCAGTCTGTTGTTCGCCAGTGCCGATGCGTTGCCCAGTGACCAGGCGTTCACGATCATCGACAAGGTGGCGGCGATCCTCAAACCGTTTGAAAACCCGATCCACGTGGAAGGCTTCACCGACAATTTCCCCATCAGCACCGCGCAGTACCCGACCAACTGGGAACTGTCCTCGGCCCGCGCGTCGAGCATCGTGCGCATGTTGGCCATGCAGGGCGTGAACCCCCAGCGCCTGGCGTCGGTGGGCTATGGTGAATTCCAGCCGGTGGCCAATAACGCCACGGTGGAAGGCCGCGCCCGTAACCGCCGGGTGGTGCTGGTGGTCTCGCGCAACCTGGATGTGCGTCGCAGCCTGACCGGTACTGGCACTGCCAATGCCACCCCGGATGCGGCGTTGAAGCGTGCTGGCACACAAACTGCACCGCCCGTTGTCAAGCCGCCGGTCCGACCGAGTAACGTCAATTCTCCGTCGCTGGCTCAATAACCGTATGCAATGTCTCGGTCGCGCCTGTGCCCGCCGGGAGGAACCAACCGAATGAGAGTCTGGGCAGTTGCCAATCAAAAGGGTGGGGTCGGCAAGACCACCACTTCCATCGCCTTGGCCGGCTTGCTGGCCGAAGCGGGCAAGCGTGTGGTCGTGGTTGACCTGGACCCCCATGGTTCCATGACCAGCTATTTCGGCTACGACCCGGATGCGCTGGAACACAGCTGCTATGACTTGTTTTTGCACAAGGGCAGCGTGCCGGCGGATCTGCCTGGGCAACTGCTGTTGCCCACCAGCAACGAGAGCATTTCCCTGCTCCCGTCGAGTACTGCCCTGGCCACCCTGGAGCGCCAGTCGCCAGGCCAGAGCGGCCTGGGCCTGGTGATCGCCAAGACCCTGGCGCAGCTGTGGCAGGACTTCGATTACGCGATCATCGACAGCCCGCCGTTGCTCGGCGTGCTGATGGTCAATGCGTTGGCGGCCAGCCAGCAATTGGTGATCCCGGTGCAGACCGAGCACCTGGCGGTCAAGGGCCTGGAGCGTATGGTCAGCACCCTGGCGATGATCAACCGTTCGCGCAAGCAGGCGCTGCCGTTCAGTATCGTGCCGACCTTGTTCGACCGTCGCACCCAGGCGTCCCTCGGCACCTTGCGCGTATTGCGCGATGCCTACCCGGACACCATCTGGAATGGCTACATCCCGGTGGACACGCGCCTGCGTGACGCCAGCCGTGCCGGGCTCACACCGTCGCAGTTCGACGGCAAGAGCCGTGGCGTGCTGGCCTACCGTGCGTTGCTCAAGCACCTGCTGTCGCAACAGCTTGTGGCGCAGGTGGCGTGATGAACCGTCCTGTCGAATTCAAGACCCGCCCGCAACTGGCTCTGGAATCCTACCTGGATGCCTTGCTGCAGGATGCGACGGCCGAGGAACTGCCAGAACCGATTCTGGTACTTGAGCCTGCTGTCGAACCCGAAAGCCCGCTGGATGAATTCCAGCAGGCGGTGATGGAAGAACAGGCGCGGGATGCGCAGGTGGTGGAGGCTCCCGTGGTGGTGCCAAGCGTCCCGGCGGTGTTGGCGCCCCCGGTGGTTGAACCGCTGGTGGAAGTGCACCTGCCGCCCAGCCTCACGCCGCCGCCGGTGACGGGCGACGGTCGCCCTTCGTGGGCCGCCGAGCCGTTCGAGTGCCTGCTGTTCGACGTCGCCGGGTTGACCCTGGCGGTGCCGCTGGTGTGCCTGGGCTCGATCTATTCCCTGGAAGGCCAGGAGCTGACGCCGCTGTTCGGGCAGCCGGAGTGGTTCCTCGGCATCCTGCCCAGCCAGGCCGGCAACCTCAAGGTGCTGGATACGGCGCGCTGGGTGATGCCCGACCGCTACCGCGATGATTTTCGCCAGGGCCTGCAATACGTGATCTCGGTGCAGGGCTACGAGTGGGGGCTGGCGGTGCATCAAGTCAGCCGCTCGTTGCGCCTGGACCCCAATGAAATCAAATGGCGCAGCCACCGCGGCCAGCGGCCGTGGCTGGCGGGCACTGTGATCGAACACATGTGCGCGTTGCTGGATGTCGCCGAACTGGCCGAGTTGATCGCCAGTGGTGCGGTGAAGGCAATGCCACAGAACAAACGCAGTTGATTGAACAATAAGGGCCGTGCGGTTGCGCGGCCTACGTGCACACACGCCGTCGATAGCGGCATTTGAAGGGGTCAGATGAATGAACAAGTCAGCGTCCGCACAAGGTTTGGATGATCCGATCCTGCAATGGGTGACCTTCAAGCTGGACAACGAAACATACGGCATTAACGTGATGCGCGTGCAGGAAGTGCTGCGCTACACCGAGATCGCCCCGGTTCCAGGCGCGCCAAGCTACGTGCTGGGCATCATCAACCTGCGCGGCAATGTGGTGACGGTGATCGACACCCGCCAGCGGTTCGGCCTGGACACGGTTGAAGTCAGCGACAACACCCGTATTGTGATCATCGAGGCCGACAAGCAAGTGGTCGGCATCCTGGTCGACAGCGTGGCCGAGGTGGTTTACCTGCGCCAATCGGAAGTGGAAACCGCACCGAACGTCGGTAACGAAGAGTCGGCCAAGTTCATCCAGGGCGTGTGCAACAAGAACGGCGAACTGCTGATTCTGGTTGAGCTGGACAAGATGATGAGCGAAGAAGAGTGGTCGGAACTGGAGAGCATCTGATTGTTCCTTGAGGCAGCGGTGATTGTCCTGGCCCTGTTGTGGGCCGGGACCTTGGCGTTTGTGCTGCGCTATGTGCGCCAGCAGCGGGAGTTGGCCTTGCAACAGGCCGAGCGCGATGCGGTGCGTGACCGGCGCATTCTGGAACTGGTCAAGCGTGTTGATCACTTCCAGCAAAGTGCGGTGCGGGTTGGGGATGAAGTGCATGAACTGCGCGCGATTCTCGCGCCGTTGCCCGACAGGTTGGTGCAGTTGGAGCAGCGTGATCCGTCGAACCTGTCGTTTGCCCAGGCGGCCAAGCTGGTCGGCATGGGGGCGACGGTGGATGAGCTGACCCAGTCGTGTGGGCTGACCCAGGCTGAGGCGCAGTTGATGAGTAAGTTGCACAAGGGCTGATTCTCGACGCGGCTTGGCCGCCGCAGCGATCAACTGTGGGAGCTGGCTTGCCTGCGATGACGGCCTACCAGCCGACACCTCTCTACCTGACACCCCCCGATCCAACTGTGGGAGCTGGCTTGCCTGCGATGACGGCCTGCCAGCCGACATCTATCTGCCTGACAGCCCACATTTTGATCTGCATACCTCAATCAATTTTCTCCAGCCACAGACTTTTCCTGTTCCCCAAAGGTCAACATCCTTCAAGCACCTTGACCCAGGAGATTCTCCCAAATGACCGCCCCCAAAGCCCTGTTGATCCTCCACGGCAAACAAGCACTCAACGAGGATGTGCGCGCTGCTGTGCTGGCGCGGCGTGAGCAGGGTGGGGAGTTGGCGGTGCGGGTGACCTGGGAGGGCGGTGATGCCCGGCGACTGGTCAATGAAGCCCTGGCCGAGGGGTACACCCATATCATTGCCGGCGGTGGCGACGGCACCTTGCGCGATGTGGCCGAAGCCATGGCCCATGCCAACACTGACGCCAGCCTGGTGCTGATGCCCCTGGGCACCGCCAATGATTTCGCCAAAGCCGCCGGCGTGCCGTTGGAGCCGGCTGGCGCCCTGGCCTTGCTGGACGTACAGCCCAGGGCGATCGACCTTGGCCAGGTGGGTGGGCAAATCTTCTTGAACATGGCCACCGGTGGTTTTGGCAGCCAGGTCACGGCCAACACCTCCGAAGACCTGAAGAAGGTCTTGGGCGGTGCCGCGTACCTTTTCACCGGTTTAACCCGCTTCAGTGAATTGAAAGCCGCCTACGGTGAATTGGAAGGCCCGGATTTCCATTGGAAAGGCGAGTTGCTCGCGTTGGGCATCGGCAACGGTCGCCAGGCCGGTGGCGGGCATGTGCTGTGCCCCGGAGCATTGGCTGATGACGGGCTGTTGGATGTCAGCATCTTGCCGGCGCCTCAAGAGGTGGTCGGCACGTTGCGTGAGTTGATGAACAACGGCTGGGGCCTGGACACCATGTTCGTGCGCGCACGCCTGCCCTGGGTGAAGATCAAGGTCGCACAAGGCTTGTACATCAACCTCGACGGCGAGCCGCTGGAAGGCGACGACCTGCACTTCGAGGCGCTGCCCAAGGCCCTGCGCGTGCACTTGCCGCTGGGTTCGCCGTTAGTCGTCCAGGCTGATGATCTGCTCACGCACGGCAAATAGCACCAGGCCCGCCACGTCAAAAATCTGCAAGCGCTTCATGATCTGCGAGCGGTGGGCTTCGACAGTCTTGATGCTCAGGCCCAGGCCGTGGGCAATTTCCCGGGTGGATTTGCCGCGCACGATCAAGCGCAGGATTTCCAGTTGCCGCGCCGTCAGGTTGTGGCTGTGGGCGACAGGCGCGCTGGAGTCCTGGCTACGGATCAGCGCCTGGTTGATCACTGTGTGGGCGATGGCGGGGCTCAGATAGCGTTCGTTGTTACGCAGAGCCAGCAGGGCATGTTCCAGCTCGTTGGCGGTGGTGTCCTTGAGCAGGTAGCCGTGGGCACCAGACTCCAGGGCGCGCATGATCATCTCGGGATCGGTGTGCATCGACAGGATCAGCACTTTGCACTTGGGGTAGGCGCGCTTGAGCTGCTGCAAGGCATCCAGGCCCCCGGTGTGTTTCATCGACAGGTCCAGCAGCACAATGTCGGGCTGCAGGGCGCAGAATTTCTCAAGCAGTTGCGCGCCATCGCTGGCCTCTCCAACGACGGCGTAGCCGGGGATATCCAGGATCAGTGCACGCACGCCGGCGCGGATCAAGGCATGGTCATCGACCAGGAGCAGATTGCAGGTCACCGGAGAACCTTATGGGCACTGGCCCGTTCGAGGGCGCGGGGGGCCCAGGGGAAAAGTGCGTGGATGCGTGTGCCGTTGCCCGGCTGGCTGCTGACGGACACGGTGCCGCCCAACTGGTGGGCCCGTTCGCACATGCCGGCCATGCCCCGTTGGCCTTCCTTGCCGGGGTCGGCGGCAGGTGCGAAGCCCTGACCGTCATCGCATATCGTCAGTGACAGCCCTTCCGGCAAGCGTTGCAGGCGCACCAGCAGGTTGTGTGCCTTCGCATGGCGCAGCATGTTGGTGACCGCTTCCTGGGTGATGCGAAAGGCCGCCACGGCCATTTCTTCGGGAATGCCGGTGAGGCGTTGCTGACACTCCAGGCTCCAGCACACCTGGGTATTTTCCAGGGCCTTGAGCAGGTGCGCGCGCAGGCTGGCTTCCAGCCCCAGGCTTGCCAGTTGGCGAGGGTTGAGAATGGCGGACACGTCGCGCACCTTGGCCAGGGTTTCATTGAGCGTATTGCATAGCACCGAGCAATGAATTTGCAGGTCTTGGGGTAGTCGACGCTGCAACCATTCGCTCTGCAACTTGGCGGCGGTCAGCAGTTGGCCGATGTCATCGTGCAGCTCGCGGCTGAGGCGGTGGCGTTCGTTTTCCTGGACTTGCAGCAGGCGGTCGGCCAGCTCCTGGGGCTGGAACTTGATGGCTTTGCGCGAGCGCCACTGGTGCAGGGCGACCACTGCCAACGTGACCAGGTTGAGCAACACAATCACTAATGGCAGCGGCGCGCCTTGCAGGTAAACCCACAGGCTGACCAGCAGTGAGCACAGGCACAGGGCAAGGATGAGGGGGCGCGCATGGCGGCGGGACACGAACCTTGCGATGAGTGACTTGAGGCTGGCGTACATAGCGGATGGAGCCAATGAGGGTTCACTGCGCGAAGACCGGTCACGGCGGTTGACTGGGCTCTGTCGAGAGTGCGGTGCCGGATCGTGGTTATCCATAATGAAGTTGCTTCATTTCGAGCGGGGCATGGTACCACCACTATTACCGTTGGTCGCCTGGCATATTCCTCCCTCGATATATTAACCACGTCAATGCCCTGACGGTCAGGCCAGCGCTCTTGAGTTGTATTAGTTAGACTGATTTGTACAATTTTCAAGGTGCTGGCTAATTGATATTTCTTCAGTCTCTAGAAGTGTTTCATCTTTGCCTTAAACGGTCGCTTTTAGATAACACGGGTATTAAATACGACCTCTCCTTGATTTAAGACCTCTGGTGTAGACGCTGCTGATGGCCGTAGTCTTTTTGCGGAATCTGCGAGGTCACCGTGGCAATCAGCGAAGTTTGCTCACTGTCATCCAGGCCCAGTTCTCCGGTACGGATGTCAATCAGCTCCAGTTGCCAAGCCAGTAACCTCAGGCAGTCGTGCAACGCCTCCAGGGCCTGGTCATGCAGTTGCACCGGGCTCACGGCATTGGCGATCAGGTATTGAATATGCCGGGAGAACTCGCTGATCGCCTGCAAGGCCAGGCCATCGGCTTTTTCTGCCAGTTTGGCCAAGCTGGTTTTCATGCAGTCGATGGCGTCGCTGTCATTGCGGATCAAATGCAGGTGGTTCAGGCATTCCTCGGACTTGGCCAGCAGCATTTCGGCTTCCAGCAAAAACTCGGGAAGCGCGGTTTGCCATTCGTTCGCGCTATTCATCATGCAAGTCTCCACAACTTAAGGTCGGGTGATGAGATGTCGCACCGGGTGAATGGCTTAAAACTAGCGCTGAAATACGACTGGGGCGTGTAGGTTGCTTCCGATAAACCAGTAGGACGTTTATTGAAAAACTCACGAATGCCGCCTTTAACCGCTGTTAGGCGGGATGACGCAACTTCAGTTGCCGATACGTGAGTGCCTGAAAGGCCCGTAGACCAAGGGCTTGGGTGGGCAAACAAAAGCCTGACTCCATTCATGCAATGAGAATGGCGTCACATTAATGGCTATTAGATATCGCGAATATCAGGTTGGGCCTGATTGCGTATAGGGGAATCCCCTATGTGGTGGAACTGCACGTCAATTCGACTGTCGCGCAAGGCGGCTTGATAGAGCATCAAGGGCCCAAGCAGTAAAGCATGATGTCAGTGTGACATCAATGGATTTACATGGCATTTTATTGGGGTCAAGGTCCGGCGCTTGCCGCCGATAACGTGCTTATACAGCTGCATACCCTTTCGCGCGCCTGCGGCGTGTACACCAGGAGCTTTTAATGGCCGGCATTCTCGACACGGTAGATCAACGCACGCAATTGGTGGGTGAGAATCGCCTGGAAATTCTCATGTTCCGCCTCTTCGGACGGCAGTTGTTCGCGATCAACGTGTTCAAAGTGCAGGAAGTGCTGCAGTTGCCCAAGCTGACCCTGATGCCCCAGCGCCACCCGTTCGTGTGTGGGGTGGTCAACCTGCGTGGCCAGACCCTGCCGGTGATCGATCTGTCCCAGGCCATCGGCATGCGTCCTTTGGTGCCGGGCCCCAACAGCACCATTATCGTCACCGAATATAATCGCTCGGTGCAGGCGTTCCTGGTGGGCGGTGTCGACCGCATCGTCAACATGAACTGGGAAGCCATCCTGCCGCCGCCGACCAGCGCCGGTCGCCAGCACTACCTCACCGCCATCAGCAAGGTCGATGAGCAACTGGTGGAAATCATCGACGTGGAAAAAGTCCTCGCCGAGATCGTGCCCTACAACGCCAAGGTCTCCCGGGACAAACTTGAAGACCCGGTGCTGGAGCGTGCCCGTGGCCGCGAAGTGCTTCTGGTGGATGATTCCAACGTGGCGTTGTCGCAGTTGCGTGACACCCTGGGCCAGTTGGGCGTGAAGATGCACGTCGCCAGCGACGGTCTCAAGGCACTGAACATGCTCAAGGCCTGGGCCGACAGCGGCCAGGTGATGACCGACAAACTGCTGATGATCTTCACCGACGCCGAAATGCCCGAGATGGATGGCTACCGTCTCACTACCGAAATCCGCAACGACCCGCGCCTGCGTGGTCTGTACGTGGTGATGCACACCTCGCTGTCGGGCAGCTTCAATGACTCGATGGTCAAAAAGGTCGGCTGCGACAATTTCCTCTCCAAATTCCAGCCGGACAAGCTGGTGGACGTGGTACGCCAGCGACTGATGTTGGACGAAATGCCCGCCTGACTTTAGGATGACACTTTGTTTCCTAGGAAGGCAGGCCCATGCTGCGTCTCAGCGCGTTGTACCGTTACCCCTTGAAGTCCGGCAAGGCCGAAGCCTTGCAGCAGATTGGCCTGGATAAACTCGGGTTGGACGGGGATCGACGCTGGATGCTGGTGGATGAAGCCAGCGGGCGGTTCCTGACGCAACGGGCCGTGGCGAAGATGAGCCAGCTCTCGGCGTTGTGGAACAGCAGCGGGGGCCTGACCCTGAGTTCGCCGGGCTACGCGTCTTTGGATGTGGCATTGCCGGGCAGCGCCGGCGAACTGCGTGGTGTGACCATCTGGCGCGACACCCTGCGTGTGCCGGATGCTGGCGATGAGGCCGCGGCCTGGGTCAGTGCATTCATTGGCAAGCCGACGCGCTTGGTGCAACTGCCCCTGGAACGTGCGCGCACCACCGAAGCCGGGTATGGCAAGGATGACGACAAGGTCGGCTTCGCTGACGGCTACCCGTTGCTGTTGATCGGCCAGGGCTCCCTCGACGACTTGTGTGAAAAGATCGGCCGCCCGATGGAGATGCTGCGTTTTCGTCCCAACCTGGTCATCGAGGGCGCCGAGGCTTTCGCCGAAGACGGCTGGAAGCGCTTGCGCATCGGCGACGTGGAGTTTCGGGTGGTCAAGCCGTGCTCGCGGTGCATCCTCACCACAGTCGACCCCCAGACCGGTGAGCGCAGCCCCGACCGCGAGCCTTTCGCGACGCTGGAAACCTACCGCAAGACCGAAAAGGGCGCGATGTTCGGCCAGAACCTGGTCAACGATGGCATCGGGCGCCTGGAAGTCGGCATGCCGGTAACGGTGCTGGAATAAAAAAGCCCGTCTCGTGGGAGACGGGCTTTTTGTGTGCCGGGTACCGCTTAGCCGCGGTATTCACACAGGTAGGCGGTGTCCACCGCAACCTTCAACTGGAACTTGCTGTTGGCCGGTACGTTGAACTGGCTGCCGGCAGCGAAGGTTTCCCAGTCGCTGCTGTCGGGCAGCTTCACGGTCAGGGCGCCGGAGACCACGTGCATGATTTCACGTTGGGCGGTGCCGAATTCGTATTCACCCGGAGCCATCACGCCGATGGTCGCCGGCCCTTCTGCGGTGCCGAAAGCGATCGACTTGACGGTGCCGTCGAAGTACTCGTTGACTTTGAACATGGGTGAATCCTCGGAAAAGATGGATGCTTACGCTCATCACTGCAGGCGCGGGCTTCTGTGGCGAGGGAGCTTGCTCCCGTTGACTGCGTAGCAGTCCCCGTTTTTTGGGGGAGCTTCGCACCCCAGCGCAAGCAAGCTTGCTCGCCACAGGATTTCGTTGGTGCAGGTGGGCAGCATCAAAGGAAAATGGCTGGCCAGTATGCCCAAGGCTGTGGACGCTGCCTAGACCGGCAATATCAGCGGCAGCAGGCGTGCGGTGTTGCGTGCATCCTCCAGGGCGCGATGCTGCTGGCCATTGAACTGCATTCCGGCCAATTGCAGCGCACCATTGAGCCCCAGCGGCTTGTCCAGGCGCCGGGCCTTGGCAAAGCGTTGCTTGAGGTTCACATGCGGCGTATCGCCCAGGGCGCTGGCGAGGCCATGGCGCTGCCACTCCAGCTCAAGCTGCACGCGATCATAGTCACCCCAACTGGCCCAGCCTTCCAGGCGTGGCTGATGTTGGCCCAGCCAGCGCTCGAACAGCGGCCACACCTCGGTGATCGGCGCGGCCATGTCGATATTGGCCTGGGTGATATGGGTGAGTTTGCGGCAAAAGGGTGTCAGCAATGGCCGGCGCAAGGGCCGCACAAAGCGCTGGAAGTGGTCCAGTTCGCGGCCCTGGCGGTTGACCAGGCTGGCGCCGATCTCGATGACTTCCATCTCTGTCACGGGCCAGCCGCCGTCATCCGTTGTGGCTTCAAGGTCAATAATCAGCCAATGAGGCATGTGCAGGTTCCCGTACTCGTCCCTTCCTGATGGGGATAGAGCGTAGCCCGGCCCTGTAGTTCCGCCTAGGGGCGTTATTCGATCTCCAGCAAAACCTGACGGTTGCGCACCTGGTCGCCCGTCATGACGCGCATCTCCTTGACGGTGCCATCGATGCCGGCCTTCAACGGGTGCTCCATTTTCATCGCTTCGAGCACCAGCAACAGTTGGCCTTTGCTGACGGTCTCACCGACGCACACCCGTATATCGACGATGGCGCCGTCCATGGGCGCCTGGACCGTGCCGCTGCTGGCGTCGGCCTGGCGGCTGGCGACTTGCTGGGTGCGGTCTGTGACGGTCAGCCCTGGTAGCCATAGCCGGTTGCCGTCCAGGTGATAAGCGATGCGGCGGCGGACCCCCTTGATGACGAGGCTGGCGTGACGGCCGTCGGTGGTGAGTTGCAGGTCGTCAACGCTGACGCTGTGGAGTTGGCCGTTGGCCTCCAGACGGTACGTTACGGGGACACTCGCCGTATTGCGCCAGCGCGCAAGTGTTTGGGTGTGCTGGTTGGCGCTGTGTTGATAAAACAGCGCGGCGGCCAGCTTGAGCTGTTCAGCGGTCGCCGTTTGCTGTGGGATGACGCTGAAGTGTTCGGCGATCAACCCCGTGCTGAAGTCGCCATTGATAAAGTCCGGGTGCTTGAGCAGGTCGATGAGCAAACGCTGGTTGGTCGCCACGCCCAGCAATACGCTGTCTTCCACGGCCCGCAGCAGTTTTCGCCGGGCTTCTTCGCGGCTGGCGCCGTGGGCGATGATCTTGCCCAGCATCGGGTCGTAGAACGGGCTGACGGTTTGGCCTTCAAGCAATCCATGGTCGATGCGTACGCCGGGGGCTGGTTCCCAACGCAACACGTCACCGGTTTGCGGCAGGAAGCCCTGGGCCGGGTCTTCGGCGTACAGGCGTACTTCCATGGCGTGGCCGGTCAGGGTCACCTGTGATTGGGTGAGTGGCAGCGGTTGGCCGGCGGCGATCTGCAACTGCCAGTCCACCAGGTCGAGGCCGGTAATTATCTCGGTGACGGGGTGTTCGACTTGCAGGCGCGTGTTCATTTCCAGGAAATAAAACTGGCCGTTGCGGTCGAGCAGAAACTCCACGGTGCCGGCACCTACATAGCTCACCGCCCGCCCGGCCTTGAGCGCGGCTTCGCCCATGGCCTGGCGCAGATCGGGCGTCATCACGGGGCAGGGCGCTTCTTCAATGACTTTCTGATGGCGGCGCTGTATCGAACAGTCGCGTTCGCCGAGGTAAATGAGGTTGCCATGGCTGTCGCCGAACAGCTGCACTTCCACGTGGCGCGGGTCGATCAGCGCCTGTTCGAGGATCAGCTCGTCGCTGCCGAACGCATTCATGGCTTCCGAGCGTGCGGTGCGCAGTTGCTCCAGCAGCTGTTCGCGCTGGTGCACCAGGCGCATGCCACGCCCACCGCCGCCGGCGCTGGCCTTGATCATCAGTGGGAAGCCGATGCGTTCGGCTTCCCGTTGCAGGGTGGCATCGTCCTGGGCACTGCCTTGATAGCCGGCGATGCAAGGTACGCCGGCGTCGAGCATGGCGAGTTTGGACAGGCGTTTGCTGCCCATCAGTTCGATCGCCTCGGCGCTGGGGCCGATGAAGGTGAGCGTGGCCTGCTGGCAGGCGCGGGCGAAGTCGGGGTTTTCCGAGAGGAAGCCGTAGCCGGGGTGAATGGCGTCGGCGCCGGTCAGTTGGGCGGCGGCGAGGATGGCCTCTGTGTTCAGGTAGGACTGCTGTACGGGCGCTGGGCCGATGTGTACGGCTTCGTCGGCCATCTGTACGTGCAGGGCATCGGTATCCGCGTCGCTGTACACGGCCACGGTGCGGTAGCCGAGGGCCTGGGCAGTGCGCTGGATGCGGCAGGCGATTTCGCCGCGGTTGGCGATCAGGATCTTGGTGAATGCGGGCATTGGGTTATCCCTTGGTGGATGTGGCGTGTGTTGGGGCCTCTTCGCAGGCAAGCCAGCTCCCACATTTGAAATGTCTCCCCCTGTGGGAGCTGGCTTGCCTGCGATGGCGTCATCGAGTCCAACTCGGCTTTCGCTTCTGCACAAACGCCTGCGTCCCCTCAACCCCTTCTTCACTCCTCACCGCCTCGGCAAACCACTGCGCCCCGCGATCCAGCACGGCCTCAAGGGGCTCATCCACACTGGCCAGCAACAGCGCTTTAGTCCGTGCGTTCGCCCCCGGCGCACACTGCAACACCTGCCCCAATACCTCATCCACCCGCTGCGCCAATGCCTGGGCGTCGTGCTCGACAAAATGCACCACTCCCAGCCGCCCAGCCTCCACCCCATCAAACCGCGCCGCTGTCAGCGCCAGGCGCCGCGTGTGGGTGAGGCCAATACGCTTAACCACAAACGGCGCAATCTGCGCCGGCAACAAGCCCAGGCGGGTCTCGGGCAAGCCGAACTGCGCCTGGCCCTCTGCAATCGCAATATCACTCACGCACGCCAGCCCGAACCCACCGCCCAGCACCGCGCCTTGCAGCACCGCGATCACCACGGGTGTCAGTGCCTGCACCTCTTGCAGCAAGGTGCCAAATGCGCGGTTCAACGCTTGCAGTTGATCCCCCGCGCTGACCAGATCCTTCACATCGGCCCCCGCGCAAAAATGCCCGCCCGCGCCGCTGATCACCACGGCGCGCACCTGGCTGTCCAACTGCGCCAGTACCGCGCGCAGCTCATTGACCATTTCAAGGCTCATTGCATTGCGGCATTCGGGCCGGTTGAGGGTGATATGCAGCACGCCGTTGTGGGCTTCTAGCAGCAAGGTGTTCATGGTTTTTTACCGGGCAGGGTGCCCATCAGTTTGCAGATGATGCCCAGCATGATTTCGTCGGCACCGCCGCCAATCGACACCAGGCGCACGTCGCGATAGGCGCGGGCTACCGGGTTGTCCCACATGAAGCCCATGCCGCCCCAATATTGCAGGCAACTGTCGCTGACCTCACGGCCCAGGCGCCCGGCCTTGAGTTTGGCCATGGAGGCCAGCCGCGTGACATCCTGGCCCTTGATGTACTGCTCGGTGGCCTGGTAGACCAAGGCGCGCAGGCATTCGATTTCGGTGGCCAGTTCCGCCAGGCGGAAGTGGATTACTTGGTTGTCGATCAACGCCTTGCCGAAGGTTTGGCGCTCCTTGCAGTATTCGATGGTGCTGTCGATGCAGTACTCCAGGCCCTTGATCATATTGGCCGCGCCAAACAGGCGTTCCTCCTGGAACTGCAACATCTGCATCATGAAGCCCGCGCCTTCGTGGCCGATGCGGTTGCGTTGCGGTACGCGCACGCCGTCGAAAAACACCTGGGCGGTCTCGGAGCTGTGCATGCCGAGTTTTTCCAACGGCGGGCTGACGCTGATGCCGGGGCTGTTCATCGGCACCATGATCAGGGATTTGTTGATGTGCGGCTTGTCGTCCGAGGTGTTGGCCAGCAGGCAGATGAAGTCAGCGCTGGGCGAATTGGTGATCCACATCTTGCTGCCATTGATCACGTAGTCGTCGCCGTCCTTGCGCGCATGGGTCTTGAGCCCGGCCACGTCGGAGCCGGCGGCGGTTTCCGAGACGCCGATGCAGCCCACCTGTTCGCCGCTGATGGCCGGGCGCAGGAACTCTTCGCGCAGTTCATCGGAGCCG
Source organism: Pseudomonas sp. WS 5503 (assembly GCF_012985385.1). NCBI lineage: Bacteria > Pseudomonadati > Pseudomonadota > Gammaproteobacteria > Pseudomonadales > Pseudomonadaceae > Pseudomonas > Pseudomonas sp. WS 5503. The sequence goes on from NZ_JAAQWI010000004.1 coordinate 305,915, forward strand.
AAGCGCGCCAGGGCCGGGGTGCACATATCGGTCTGCACGCCGATGGACATGGGGATGCCGCCGCAGCGGATGGTGCCGAACTCTTCGGCGGCGACAATGGAGTAGCTGTAGTCCAGGCCCATGCCGCCGAATTTTTCCGGTTTGGAGATGCCCAGCAGGCCGAGGTCGCCGGCCTTGCGGAAGATTTCGTGAATGGGAAAGCGCCCGGCTTTTTCCCATTCATCCACGTACGGGTTGATCTCGCGGTCGACGAAGGCGCGCACGGTGCGGCGCAGTTCCTGGTGTTCCTGGGTGAAGATCATTTTTATTGTTCTCCCTGTTGGGACGCGGAGCGTCCTGGTTTGCATTCCCACGCGGAGCGTGGGAACGATCACCCACGTGGAGCGTGGGAACGATCAGCGCGCCACGCCAAAGCTGTTCGGTTGCAGTTGCCGCAGTTCGGCTTCGTGACAGATATCCAGCACAAACCCGAGCAAGGTGCGGGTATCCCGTGGATCAATCAGCCCGTCGTCCCACAGGTTGGCGCTGCTGTAGAGGGCGGTGGACTGGCTGTCGAGCTTCTGCGCGGTGACCTGTTCGAGCATGTCGAGCACCTTGGGGGCGGGCACCAGGCCGTCCTTGAGTTGCTTGGCCTCGGTGACAATGCGCAGCACCTTGCCCGCTTGTGCGCCGCCCATCACCGCGGTGCGGCTGTTGGGCCAGGCGAAGATAAAGCGCGGGTCCAGGCCGCGGCCGCACATTGCGTAGTTGCCGGCACCGTAGGAGCCACCGACCACGATGGTGAGTTTAGGCACACGGGCATTGGCCACCGCCTGGATCATCTTCGCGCCGTGCTTGATCACCCCTTGCTGTTCCGACTCGGTGCCCACCATGAAGCCGGTGGTGTTGTGCAAAAACAGCAGCGGCGTGCGGCTTTGGTCGCACAGCTGGATAAACTGCGCGGCTTTGCTCGCGCCCTTCGGCGTGATGGGGCCGTTATTGCCGATCACTCCCACGGCGCGCCCCTGGATATGCAGATGGGCACAGACGGTGTGGGGGTCGAACTCGCCTTTGAATTCCAGCAGGTTGGAACCGTCAGCCAGGCGCGCCAAGATCTCGCGCACGTCGTAGGGTTTTTTCGGGTCATCGGGGATCAGCCCCAACAGCTCTTCAATCGGATACAGCGGTTCGCGATAAGAGCGTTGTGGCGCGTGCGGCAAGCGATCATTCCAGGGCAGCAGGCCCACAATTTCACGCACGATGCGCACGCCGTCGGCATCGTCTTGGGCCAGGTACTCAGCGGTGCCGGCGGTTTGCGCGTGCATCTGCGCACCCCCCAGTTCTTCATCGGTGGCGACTTCGCCAGTGGCGGCCTTGAGCAACGGTGGCCCGGCGAGGAACAGCTTGGCCTTGCCGCGCACCACCACCACGTAATCCGACAAGCCCGGCTGATACGCACCACCGGCCGTGGCCGAGCCGTGCACCACGGTGATCTGCGGCAAGCCCATGGCGGACATGCGTGCCTGGTTGGCAAAGCTGCGCGCGCCTTCGACGAAAATCTCGGCTGCGTAGTTGAGGTTGGCGCCGCCGCTTTCGGCGAGGGTCACCACTGGCAGTTTGTTCTCCATGGCGATCTGTTGCAGGCGCAGGGATTTTTTCAGCCCGGAGGGGGAAATGGTGCCGCCTTTGATCGCGCTGTTGTTGGCCACCACCAGCATGCGCACGCCGCTGACATAGCCGATACCAGCGATCAGCCCGCCACCGGCGGCGCTACCGTCCTTGTCGTCGTGGAGTTTGTAGCCGGCCAGACTGGCCAGCTCCAGGAAAGGCGCGCCGGGGTCCAGCAGCAGGTTGAGGCGCTCACGGGGCAGCAATTGGCCGCGCTTGTCGAACTTGGGCTTGGCTTCCTGGGCCTTGGCCAGCAGGGTGTGTTCCAGTTGGCGTAGCTGGGCAATGGACGCCAGCATGGCTTCGCGGTTTTGCGCGAACGCTGGGCTGTTAGGCTCGATCATGGTTTCAATGACTGGCATGGCGTTATTGCTCCGCCTTGAGCACATCCGGCAGGTAGGCGCGGTGGAACCCGTTGAATGGCTCGCTCGGCGCCTGCGCCTTGTGCAGCGGCCATGCGCGGCTGCCCAGGCTGGCGGCGCCGTCGATGCGCAGGGTGCTACCGCTGATAAAGGCCGCAGCCGGGCTGAGCAGGAAGACGATGGCCGCGCTGACTTCCGACTCGGTGCCGATGCGCTTGAGCGGTACATGCTCACGCAGGGTGGGAATCACCGCCTTGAACGCGCCTTCGTAGGTGTCCATGCCGCTGGAGGCAATCCAGCCAGGCGCCACGGCGTTGACGCGCACCCCGGCATAGCCCCACTCAAACGCGGCGGTCTTGGTGACGTTGTCCATGCCGGAGCGCGCCGCGCCGGAGTGGCCCATGCCGGGCATGCCGCCCCACATGTCGGCGAGCATGTTGACGATCGCGCCACCGTGCTTGCTCATCGACTGGTTGAACACTTCCCGCGCCATCAGGAAACCGCCCACCAGGTTGGTGCGCAGTACGGTTTCAAAGCCCTTCTGATTGATCGCCGCCAGTGGCGACGGGTATTGGCCGCCCGCGTTATTCACCAGGCCATGGATGGGGCCGTGGTCGTGCAGGATCTGCGTGACCAGCGCTTTCACCGCCTCTTCCTCACGAATGTCACAGGCATGCCAATGGGCGACGCCGCCATCTTCAGCAATTTCCGCCGCGACCTTCTGCAGTTTTTCTGGCTTGCGCCCCACCAGGATCACGCAGGCACCAAGGGCCGCCAGCTCATGGGCGGTGCAGCGGCCAATGCCACTGCCGCCTCCGGTGACAATCACGGTTTGCCCCTTGAACAGGTCGGCTTTGAAGATCGAGTCGAAGGCCACGGCGACGGTCCTTTAGGTGAGTTGATCGGCAATGTGTTGCGGCACGGCGATGGGGATTTCCAGCAGTTGCTGAGCGAAGGCTTTGCCTTGCGGGTCGATGCGCAGGCTGGCGATACCGCCGCCGCCCAGGGCATTCTCCAGCAGGAAATTCAGGCTGTGGCTGCCGGGCAAGTACCAGCGTTCGACGCGGCCATGGATCGGGTCGAGCACGTGGTCCATCCAGTCGACGATCACCTCCGGGGTCAGGGCTTCGGCGATCCACGGCAGGTAGTCGGGGTGGCGGGCTATCACGCCAATATTGCTATGGTTGCCCTTGTCACCAGAGCGCGCCACGGCGAGTTTCACCAGCGGCACACTGGCATCGGCACGGCCCTCCGGCTTGGCCGGCTCGATGGGCACAGCCGGCGTGAGCAGAGACGCGGAGGCGGGCAGCTCGACGGCATGACGTTGGCCTTGGTACTCGATGGCGACGCTACACCGTGATTTGTCGACCAGGAACGAAAACAGCCGAATCAGCGGATACACCGTCGGCCGCCCGCCCACAATGCCGGTCAGCCCCGGTGCCATGCCGGTGGCCGCCTGGGCGATCTCGCGAGCGAACAGCACCAGCGCCTGCTTGTTCGGATGCCGCACCGCCAGCTTCACCACCACTTCACGGCAATCCGCACGCCGGGCGTGGGCGCCGTAGGTGGCTTCGCTGCCAAGCAGTTCGATGTTGACGTCGGTGTAGGGCGCCCAGCCGCGCTGGCTGAACAGCTCCGAAGTCTTGTTGATGAGCGCCTGGCTGACCCGCTCGGCCTTGGCCACCGCGTCGATGCCGGCGAGCAGGCAACTGGCGGTGCAGCGAAAGCCATCGGGGTAAGTGGCGCTGACCTTGTACTGGTCGGTGGGTGGCAGGCCCTTGGCGCCGTGCAGGCGCACCGCGTGTTTGCCTTGTTGCTGCAGTTTGACCTGGCTGAAATCGCAGATCACGTCCGGCAGCACATAGGCGCGCGGGTCACCGATTTCATACAGCAGTTGTTCGGCCACGCTGAGTTCGCTGATCAGCCCGCCGCTGCCTTCGACCTTGTTGACGGTGAACTGGCCGTCGGCGCTGACTTCGACGATGGGGAAGCCGATGTGTTCGTAGTCGGGTACGTCACGCCAGTCGGTGAAGTTACCGCCGGTGCATTGGGCGCCGCATTCGATGATATGCCCGGCCAGGGCGGCCTGGGCCAGGTGATCGTAGTCCTGCCATGACCAATTGAATTCATGCACCAGTGCCGCGCTGACCACTGCGCTGTCGACCACCCGGCCGGTGATGACAATATCGGCGCCGAGCCCCAATGCCTGGGCAATGCCCGGTGCGCCGAGGTAGGCGTTGGCGGACACGCACAGGGGCGGCAGCGGGGCGCCGTTGTACAGGTCGGTGACAGGCGGCAGCTGTTTGAGTTGAGGGTGCAGGTCATCGCCGAGCAACACGGCGATTTTCAGCGGGATGTGGGCGTTATCGCAGGCCGCTTGCAGGGCGGCGGCGCAGGCCTGGGGGTTGATACCGCCGGCATTGCTGATCACTCGGATGCCCTGGCGCTGGATATCCGCCAGCAGGGGCGTAAGCACCTCGACAAAATCCGTGGCGTAACCGGCCTTGGGGTCTTTCAGGCGGGCACCGGCGAGGATCGACATGGTGACTTCCGCCAGGTAATCGAACACCAGGTAATCCAAGGCACCGCCCTGCACCAATTGGGCTGCGGCGGTGCAGGTGTCGCCCCAGAAGGCGCTGGCGCAGCCGATACGTACCGTCTTGCTCATGAGAAATCCTTCCTCCAAGGGCTGGTGCCGAGACTACCAAGCAAGCGCTTGGTTTGTAAACTCCAGTCACAAGTTTTACCCAAGCGCTTGCTTGGGTGGCAGTCACGGCCTAAATTGCCGGCCAAGACGACAGTAGACGTGAAGGAGAGCAGCATGGATGAGCACAAAGCCCTGGGGGTGATGCGCACCATGGTCGATGGTGGCCAATTGACCGACCCCGAGAGCGCCCGCGGCAAGTTGCTGCAAACCGCAGCTCATCTGTTTCGCAACAAGGGGTTCGAGCGCACCACTGTGCGAGATCTGGCCAGCGCCGTGGGCATCCAGTCCGGCAGCATCTTTCATCACTTCAAGAGCAAGGATGAGATATTGCGTGCGGTGATGGAGGAAACCATCCATTACAACACCGCGATGATGCGCGCTTCACTGGAAGAGGCGAGCACGGTGCGCGAACGCGTGCTGGCGCTGATCCGCTGCGAGTTGCAGTCGATCATGGGTGGCAGTGGCGAGGCCATGGCGGTGCTGGTCTACGAATGGCGCTCGCTGTCGGCCGAAGGCCAGGCGCACGTGCTGGCCCTGCGTGACGTGTATGAGCAGATCTGGTTGCAGGTACTGGGCGAGGCCAAGGCCGCTGGCTACATCCGGGGCGATGTGTTTATCACCCGGCGCTTCCTCACTGGCGCCTTGTCCTGGACCACCACCTGGTTTCGCGCCCAAGGCAGCCTGACCCTTGAAGAGTTGGCCGAAGAGGCTTTGTTGATGGTGCTGAAGTCGGACTGAGGCGCAAGTTATTAATTTGCTGGCGAAAGTTGTCTCCCCCAGTAAAAACGCCTAGCTTATCGGCATTGAACTCTTCAACGGTGCGTGCCTCGATGTTTTCGCCATGGCGGCTGGCTGCAGGACTTACTTTATGGGCACTGGGCACCGCCGCGTGGACGCCGGCCGGTGCCGCGCAGTTGGTGAGAATCGGCGCGGCGCATTTTCCGCCCTACACCGTACGCCCCGAACAAGGCGCCGACACCGGGTTGCTGCCGCAATTGGTCGAGGCGTTGAACGCTGCGCAAACCGATTACCAGTTCGTGGTGGTGCCTACCTCGATCCCCCGGCGTTTTCGTGACTTCGAGCAAGGCCGGGTCGACATGGCCATCTTCGAAAACCCGTCCTGGGGTTGGCAGAATATTGCCCATACCAGTGTTGATATGGGGCTGGAAGATGCGGAAATATTCGTTGCCCAGCGTCAACCCGGGCGCGACCAGAGCTACTTCGCCGACCTCTCCGGTAAGCGCCTGGCGGTATTCAGCGGGTATCACTATGCCTTTGCCGACTTCAATCCCGATCCCAAGAACATGGCCGAGCGTTTCAACGCGACGTTGACCTATTCCCATGACAGTAATTTGCTGATGGTTGCTCGTGGGCGTGCGGATATTGCGCTGGTTACCCGTTCGTACCTGAGTGATTTCATGGTGCGCAACGCAGACATGGCGGGGCAGTTTTTGGTGTCGGAGCGTATTGACCAGGTGTATCACCACTACGCGTTGTTGCGGCCCAAGGCACCGATCACTGGTCCGGCGTTTGCCGAACTGCTCAAGCGTCTGCGCGACAGTGGCCAGATGCTGAAGATTTTTGAGCCGTATCGTATTGATGTGACGGCGCTGCCCTGAGGTCTTAGTAAGTAAAATCCTTCGGGCTCAGTGGGATCAACTGTGGGAGCTGGCTTGCCTGCGATGACGGCCTGACAGTCAACACAGTTGGACCGTGTACATATCCATTCCTGCGGTAACGGCCACTTAGGGTTCCGCTTTTACAGCGTCTCACTTTTGAAAAGCGCAAAAGTAAGCAAAACGCTCTTGCCCCACCACTCGGCACCTCGCTTAGGCTCGGTGTGCCCGTAATCCGCCAGTGATTTGGGGGGCCGCCGCCACGCGCCATCCATGGCGCGGGGCGGCTAAACCGGCATCCCTGCCGGTTTACCCCCCAAATCCCTGTCGAATTCCGGCCAGCGTGGTTTAACGGGGCGCCTAAGATCAAAAGCCAGATCAAGATCACAAGCAGATCAAGATCAAGAGCGACTCGCTTCGCATCGTGGTTACCGTCGCAAGCCCTCACCTACAGATATCTGTGCTGCGCTCAAACCCGCCGCGCAAACGTATCACTATGACTGCCCGACACCTTGCGGCAATGCACCAGCGCATCGCGAATCATAAAGTTCACCAGCGTCGGCGACACCCCAAGCTCCTTGGCGATGTCTTTTTGCGGCACGCCATGCAAGCGGTACATCTCGAACGCGTAGCGGGTGCGCTGGGGCAGTTGCGTCAGGGCGTCGGCGATGTTTTCCAGGGTGTTGAAATTGATGTGCGAGGTTTCCGGTGAAGCGCCATGAATAACCACATTCAAGCCTTCCTCTTCGGTCCCGGAGTATTTGAGCTCCAGGGCCTGCTTGCGGTAATGATCGATCGCCAGGTTGCGCACGATCTGAAACAGATAACTCAGTTGGGCCTTGAACGATGAGGTGATGGTCGGCGCCGACTGCAGCCGGAAGTAGGCGTCCTGCACCACGTCTTCGGCGCGGGAGCGGCACCCGGTGATACGGGCCGCGATCTTCACCAAAATCAGTCGATTGTCGACGAACGCCTGGAGAAGGGGTGAATCGCACCTGCCTGTGGATACTTGTTCCGTCATGGAAATCACCTTGCTGCGAATAGGTTAGGGGAGGGCATCCCTGCTGAGGCCTCCTACATATCGGGCAACAAATTATGCTTAATGATAATGATTGTCAAATGAGAAGACGAACTAATCTTATGCCTTGGACAAAGGTGTGAACCACGTCTCGCTCGCCCCCGGCGACTAATTATTTGAAGGCTCCGTCCGTTCTCATGGGTGACAGGTTCGTTAGTACAACGGCCAAGGATCAGCACCCGCAGGAGGACCAGATGGGTTTTTATCGTGCATTCAGCGTGTTTCAGTTCGGAGTCCTCGCGGGATGAGTACGTCCCTGCGGCTGCGCCTGTTTTGCCTGCCCCACTCAGGCGCCAGCGCCTCGGTCTACGCTCGCTGGCGCCGGGTCCTGCCGGACTGGCTGCAAGTGTGCCCGCTGGAATTGCCGGGACGCGGCATGCGCATGGACGAGCCATTGCAGCGCGATATCAAGGCCTTGGCCGCGCAGCTTGCTGAAGAAATCAGCCGTGATCTCGATGGCCCCTATGCCTTGTTCGGCCACAGCCTTGGCGGGTTGTTGGCGTTTGAATTGGCTCACGCTCTGAACGCGCGCAATCTGCCCGCGCCCCTGGCGTTGTTCGCGTCCGGCACGGCGGGCCCGGCGCGTCGTGATGTGAGCGAGTACGCCGTCGAAAAGACCGATGCCCAACTCATTGCCCGGCTGCGCGAATTGCAGGGCACCGCCGAAGAAGCCCTGGCCAACCCCGAGCTGATGCAACTGATGTTGCCGATCCTGCGCGCTGATTTCCTGCTGTGCGGCAGTTTCACCTATGGCGAGCGTCAGCCTCTGACGCTGCCGATTCACGTGTTCGGTGGCAAGCAAGACAGCGTGCGTGCCGACCAGTTGCTCGACTGGCAACTCGACGCCGCCAGTGGGTTTTCCCTGGACATGTTTGACGGCCATCACTTCTTCCTCGTGCAGCACGAAAGCGCCGTGCTGCGCTGCGTGCGTCGCTATGCCGACGAGCACTTGGCGCGCTGGCGCATTGGCGCGGCGCGGCAGCTCGTCGCCGGCTGAACCCCACCGACTTCCCGAATTTCCCGTAAGCCGATTTCAGGCAGGAACCCCATGATGGACGCCTTCGAACTCCCCCGCACCCTGGTCCAGTCCCTTCAACAGCGTGCTGCGCAGACGCCGGACCAGGTGGCGTTGCGCTTCCTCGCCGAGAGTGCCGAGCACAGTGTGGTGCTCAGTTATCGCGACCTCGACCAACGCGCCCGCACCATCGCCGCTGCCTTGCAAGCCAACGCTGGCCTGGGCGAGCGTGCGGTGTTGCTGTTCCCGAGCGGCCCGGACTATGTGGCGGCGTTCTTTGGTTGCCTGTACGCCGGGGTGATCGCGGTGCCGGCGTATCCACCGGAATCCACGCGTCGTCATCACCAGGAGCGCCTGCTGTCGATCATCAGCGATGCCGAGCCGCGGCTGCTGTTGACCATTGCCAGCCTCAGCGAGGGCCTGGCGCAGATTGAAAACGCGCCCAAGGTGTTGAGCGTCGACACCCTGGAGGCGCAGCAGGCCGACCAGTGGGTCGAGCCCGACCTCAAGGCCGACGACATCGCGTTCCTGCAATACACCTCTGGCTCCACCGCATTGCCCAAAGGCGTGCAAGTCAGCCACGGCAACCTGGTGGCCAACGAAGTGCTGATCCGCCGTGGTTTTGGCATCGACCTCAACCCCGATGACGTGATCGTCAGCTGGTTGCCGCTGTACCACGACATGGGCCTGATCGGCGGCCTGCTGCAACCGATCTTCAGCGGCGTGCCCTGCGTGTTGATGTCGCCGGCCTACTTCCTTGGCCGACCTTTGCGCTGGCTGGAGGCGATCAGCGAATACGGCGGCACCATCAGCGGTGGCCCGGACTTCGCCTACCGCCTGTGCAGCGAACGAGTCAGTGAGTCGGCCCTGGAGCGCCTGGATTTGAGCCGCTGGCGCGTCGCCTATTCGGGTTCCGAGCCGATCCGCCTCGACACCCTGGAACGCTTTGCGGAAAAATTCGCGGCCTGTGGTTTCACCCCGAATAATTTCTTCGCCTCCTACGGCCTGGCCGAGGCCACCCTGTTTGTCGCCGGCGGTACCCGTGGCCGTGGCATTCCCGCCCTGCGCCTGGACGAACAGGCGCTCGCCGCCAACCGTGCCGAACCGGGGCAGGGCCCTGCGATCATGAGTTGCGGCACCAGCCAGCCGGACCACGCCGTGCTGATCGCCGACCCGCACACCCTCACCGAGCTGCCCGACCAGTGCGTCGGCGAACTCTGGGCCACGGGCCCGAGCATCGCCCACGGCTACTGGCGCAACCCGCAAGCCAGCGCCAAGACCTTCGTCCAGCATGCTGGCCGCACCTGGTTGCGCACCGGTGACCTGGGTTTTATCCGCGACGGTGAGGTGTACATCACCGGGCGCCTGAAAGACCTGCTGATCGTGCGCGGCCATAACCTCTACCCCCAAGACATCGAACAGACCATCGAGCGCGAAGTGGAAGTGGTGCGCAAGGGCCGGGTCGCCGCGTTTGCGGTCAATGACCAGGGCCTGGAAGGCATCGGCATCGCCGCGGAAATCAGCCGCAGCGTGCAGAAAATCCTGCCGCCCGAAGCGCTGATCAAGGCGATCCGCCAAGCCGTGGCCGAGGCCTGCCAGCAAGCCCCGAGCGTGGTGGTGCTGCTCAACCCAGGCGCTTTGCCGAAGACCTCCAGCGGCAAAGTGCAGCGTGCCGCCTGTGCGATTCGGCATGCCGATGGCAGCCTCGACAGCTACGCGCAGTTCCCCGGGCAGCCGGGGCAGGCGAGCGAAGTGGCGCTGGAATCGGACCTGCAACAGCAGATCGCGGCGATCTGGTGCGAACAACTGCAACTGGCTCATGTGGCGGGCGACGATCACTTTTTCCTGCTGGGGGGCAACTCCATCACCGCGACCCAAGTGGTCGCCCGCCTGCGCGAAAGCCTGGGGCTGGAGCTGAACCTGCGCCTGTTGTTCGAAGCGCCGACCCTCGCCGCCTTCGCCACGGCCGTCGCGCAGCTGCAACAGGATGGCGGCGTGGCCCAAGGCGCAATCCACGTGCTGTCACGTCAAGAAGACCTGCCCCAATCCCTGGCACAGAACCGCCTGTGGATCACCTGGCAATTGGACCCTCACAGCAGTGCCTACACCATTCCCGGCGCCTTGCACCTGCGCGGCGAGCTGGATGAAGACGCACTGCGCCACAGCTTCCAGCAACTGATCCAGCGTCACGAAGCCCTGCGCACGCGCTTCTGCGAGCGCGACGGCCAGGCGTTCCAGCGTGTCGAGGCTACGGCGGATTTCGAACTGTCGATCATCGACCTCAGCGACCTGCCCAACACCGAGCGCGAAGCCCGTGCGCAAGAGGTTCGCGAAGACCAGGCGCGCAGCCCGTTCGACCTGGAAACAGGCCCGTTGCTGCGGGTCACCCTGGTGCGCCTGGACGACGAAGAGCACCAATTGCTGGTGACCTTGCACCACATCATTGCCGACGGTTGGTCGCTGAATATCCTGATCGACGAGTTCTCGCGCCTGTACGCCGCTGCCGCCCAAGGCCAGTCCCTGGAGTTGCCGCCGCTGGCCTTGCAATACGCCGACTACGGCACCTGGCAGCGCCAATGGCTGGCCGAAGGCGAGGGCCAGCGACAGCTGACGTACTGGAAAGCGCAGTTGGGTGACGAGCACCCGGCCCTGAACCTGGCCACCGATCACCCGCGTGCCGCCCAGCATCGGCACAGCGCCTCGCGCCATCGCCAGCGCCTGGATGCGCGCCTCAGTGCGGCGATCCGCCAGACCGCCCAGGCTCATGACTCAACACCGTTCATGCTGCTGCTGGCGACGTTCCAGACCTTGCTCTATCGCTACAGCGGCCAACGCGACATCCGTATCGGCGTGCCCAATGCCAACCGCCCACGCCATGAAACCCAGGGCCTGATCGGCTTCTTTATCAACACCCTGGTGCTGCGCGCCGAACTGGACGGGCGCCTGCCGTTCAATCAGTTGTTGGCCGCCACCCGCGAGACCACATTGGCCGCCCAGGCGCATCAGGACCTGCCCTTCGAACAACTGCTGGAAGCCTTCCCCCAGGCCCGCGAGCAGGGCCTGTTCCAGGTCATGTTCAACCACCAGCAGCGCGACCTCAGTGCCTTGCGCCGCCTGCCGGGCCTGCTGGCCGATGAGTTGCCCTGGCACAGCCGCGAAGCCAAGTTCGACCTGCAACTGCACAGCGAAGAAGATCGCAATGGGCGCTTGAGCCTGTCGTTCGACTACGCCGACGAGCTGTTCGATTGCGCGACCATCCAGCGTCTGGCCGAGCACTTCATCCATCTACTTCAAGCTGTGTGTACGCAACCACAACACGCCATCGGCGATCTGCCGTTGATGCAGGCTGACGAACAGCAACCCTGGAGCGAAGCCCCCTGCGCGCCGGCCCGGCACTGGCTGCCCGAGCTGCTCAATCAGCAGACGTCGGACGCCACCGCATTGGTCTGGCAGGACGGCAGCCTGACATTCGCCCAATTGCACACCCAGGCCAACCGCCTGGCCCATTACCTGCGCGACAAAGGCGTCGGCCCGGACGTGTGCGTGGCCATCGCCGCCGAGCGTTCGCCGCAACTGCTGATCGGCCTGCTCGCCATCATCAAGGCCGGTGGCGCCTACGTGCCGCTGGACCCGGATTACCCCGCCGAACGCCTGGCCTACATGCTCAAGGACAGCGGCGTGCAACTGCTGCTCACCCAGACCGCGTTGCTGCCCCAACTGCCCAGCGCCGAAGGCGTGTGCGTGATTGCCATGGACAGCCTGCACCTCGACAGCTGGCCGACCCAGGCGCCAGGCTTGCACCTGCACGGCGATAACCTCGCCTACGTGATCTACACCTCCGGTTCCACCGGCCAACCCAAAGGCGTGGGCAACACCCACGGCGCCCTGGCCGAGCGTTTGCAGTGGATGCAGGCCACCTATCAACTGAACGAAACCGATGTGCTGATGCAAAAGGCGCCGATCAGTTTCGACGTGTCGGTGTGGGAATGCTTCTGGCCATTGATTACTGGCTGCCGCCTGGTATTGGCCGGGCCGGGCGAACATCGCGACCCGCACCGCATCGCGCAGCTTGTGCAGGAACATGGGGTGACCACGCTGCACTTCGTGCCGCCGCTGTTGCAGCTGTTTATCGACGAGCCGCTGGTGGCCGAATGCACCAGCCTGCGTCGCCTGTTCTCCGGCGGCGAAGCCTTGCCCGCCGAACTGCGTAACCGCGTACTGGCGCGCTTGCCAGCGGTGCAGTTGCACAACCGCTATGGCCCGACCGAAACCGCGATCAACGTCACCCACTGGCAGTGCGCCGTCTCGGATGGCGAGCGCTCGCCGATTGGTCGGCCGTTGGGCAATGTGATCTGCCGCGTACTGGACGAGCAGCTCAACCCGTTGCCGGCCGGTGTGCCGGGCGAACTGTGCATCGGCGGTATCGGCCTGGCGCGGGGTTACCTGGGCCGTGCCGGGCTGACGGCCGAACGTTTTGTCGCCGACCCGCTGGGCGCGGCGGGCACCCGCTTGTATCGCACCGGTGACCGTGCGCGCTGGAACGCCGATGGCGTGCTCGAATACCTCGGGCGCCTCGATCAGCAGGTCAAACTGCGGGGGTTCCGGGTGGAGCCGGAAGAAATCGAAGCGCGCCTGCTGGCCCAGGTAGGCATTGCCCAGGCCGTGGTGCTGGTGCGTGATGCACAGTTGATCGGCTACTACACCGCCGACACCGAACTGGATGAGCAAAGGGTCAAAACTGCCCTGGCCGCCGAGTTGCCGGAGTACATGGTGCCCGCGCTGCTGATGCGCCTGGACGCCATGCCCCTGAGCCCCAGCGGCAAGCTCGACCGGCGTGCCTTGCCAGAGCCGGTATGGCAAACCCGCGAACACGTCGAACCGCACACACCTTTGCAACTGCAAATCGCCGCGATCTGGCGCGAGGTGCTTGGCCTGCCACGCATCGGCCTGCGCGATGACTTTTTCGCACTCGGCGGGCACTCGTTGCTGGCCACGCAAATCATCTCTCGCACCCGCCAGGCCTGTGACGTCGAACTGCCCCTGCGCACCCTGTTCGAAGCCAGCGAGCTGGGCGATTTTGCCCAGCAGGTCGGGCTGATCCAGGCGGCGGGCCAGCGCAACCAACAGACTGCCATCGCCAAAGTCGACCGCAGCCAGCCGGTCCCCTTGTCCTATTCCCAGCAGCGCATGTGGTTCCTCTGGCAGATGGAACCGGACAGCCCGGCCTACAACGTCGGCGGCATGGCGCGCCTGCGCGGGGTACTGGATGTGGGGCGTTTCGAGGCCGCCTTGCAGGCCTTGATCATGCGTCACGAAACCCTGCGCACCACCTTCCCAAGTGTCGATGGTGTGGCGTGTCAGAAGGTCTCGGCGCAAACCGGCGTGCGCATGGACTGGCAGGATTTCTCCGCGCTGAATGAGCCGCAGCGCCAGCAGCGTTTGCAGCAACTGGCCGATGTCGAGGCGCACACGCCGTTCAACCTGGAAACCGGGCCGCTGTTGCGCGCCTGCCTGGTCAAGGCCGGCGAGCAGGAACATTACCTGGTGCTGACCCTGCACCATATCGTCACCGAAGGCTGGGCAATGGACATCTTTGCCCGTGAACTCAGCGCCTTGTACGAAGCCTTTATCGACGAGCGCGACTCACCGCTGCCAGCGTTGCCGGTGCAGTACCTCGACTATAGCGTGTGGCAACGCCAGTGGATGGAAGCCGGTGAGCGCCAGCGTCAGCTGGACTACTGGACCGCCCAACTGGGCAACGAACACCCATTGCTGGAACTGCCCGGCGACCGTCCGCGGCCACCGGTGCAAAGCCATCGGGGCGAGCTGTACCGGTTTGATTTGAGCGATGAGCTGGCCGCCCGCGTGCGTGCCTTCAACGCCCAGTACGGCCTCACGCTGTTCATGACCATGACCGCGACCCTGGCGGTGTTGCTCTACCGCTACAGCGGCCAGACCGACCTGCGCATCGGCGCGCCAGTGGCCAACCGTATCCGCCCGGAAAGCGAAGGCTTGATTGGCGCGTTCCTCAATACCCAGGTGCTGCGTTGCCAGCTCAATGGGCAGATGCAGGTCAGCGAGTTGTTCGAGCAGGTGCGCCATACCGTGATCGAGGGCCAGTCCCACCAGGACCTGCCGTTCGACCATCTGGTGGAAGCCCTGCAACCGCCGCGCAGCGCGGCGTACAACCCGTTGTTCCAGGTGATGTGCAACGTGCAGCGCTGGGAATTCCAGCAAAGCCGCCAACTGGCTGGCATGACCGTGGAGTACCTGGCCAACGATGCGCGGGCGACCAAGTTCGACCTCAACCTGGAAGTCACCGACCTCGACCATCGCCTGGGTTGCTGCCTGACCTACAGCACCGACCTGTTCGACGAGCCGCGTATCGCGCGCATGGCCGAGCATTGGCGCAACCTGCTCGAAGCGTTGGTCGCCGATCCCGGCCAGCGCCTCAGCGAATTGCCGTTGCTGAGCGCAGATGAACAACGCGCCTTGCAGGACAGCCTGGGGGTGGAGAAGGGCGAGCATCGCCTCGACCAGTGCATCCATCAACTGTTCAGCCAGCAGGCCAGCCAGCGGCCGGATGCCCCGGCGCTGACCTTTGCCGGTGTGACCCTCTCGTATGCGCAACTGGATGAGCGCGCCAACCGCCTGGCCTGGATGCTGCGCGAGCGTGGCGTGGGCCCGCAGATGCGCGTGGGCCTGGCGCTGCCGCGTTCGCTGGAAATGGTCGTCGGTTTGCTGGCGATCCTCAAGGCCGGCGGTGCCTATGTGCCGTTGGACCCGGAATACCCGCTGGACCGCCTGCATTACATGATCGAAGACAGTGACATCGGTCTGCTGCTCAGTGATGCGGCCCTGTTCGAAGCTCTTGGTGAGTTGCCGGCGACGGTGGCGTGCTGGTGCCTGGAGGATGACTCGCCGGTGCTGGCGAATTACCCCGCCGAAGCGCTGGCGTTCGTGAGTCTGGCGCAACACCAGGCGTACCTCATCTACACCTCGGGTTCCACGGGCAAGCCCAAAGGCGTGGTGGTGTCCCACGGTGAGATCGCCATGCATTGCCAGGCGGTGATCGAGCGCTTTGATATGCGCCCGGATGACTGCGAGCTGCACTTTTACTCGATCAACTTCGATGCTGCCACCGAGCGTTTGCTGGTGCCGCTGCTGTGCGGGGCGCGGGTGGTATTGCGCGCCCAGGGCCAGTGGGATGCGGAGGAAATCTGCGCGCTGATCCGTACCCATCGCATCAATGTGCTCGGTTTCACCCCGAGCTACGGCAGCCAGTTGGCGCAGTGGCTGGCGACCCAGCAACAGACGCTGCCGGTGCGCATGTGCATCACCGGTGGCGAAGCCTTGACCGGCGAACACCTGCAACGCATCCGTGCGGCGTTTACGCCCCAGCTGTTCTTCAACGCCTACGGTCCCACCGAAACCGTGGTGATGCCCCTGGCCAGCCTGGCGCCCGAGCAGTTGGAGGAGGGCGCTGGCAGCGTGCCGATCGGCAGCATCGTCGGCGAGCGCGTGGCTTACATTCTCGACGCCGACCTGGCGCTGGTGCCCCAGGGCGCCAGCGGTGAGCTGTACATCGGTGGCGCCGGCCTGGCCCAGGGTTATCATCAGCGGCCGGGGATGACGGCGGAGCGCTTTGTCGCAGACCCGTTTGCTGGCAAGGGCGGGCGCCTGTACCGCACAGGCGACTTGGTACGGCAACGCGCCGATGGCCTGGTGGAGTACCTGGGGCGCATCGACCATCAGGTGAAGATCCGCGGTTTTCGCATCGAGCTGGGCGAAATCGAAACGCGCTTGCTCGAACATGAAGCTGTGCGCGAAGCGGTGGTGCTGGCACTGGATGCGCCGAGCGGCAAGCAATTGGTGGCGTACCTGGTCAGCGATGCCGAGCACGCCGCCTTGCGC
The DNA here is from genome assembly GCF_012985385.1 of Pseudomonas sp. WS 5503. Classification (NCBI taxonomy): domain Bacteria; kingdom Pseudomonadati; phylum Pseudomonadota; class Gammaproteobacteria; order Pseudomonadales; family Pseudomonadaceae; genus Pseudomonas; species Pseudomonas sp. WS 5503. The sequence goes on from NZ_JAAQWI010000004.1 coordinate 322,254, forward strand.
GACGCGTTGAAGGCGCACCTCAAGGCGCAACTACCGGACTACATGGTGCCCGCGCATCTGATCGTGCTGCAGAGCATGCCGCTGACCGCCAACGGCAAGCTCGACCGCCGCGCCTTGCCTGAGCCGGACCCAGAGGCCAATCGCCAAGCCTACGTGGCGCCGCGCAGCGAGCTGGAACACAGCCTGGCCGCCATCTGGTGCGCGGTGCTGAACGTGGAGCAAGTGGGCCTCGACGATAACTTCTTTGAACTGGGCGGCGACTCGATTCTGTCGATCCAGGTGGTGAGCCGGGCGCGGCAGGCCGGCATTCATTTCAGCCCCCGTGACCTGTTCCAGCACCAGACGGTACAGAGCCTGGCTGCTGTGTCGACCCGTTCGGAGCGCGTCATCGCCGAGCAAGGGCTGCTGACCGGCCCCTCGGGCCTCACGCCGATTCAGCACTGGTTCTTCGACACCGATATCCCGGCGCGCCAGCACTGGAACCAGGCGTTGGTGCTCAAGCCACTGCAACTGCTCGATGCCCATCGCCTGGAGCAATCGCTGCTGGCGGTGCTGGAACACCACGACGCGCTGCGCTTGAGCTTTACCCCGCGCGATGCGCAATGGCATGCCGAACACCTGGGCGTGCCGGAAGGCGGCGTGCTGCTGCAGGCGCAGGTGCGCGACATGCAGGCGTGCACGGCGTTGTTCACCGACACTCAGCGCAGCCTCGACCTGGCACAGGGGCCGCTGCTGCGCGCCTTGCTGGTGGACGGGCCGCAAGGTCAGCAGCGCTTGCTGATCGCCATCCATCACCTGGTGGTGGACGGCGTGTCGTGGCGCGTCCTGCTGGAAGACCTGCAAAACGTTTATCGCCAACTCAGTGAAGGCCAGTCCGTCAGCCTGCCGGCCAAAACCAGCGCGCTGCGCGATTGGGCTGCGCGCTTGCAAGCCTATGCCCATAGTGAGTCCTTGCGCGAAGAGTTGAGCCTGTGGCAAGCGCAACTAGCTGGCCCCACCGTGGCCTTGCCAGTACAGCGTCCCCGAGGCGCACGGCGCAATAGCGATGCCGAAACGGTTAGCGTGCGCCTGGATGCCGAGCGCACCCGGCAGTTGCTGCAACAGGCGCCGAGTGCCTATCGCACCCAGGTCAACGACCTGTTGCTGACCGCCCTGGCCCGCGTACTGTGCCGCTGGAGCGGGCAGGCCTCGGCACTGATCCAACTGGAAGGCCATGGCCGCGAAACCTTGTTCGATGATATCGACCTGACCCGCAGCGTGGGCTGGTTCACCAGTGCCTATCCGTTGCGTCTGACGCCGCAGGCCGAGCAGGGCGACTCGATCAAGGCAATCAAGGAGCAACTGCGTGGCGTGCCCCATAAAGGTTTGGGGTATGGCGTGCTGCGTTACCTGGCCGATGACCTGTGCAAGCAGAGCATGGCCGCATTGCCGAGCGCGCAGGTCACCTTCAACTACCTGGGTCAGTTCGACCAGAGCTTTGGCACTGACGCGCTGTTCCATCCGCTGGAGGAATCCGCCGGCCTGGCCCATGACCCGGATGCGCCATTGCCCAATGAACTGAGCATCGACAGCCAGGTCTACGGCGGCGAGCTGGTGCTACGCTGGACGTTCAGCCGTGAGCGGCATGATCAGCAGGTAATTCGCGATCTGGCCGAAGCTTACCTGGCCGAATTGCACAGCCTTATCGCCCATTGCCTGCAGGACGATGCCGGTGGCCTCACGCCGTCCGACTTCCCCCTGGCGCGCCTGACCCAGGTGCAACTGGACGCCTTGCCGGTATCGGCCAGCGCCATCGAAGACGTCTACCCGCTGACTCCGATGCAGGAGGGCTTGCTGCTGCACACCCTGCTGGAGCCCGGCACCGGCCTGTATTACATGCAGGACCGCTACCGCATCAACAGCGCCCTGGACCCGGAGCGTTTTGCCCAGGCCTGGCAAGCGGTGATCGCCCGCCACGAAGCCTTGCGCGCCTCGTTCTGCTGGAACGTCGGCGAAGACATGCTGCAAGTGATCCACAAGCCCGGCAGTACGCCGATCGAGTACCTAGACTGGAGCGCCGACCCGCAGGATGAGCACGAGCCGCGTCTGCAAGCCTTGCTCAAGGCCGAGCGCGAAGCCGGTTTTGACCTGCTCAACCAGGCGCCTTTCCACTTGCGCCTGATTCGCGTGGGCGAGGCGCGCTACTGGTTCATGATGAGCAACCACCACATCCTGATCGATGCCTGGTGCCGTTCGCTGCTGATGAATGACTTCTTCGATATCTACACAGCCCTGGGCGAAGGCCGCGATGCGCAACTGGCGACGCCGCCGCGCTATCGCGACTACATTGCCTGGCTGCAACGCCAGGACCTCAACGAGGCGCGCCAGTGGTGGCAGCAAAACTTGCAAGGCTTCGAGCGCGCCACGCCGATCCCGAGTGACCGCCCGTTCCTGCGCGAACACGCCGGTGGCAGTGGCGGCATGGTGGTGGGCGACTGCTACACCCGCCTGGATGCCCGCGACGGTGCGCAACTGCGCGAACTGGCCCAGGCGCATCAGCTCACCGTCAACACCTTCGCCCAGGCGGCGTGGGCCTTGGTGCTGCGGCGTTTGAGTGGCGATCGCGACGTGCTGTTCGGCGTCACCGTGGCCGGGCGCCCGGTGGACATGCCCGAGATGCAACGCACCGTGGGGCTGTTTATCAACAGTATCGCGCTGCGGGTGAAACTGCCCGAGGACGGCCAGACGTGCAGCGTGCGCCAGTGGTTGAGCGCCTTGCTCGACAGCAATATGCAACTGCGCGAGTACGAATACCTTCCGTTGGTGACGATCCAGGAACACAGCGAATTGCCCAAAGGCCAGCCGCTGTTCGACAGCCTGTTTGTGTTTGAGAACGCGCCAGTGGAAGTCTCGGTGCTGGACCGTGCACAAAGCCTGAACGCCACCTCGGATTCCGGGCGTACCCACACCAACTTCCCGCTGACGGCGGTGTGCTACCCCGGCGATGACCTCGGTTTGCACCTGTCCTACGACCAGCGTTATTTCGACGAAAGCACCGTGCAAGGCATGCTCGCTGAGTTCAAGCGCCTGTTGCTGGCGCTGGTGCAGGGCTTCCATGGCGACATGGCCGAGCTGGCGCTGATTGGCGAGCAGGAACGTGAATTCCTGGTGGCGGGCTGTAACCAGAGTGAGCGAGCCTATCCGCTGGAGACGAGCTACATCGAGCTGTTCGAGGCCCAGGTGGCAGAGCATCCGCAGCGCATCGCCGCCAGTTGCCTGGACCAGCAATGGAGCTACGACGAACTGAACCGCCGCAGTAACGGCCTGGGCCACGCGTTGATTGCGGCCGGTGTGGGCCTGGACCAACCGGTGGCGTTGCTGGCTGAACGTGGGTTGGACTTGCTCGGCATGATCATCGGCAGCTTCAAGGCCGGTGCCGGTTACCTGCCGCTGGACCCAGGGCTGCCCGGCCCGCGCCTGAGCCGCATCATCGACATGAGCCGCACGCCGCTGCTGGTGTGCACCGAGGCGTGCCGCGAGCAGGCCGTCGAGTTGCTGCAAGGGGTTGATTGCCAACTGCTGGTGTGGGAGGAAGTGCCCGCCCGTGGCGAAAACCCCGGTGTCTACAGCGGCCCGGACAATCTTGCCTACGTGATCTACACCTCGGGTTCCACCGGCTTGCCCAAGGGCGTGATGGTCGAACAGCGTGGCATGCTCAATAACCAGTTGAGCAAGGTGCCGTACCTCAACCTGAGCGATGCCGATGTGATTGCCCAGACCGCGTCGCAAAGCTTCGATATTTCCGTGTGGCAGTTCCTCGCCGCGCCGCTGTTTGGCGCACGGGTGGACATTGTGCCCAATACCATCGCCCATGATCCGCAAGGGTTGCTGGCCCATGTTCAAGCACAGGGCATCACCGTGCTGGAGAGTGTGCCGTCGCTGATCCAGGGCATGCTGGCCCAGGAGCGTATCAGCCTCGAGGGCCTGCGCTGGATGTTGCCGACCGGGGAGGCCATGCCACCTGAGCTGGCCCATCAGTGGCTGCTGCGTTACCCGCAGATTGGCCTGGTGAATGCCTACGGCCCGGCGGAATGCTCCGATGATGTGGCGTTCTTCCGCGTCGATCTGGCGTCGACCCGTGGCACTTACCTGCCGATTGGTACGCCGACCGACAACAACCGCTTGTACCTGCTGGACGGCGCTTTAGAGCTGGTGCCTCAAGGGGCGGTGGGCGAGCTGTGCGTCGCCGGCACCGGTGTCGGTCGTGGCTATGTCAGCGATCCGCTGCGCACCGCCCAGGTGTTTGTACCCAACCCCTTTGGCGCGCCTGGTGAGCGCCTCTACCGTACCGGCGACCTGGCACGGCGTCGCAGCGATGGGGTGCTGGAGTATGTCGGTCGTATCGACCACCAGGTGAAGATTCGCGGCTACCGCATCGAACTGGGTGAAATCGAAGCGCGCCTGCATGAACAACCCCTCGTGCGCGACGCGGCGGTGGGTGTGCAAGAGGGGGCCAATGGCAAACATCTGGTCGGCTACCTGGTGGCCGCCGATGCCACACTCGACCCGAGCGAGCAGTTGGAGCGCATCAAGCAACGCCTGCGTGCCGAACTGCCGGAATACATGGTGCCACTGCATTGGCTATGGCTTGACCGCCTGCCCCTGAATGCCAACGGCAAGCTCGACCGCAAGGCCCTGCCGGCCCTGGAGATCGGCCAGTTGCACAATCAGGACTATGTGGCGCCGTGCACTGAACTGGAAACCACGTTGGCGGGTATCTGGGCCGAGGTGCTGAAGGTCGAGCGGGTCGGGGTGCAGGACAACTTCTTCGAACTGGGCGGGCACTCGCTGCTGGCCACGCAGATTGCCTCGCGGGTGCAGAAGACACTGCAACGCGATGTGCCGTTGCGGGCGATGTTCGAGTGCAGCACCGTGGCGGAGTTGGCCGAGTATATCGAGGGGGTGGAGGGCAATGAGATCAGTGCCGAGAAGGTGGATCGGTTGAGCGATTTGATGGCGGAGTTGGAGGGGCTTTGATCTTCGTTGTCTGTCAGGGCCTCATTGCAGCATAGGCATCTACACAGCTGGACCTGTGGCGAGGGAGCTTGCTCCCGTGACGGCCTGGCAGCCGACGCTGATCGAGCTGGTGCACCGCGATCCAAATGTGGGAGCTGGCTTGCCTGCGATGGCGGCCTGACAGCCGACGCAGTTATACCGAGTACATATCCATTCCTGCGGTAACGGCCACTTAGGGTTCCGCTTTTACAGCGGCTCACTTTTGAAAAGCCGGAATGCCGGCCCAGACAAAAGTAAGCAAAACGCTCTTGCCCCACCACTCGGCACCTCGCTTAGGCTCGGTGTGCCCGAACACAGGCTTGAATCCGTGGGCCGCCGCCACGCGCCATCCATGGCGCGGGGCGGCTAACCCGGCGTCCTGCCGGGTTACCCACGAATTCAAGCCTGCGTTCGGCCAGCGTGGTTTAACGGGGCGCCTGAGATCAAGATCAAAAGCAGATCAAGAGCGACTCGCTTCGCATCGTGGTTACCGTCTGCTGTTACAACCCACAAAGTTGTGTAGATACCTATGCTCATCGCAGGCAAGCCAGCTCCCACATTTTGAGTTGTGAATACATTCAAATGTGGGAGCTGGCTTGCCTGCGATGGCGCCCGCGATGGCGGCGCTTATTTTGGTCCGAGAATCTTCACTAACTTATCCGGCGAAGGCGCCCCTTGCTGCTGCTGCAACCCACCCTTGTCATCCAGATAGAAGATCGCCGGCGTCGCCGACAGCTCCAGTTCATCCATCAGCTTCATATTGGCATCAAGCTTGGCCTCGACCTCGGCCGGGATCTTTTCCAGCGCCTTGAGCTTGCTGCCCTTGCCGGCGGCTTCGTGTTCTTGCAGGGCTTTTTGCGGGTCTTTGGCGGCGAGCAGGGCGGCGGATTTGCCTGGGCTGTCTTCGCGGATGATGCCGACCATGATGTGGCGCAACTGCACCTTGCCGGCCTTCACCCACGGGCGGGCCTGTTCCCAGAACATGTTGCAGTACGGGCAGTTGGGGTCGCTGAACAGGTAGACGGTGCGCGGGGCGTTTTTATCGCCGTCCTGGATCCAGCTGCTGTTTTCCATCTTGGCCCAGACTTCCTTGGCCATCGGCGCGTACACCAGTTTTTCCAGGGGCGCGGTGCTCAGGTCATTGCCTTGGGCGTCGTACAGGTTGCCCGCGATCACGTGCTTGCCGTCGGCGGTCAGGTACAGGGCCATGCCACGGTTCTGGTACTGGGCGGCGTAGCCGGTGAGGCCGCTGGGGGCATCGAATTTGCCGATGATCTTGGCACCTTTGGCTTCGATCTGTTTGATCGGGGCCGGCAGGTCTTCGGCCTGGGCCAGCGTAGCGGCTAGCGTCAAAGGCAGCAGGGTCAGCAGGTGGCGGAGGCGAGGCATGTCGGTTTCCTTGTCGTGGTGTTGTCGAAGGGTTCCATGGCACGGGCCAGGCTGGCTTCGGAGAGTTCGCCCAGGTGGCTGTTGATCAGGCGCCCATCGGCTTGGTAGAACAACGTAGTCGGCAGCGCCATGGAACCCACGGCCTGGCCGAGGCGGCCGCTGGCGTCGAACAGCACGTTGTCGAGGTTCAGGCCCTGGGTGGCCAGGTAAGTGCTGACGCTTTGCATGCTTTCGGCCTGGTTGACGAACAGGAAGGTCACATCGGGGCGCATGCGCTGGGCGTTTTCCAGCACCGGCATTTCGCGTCGGCACGGCGGGCACCAGGTGGCCCAGAGGTTGATCACCAACGGGCCGCCTTGATAATCCGCCAGTTGCACCACCTCGCCATTGGCATTGCGCAGGGTGATATCCGGCAGGCGCGTGCCTTTTTCGTACAGACTGAGGGACAGGCTGGTCATGCCCCAGAACACCAGGCCGGTGATCACCCCGGCGCTGAGCGGCTTGCGCAGGGCAGGGCGACGCCAGCCGTAGACCAGCGCGCCGAGGATCAGCGCGATGATCCCGGGCCAGGCGAGAAAGCCGCCGTCACGCAGGTCGACCATCTCCACCCAGTCGTGGCTGTAATAACTCCAGTACATCAGCACAAAGCTGACGCGGGCGGCGAGCAGGCCCAGCAGAAACAGGCTGAACAGCACCGACTCCGGGTTTTCGCCGCCGCGCTTGGCCACGCGCCAGCCCACCAGGGTGGCGAGAATCAGCGCGCTGATCAGCAGCAGGTGATTCAGGGCGATGGCGAAGGTGCCGATGGTGAGGGTCAGCATCAGAGAGCGTCCCGCGTCTGGGTCCAGCGTTGCAGGAAGGCGGCGGCGTCTACTTCGCCGGTGATGCGTTGGGCGCGGCGTTCTTCACCGTCCGGGCCGATCCACACGAAGCTCGGTGGCCCTGGCACTTTGTAGCGGCCCAGCAGCTCGCGGCTGGCGGCGTTGTCGGCGGTGACGTCCAGGCGTAACAGGCGCACGTCTTTGAGCGCGTCCATCACCTCGGGTTTGCCGAACACCTGTTTCTCCATGATCTTGCACGACACGCACCAGTCGGCGTAGTAGTCCAGCAGCACCCATTGGCCCTGGGCCTTGGCACTGTCGAGCTGGCTTTGCAGCACGGCCGGGTCGTTGATCGTGGTGAAGGCATCGTGGGCGCTCGGTGCACCGGCGACCTTTGAGCCGCTGTAGACCTTCAAGGGTTGCCACAGCTCATCGCTGCCACCGGCCGCCCCCACCACCAGCACCGCGCCCCACAGACCCAGCACCAGGGAACCAGCGCCGAATACCTTGGCCGCCAGGCCGGACTCACGGGCCAGCGCCCAGCCACAGTACGCCATCACCAGCGCCAAGGCGCCCCACAGGCCGATCCACAGGCTGTCGCCGACCACCGGGCGAATCATCAGCACCGCGGTGCCCAGGAACAGGAAGCCGAAGATGCCCTTGAGCACGTTCATCCAGGTGCCCGGCTTGGGCAGGAAGCGATTGCCCACAGTCACCAGCAGCAACAGCGGGATGCCGATACCGATGCCCATGGCAAACAGGATCAGCCCCCCGTGCAGCGCATTGCCGCTCTGGGCGATGTACAGCAGGGCGCCAGCCAGGGGCGCGGTCATGCACGGCCCCACCAGCAGGCCGGACAACGCGCCGAGCACACCGGCACCTACCAGGCTGCCACCGCTTTGCTGGCGGCTGACGTTATCGAGGCGGTCGCGCAGGAAGGCGGGCAGTTGCAGTTCAAAGAAGCCGAACATCGGCAGGGCGAGCAGCACGAACAACGCCGCAAAGCTGCCGAGGATCCACGGGGTTTGCAGTAACGCCGCCAGGTTGGCGCCGAGCAACGCGGCCATCACCCCCAGGGCGGCATACACCAGCGCCATGCACACCACGTAGCTGCCGGCCAGGGCAAAGCCGCGACGCGGGCTGGCGCCGCTACCGACCACCAGGCCAGCGAGGATCGGCAGCATCGGCAACGAGCAGGGCGCAAACGCCAACAGCAGGCCCAGGCCGAAGAACACCAGCAGGCTCCACCCCAGGCTGCGCTGCTGCAGGCCGCTGGCCAGGCTTTGATCCTGGGCTTGCGCGGTCGCGGCGACGGCCGGGTTGCCGCCCAGGTCCACGGTGATCGACTGCGGCGGATAGCACAGGCCCGCATCGGCGCAGCCCTGCCAGCCGAGCTTGACCTGGCCGGTGGTGCCAGCGGGGATCTTCACTTCCAGGCCCTGGCGATACACCTGTTGTTCACCAAAGAACTCGTCGCTATGGGCTTCACCCTCGGGCAGCACGGGTTTTTCGGCCAGGCCGTCGAACTTCATGCGCTGCTGGTACAGGTAGTAACCGTCGGCAATCTGCCAAAACAGCTGGGTTTCGCCGCTTTCAAGACGTTCGGAGGTAAAGGCGAAGGCTTTGCCTACCGGGAGGAAGTCGGGTTTGGTTTCGAAGGGGCTGCCCGGCGCTGCCTGGGCGAATCCCGCGAACAACACCAGCAGAAAGGTAAACAGATGCCGCATGGTCAAGCCTTAGTTCGATGCAAGTGAGGCACACAATGTGTGGCGTTGATTAACCGATGATTAACCGCCGCTATTCTAGAGCGTAGGGATTGTCCGGTGTTGCGAACTTTAGCGGCATAATGCGCGCTTAATCCGTGGCTTTTCTAATCGCGCCATCTTTCATGAAGGGTTAACCATGCACGTACTGGTCTGTGAAGACGACGAACTGATCGCCAGTGGCATCGTGGCCGGCCTGACCGCCCAGGGCTTTACCGTGGAGCGCGTGGCCACGGCCTCGGCGGCGCGGGCGATGCTCAAGGCCGCGGCCTTCGACATCATGGTGCTCGACCTCGGCCTGCCCGACGAAGACGGCCTCAAGCTGCTGCAACAACAGCGCAGCCAGGGGTTGGACATTCCGGTGCTGATCCTCACCGCGCGGGACTCGGTGACCAACCGCGTCGATGGCTTGCAAGCCGGCGCCGACGATTACCTGCTCAAGCCCTTCGACTTGCGTGAACTCGCCGCTCGCCTGCAAACCCTGTTGCGCCGGGTGGCGGGGCGCAGCGTCAACCTGATCGAACATGGGCGCCTGGCCTACGACCCCAGCAGCCGCGAGACCTTCCTCGGCGGCCAGCCGGTGGATCTGTCCCGGCGTGAACAGGCGTTGTTGCAGGCACTGTTGCACAACAAGGGCCGCGTACTGTCCAGCGAACAGCTCAAGGACAGCGTCTACGGCTTCAGCGACGAACTGGAAAGCAACGCCCTCAACGTGCATATCCACCACCTGCGGCGCAAGTTGGGCAATGGCATCGTGGAAACCGTCAGGGGGCTGGGCTATCGCCTGGGTACGGCTGATGGGGGAGACAACACGCCGTGATGAGCTTGCGTCTGCGCCTGACGTTCAAGCTGGGCGCCGCTTTTGTACTGATCTGGGTGCTGGCGGCCGCCTGGATGCTCAACGACTTGCGCAACCAGATGATGTTTTCCCTCGACCAGCGCCTGGTGGCCTCTGCGCGCATGGTGGCCGGGCTCACCGAGCAGATGCCGGGCCTGGCCAGCGTCAGCGGGGGCGCGCATTTGCGCACCGAACAACTGAATGTGCCGGGTGGCATGGCTTGCCAGGTCAGCTCCTTGCGTGGCGAGATCCTGGCGCGCAGTCATACCACGCCGGAGGAAGGGTTGGAGTCGCGCCGCAGCGGCTTTCGCGACCAGATCATCGACGGCGTGGGCTGGCGCAGTTTTACCCTGTCCCGTGGCGACTTGCTGATCACCACCGCCGACCGCCAGGTGGAGCGTGAAGCCCTCAACCTGTCGATCCTGCTGGCGGCGTCGGTGCCGGTCGGCGTGGCATTGCTGGGCTGCCTGTGCCTGCTGTGGCTGGGCATTGGCCAGAGCCTGGTGCCGCTCAACCGTATGCGGGATGCCCTGATGCGGCGCAGTGTCGACTCCCTCGAGCCTCTGCAGATTCATCCTCTGCCCAGTGAACTCAAGCCGTTGCTCGACACCCAGAACCAACTGCTGCAGCGCATCGCCAAGACCATCGAGCGCGAACGTCGCCTGACCGGTGACGCCGCCCATGAACTGCGCAGCCCGTTGACCGCGATCAAGACCCACCTGCAAGTCGCGCGCATGACCGAGGGCGCGGCCCGCGACCAGTCCCTGGCGCACGCCGAGGAGGGCGCCGATCGCTTGCATCGCACCCTGGAGCAACTGTTGTTGCTGGCGCGGGTGGAGGGCAGCCTGTCGTTTGACGATGGCCTGCAGTCCAGTGCCGAGGAAGTCGCCCGGTTGGCGATCCAGGATGCCAACGCCGGCGACAATTCACGCATTGATCTGATCCTGGCGCCGGATCTTTCCCCTGTTCCAGTGGCAATGCCTGTGGGCCTTGCCGTCGCGGCCTTGCGTAACCTGCTGGACAACGCCTTGCGCCATACCCCGGCCGATACCCGCGTGGAACTGCAGGTGTTTTCTACCCCGGATAACGTGGTGTTCCGCGTGCGTGACCATGGCCAGCAGATCTCCAGCGAAGACCTGCAATACCTCACCCAACGCTTCTGGCGCAATGGCAGCAGCGAAGGCTGTGGCCTGGGCCTGGCGATTGTCCAGGCGATCGTGCAGCGCTGTTCCTGCTCGTTGCACTTCGACAGCCAGCCCGATGGTATGCGGGTCGATCTGGGCATGCCGTTGCGGCGCTGAGCAGTCCTATTCACGTGGCAAATAATTACCGCCCGCCTGAGGCTCAAGCCTTCAGGATGGCGGTAATTTTTTTGCGCTTGAACGGGCCGAATGAGTCGGCCTGAATTGAAAAGGACTGTTCTTATGTTGGTAATCGACACCAGTTTCCCTGCCAGGGATTTCAACGACCGCCGCGGCGAATCCGTGCAACAGGTGATTGTGCACTACACCGCTGCGCCCTTTTCTTCATCGCTACGCACCCTCACCCAAGATGGCGTCAGCGCTCACTATCTGCTGCCCGACCCCGCTGAACCCAGCTACCGCGCTGCCGGTTATGAAGAGCTGCGGGTGTTTCGCCTGGTGGGCGAGGACCAGCGCGCCTGGCACGCAGGCGTGAGCTATTGGGCGGGGAAGGCCGATCTCAACAGCCGCTCGGTGGGCATTGAAATCGTCAACCTGGCGCGGGATGAAGCGGGGGTCTTTACCTTTCCGGAGTACGCACCGGCACAGATTGACCTACTGATTGAATTGCTTCGCGACCTGCTGGAGCGCTATCCACAGGTGGGCCCCACTGACTGGCTCGGGCATTCGGACGTGGCCTACTGGCGCAAGAGCGACCCTGGGCCTCGGTTGCCCTGGCGTGTGCTGCATGAGGCCGGCATCGGGGCCTGGTTTGATGAATCGAGCCGGGCGATGTACCAGCGCCGCTTTTGTCTCGGCTTGCCGCCGGAGGTCGAAGTGGAGCGGGCGTTTCAGCGTTATGGCTACAAGCCCGCGCAGAATCGCCGGGCCTTTGAACAGCGCACCCGGGCGTTCCAGATGCACTTTCGACCACGGGATTATTGTGGATTCCTGGATGCAGAGACCTGCGCGATCTTGTATGCCCTGAACGAAAAGTACCGCGGGATTTAATACCGAGCACTGTTCAAATGTAGGAGCGAGCTTGCTCGCGAAAAACGTCAACGATACCGCGGGCTTTCTGGATAAACGCGGCGCCGGGGAGTTTTTCGCGAGCAAGCTCGCTCCTACAATTGGATCTTCATTCGTCAGTTAACAACCCTCGTCCCCTAAATCCTTTTCACGCTGAAGCGTCTCCACAACAGGAAATCCGTGCGCATGCCCTTGGGCCAGACGCCAACGGATCGGCAGTTTGGTCACGATCATCAGCGTATTGAGGGATCCACAGATGTCAGTCGCTACCAGCCGTATCGAAGACGCCCCGGTGCAGGCCGCGGAAACGCTCTATCAGTTTGACGAAAGCCCGCTGCTGGCCCGCCAGCGCCAGCAGGAATCCAACGCCCGCAGCTACCCACGGCGCATCCCCCTGGCACTCAAACGCGCCAAGGGCATTTACGTGGAGGACGTGGAGGGGCGGCGGTTTATCGACTGCCTGGCCGGCGCCGGAACCCTGGCGCTGGGGCATAACCACCCGGTTGTGATCCAGGCCATCCAGCAAGTGCTGAGCGACGAACTGCCCCTGCATACCCTGGACCTGACCACGCCGGTCAAGGATCAATTCGTGCAGGACCTGTTCGGTTTGCTCCCGTCGGAACTGGCGCGAGAAGCGAAAATCCAGTTCTGCGGCCCCACCGGCACTGATGCGGTGGAAGCCGCGTTGAAGCTGGTGCGCACTGCTACCGGGCGCAGCACCGTGCTGTCGTTCCAGGGCGGCTATCACGGCATGAGCCAGGGCGCGCTGAGTTTGATGGGCAGCCTGGGGCCAAAGAAACCCTTGGGCGCCTTGCTCGGCAATGGCGTGCAATTCCTGCCATTCCCGTATGACTACCGTTGCCCGTTTGGGCTGGGTGGCGCCGAAGGTGTGCGGGTCAACCTGCATTATCTGGAAAACCTGCTCAACGACCCGGAAGCCGGCGTGCTGTTGCCAGCGGCGGTGATTGTCGAAGTGGTCCAGGGTGAGGGCGGCGTAATCCCGGCGGACCTCGACTGGCTGCGTGGCCTGCGCCGTATCACCGCGCAAGCGGGGGTGGCGCTAATCGTCGATGAGATCCAGAGCGGTTTTGGGCGTACCGGCAAAATGTTTGCCTTCGAACACGCCGGCATCATTCCGGACGTGGTGGTCATGTCCAAGGCGATTGGCGGCAGCCTGCCGTTGGCGGTGGTGGTGTATCGCGACTGGCTTGACACCTGGCTGCCGGGCGCCCATGCCGGGACCTTCCGCGGCAACCAGATGGCGATGGCGGCGGGCTCGGCGGTGATGCGCTACCTCAAGGATCACGACCTGGCAGGCCATGCGGCGACCATGGGCGAGCGCCTGGGCGAACACCTGCGCATCCTGCAGCGCGACTCCCCGCACCTGGGGGATATCCGTGGGCGTGGGCTGATGCTGGGGGTGGAGCTGGTAGACCCGACTGGCACGCCTGATAGTCAGGGCCACCCACCGGTGCATCGCCAGTTGGCGCCGCTGGTGCAGCGCGAATGCCTCAAGCGCGGGCTGATCCTGGAACTGGGCGGGCGCCATGGCAGTGTGGTGCGTTTCCTGCCACCGCTGGTGATCACCGCTGGCGAAGTCGACCAGGTGGCTGAGATTTTCGGGCGCGCCTTGGCGGCGGCCGTGGCCAGCCTGTAATTTTCCAGGCCCTTGGTACGTTTCTACAGATATCAGTGCTGCGCGTGGTGCGCAGCCAGCCTTTGAGCGACGGAGAACAGCAATGACCTCAGTATTTGACCGCGACGACATCCTCTTTCAGGTAGTGGTCAACCATGAAGAACAGTATTCGATCTGGCCCGACTACAAGGCCGTGCCGGAAGGCTGGCGTACCGTGGGCAAGAGTGGCATGAAGAAGGAATGCCTGGCGTATATCGAGGAAGTGTGGACCGACATGCGGCCGTTGAGCCTGCGCCAGAAAATGGATGGCGCGGCCCTCGCCAACTGATTCACCCAATACCCTGTGTAGGAGCGAGCTTGCTCGCGAAGAGCGCAAGAACGCCGCGTTTACCCTGAATAAACGCGGCGTTCTGAAGTTTTTCGCGAGCAAGCTCGCTCCTACAGGGGGGTATGGGTATAGAGGTAATCCGTCGCCAAAGACGCCAGCGTCCTCACGCCTACCACCAACGCCGACTCATCCACAAAGAACCCTGGGTTGTGATTCGGCGCCGCCTTGCTCATGTCCTGATCCCTTGGGGTCACCCCCAGGAAGACAAACAGCCCCGGCGCCTCCTTGGCATAGAACGAGAAGTCTTCGGCGCCACCCACCAACGGGCCTTGCACCACATCATCCTGAGCCGCCCAGCGCAGGCTCGGCAGCATTTTCTCGGTCAGCGCCGGATTGTTGATGGTGGGGTCGTACTTCTCGATGATCGTCACTTTGGCCTTGGCGCCACCGCTTTCGGCGATTTTCTCTACGGTTTGACGCACGTCTGCATGCAGCTTCTGGCGGATACCGTAGTCGTAGGAGCGAATGGTGCCGCTCATGTCCACCGACTCGGGGATGATGTTATAGCGGGTGCCACCGTTGATGGTGCCGATGCTCACCACAGAGGGGAATGACGAAATATCGGTACGGCGGCTGACCACGGTCTGCAGGCCGACAATGGTTTGAGCGCCAACGGTGATCGGGTCGATACCGTCCCAGGGGCGGCCGGCGTGGGTCTGTTTGCCGAGGATCCTGATGCGCAGGTCATCGGAGCTGGCCAGGGTTGGGCCCGGGCGGTAGGCGATTTGCCCGGCAGGCACACCGGCCCACACATGCAGGCCAAATACCGCATCGGGCTTGGGCGCTTTCATCACGCCTTCCTGCACCATCATCTTCGCACCCCAGGTGTTCTTGCCGTCGGGGATAAAGTCGCTGGGGCCTTCTTCGGCCGGTTGGAAATAAAACACCACGGTGCCGGGCAGGCGCTCGCGCATCCCGGTGAGAATCTTCGCAGTGCTCAGCAGGATAGCGGTATGGGCGTCGTGGCCGCAGGCGTGCATCACGTCGACTTCTTTGCCCAGGTAGGTGCCCTTGGCTTTGGAGGCGAAGGGCAGGTCGGCCACTTCCTTGACCGGCAGCGCATCCATGTCTGCGCGCAGGGCCACGGTCGGGCCGGGCAGGGCGCCTTTCAAGATGGCGACGACGCCAGTGCGGGCCACCCCGGTCTTCACCTCAAGGCCGAGTTCGCGCAACTGTTTGGCGACCAACTCGGCGGTGCGGGTTTCGGTATTGCCCAGTTCCGGATGGGCGTGGATATCGCGGCGGGTTTCCAACAGGCTGGGTTCGAGGATTTTTGCCTGGGCGGCAATGGTTTCCCGGGCACTGTCCTGGCCGCTGCTGGCGGCGATCACTGCACTGCTCGCGACCGCGCCGAGCAGACCCAAAACCCATTGGTGTGTCAGACCGTTCATTCGCATACCAACCTCTCCTTGCTTATTGTTGTGGATCTTTCTCCTGCACGCTGCCGGCAGTCTGCACCTGCACGCTCAAGCGCGGTGTCGCCAGGTCCAGCCCAGCTTCATCCAGGTGCCGCTTGAGCGACAGGTTGAATGCCCGCGACACTTCCCACTGCTTGATCGGCGCGGTCTTGAAGCGTGCGCGCAGGATCGCGCTGCCGGACTCGAAGCTTTCCACGCCCTGGATCTCCAGCGGCGACCAGATATTGCGGCGTTGCAGCGGGTCGTTGCGCATGGCATGGCCGACCTCGCGCATCAGTTTGATCGCGTCGTCGATTTCCATGTTGTAAGGGATCGCCACCCGGAAGATGGCGTAGCCGAACTCGCGGGAGTAGTTCTTGATGCTCTTGATTTCGCTGAACGGGATGGTGTGCACGATGCCGTCGATATCGCGCAGGCGCACGGTACGGATGGTCAGGCCCTCTACGGTACCGAGGTGGCCGCCGACGTCCACGTAGTCGTCGATGGCCAGGGAGTCTTCGATGATGATGAACAAGCCGGTGATCAAGTCGGCTACTAGCGATTGCGCACCAAAGCCGATGGCGATACCGATCACGCCCGCACCGGCCAGCAGGGGCGTGACGTTCATACCCATGTTCGCCAAGGCCACGATGGCGGCGATGATGAAGATGGTCACGAACAGCACGTTGCGGATCAGCGGCATCATGGTTTGCGCACGCGCGTTGGCCAGGCCTTTGCGCGAACGGGTCAGTGCGTGGTGAATCGCGGTGTCGCTGAGGATCCAGATCAGCCAGGCAAACAACAAGGTCCCACCGAGGCCGAACAGCTTTACGGCTATTTCATGACCTTCACCTTCGGTAAAGCGAATCATCGACAGGCCCCAGACCCGCAGCCCCAGTTCGATGAATACCAGCCACACCACCAGGTGCACCAGGGTGTAGACAAAGCCTTTGAGGCGTTCGGAGTACAGCGCGTGGCGTTTGTGCCCGCGTTGCGGCTTGAGAGCGTGGCGGCGCACCAGGCCGTTGATCACCATGCACAACACCAGCAGCACCGTGCACAGCAACGACTGGCGCAGGGCGGTGCTGGTGTCGCCGGCCGACAGGAAGGTGGCGAACAGTGAGATGCCCACCAGCAGAAGAGCCGGGATGTACCAGAAGGTGCCGATGATCGACAGAGTATCGGTGAGGGCGCGGCGGGTCAGTCGGCGCGACAGCGGCTGGTTGCGAATCAGGTGCGCGATGGGCCGGCGGAAACGCAGGATAAACACCCCGGTGGACAACGCCGCCATGACATTGGCCACGGTCGCGGCGGTGTGGGCCAGATGCTGGCCGAGCGCGGCAACCAGGCGCGGGTCGCTCAAGGCTTCGCCGAAGGCGGCAAAACTGCCGATCCACCACAGCGGGCGGAACGCCTGGTGGCGCAGGATATACAAGGCGCGGTGGCGGTGCGGGCCGTCGAGTACGGAGAAGGCAATCACGCAGATTGCCGAGAAACAGGTGCCGACCACCAAGGCATAGGCCAGCACCATGGCCAGGGATTTGCCCAGGGAGGAAGGCAGGGCGTAACTGAGGTAAACCGTAATCACCAAAGCGATCAGCCAGGGGCCCAGCTTGCGCAGGGCAAAGCGCAGCATGTCCCAGGTGCGCGGGTGCTGCGGCAGCTCTTCGGGCAGGCCGAAACGCTCGCGCACCCGATGGCTGAGCCAGATCAGCGCAGCGGCCAGCAGACTCCATACGGCCAGGATCACGGCAAAACCGAAGATGATCGGCAGCCATTCGCTGGCCGGCAACATCAGGGCGGCCAGTTCATCCTTGGCCAGGTCGACTTCATTGGACCAGCGCCCCAGCGGGCTGTCGGCGCCGGAAAACTGCTGCTCAAAGCCCGACAGCGTACTGCCGATCAACCCGAGTACCCCGAGTTCGGCGGCGGGCTGGGCCTTTTGCGTGGCGGCGCGCAGTTTTTTCAGGTCGCTGAGCAACTGGGTGCGTTGCTGGTCGTTTTCCAGGGTTTTGATCACTTCGTCCAGCGACTGCCCCAGGGGCACTTCCGCCTGGGGTTGGGTCTTGCTGGAGCCGCCCAGCATCCCCGGCAAGCCCACGGCTTGGGCGGGCATCACTGGCAGCAGCGTGAGCAGGGCGATCAGCAGGTAGCAGGGCAGGGCAAACAGACGGGAGAACACGAGGCGGTCAACCTTGAAAACGACGAATTGACCGAGTGTACGAGGCCGCTATGCCCAATGCGAGCGCATTTGTCACTGCGCCAGTTTGGCGAGGATCTTGTAGAGCACGGTGCCGAGGATCAACAGCATGCCGATCCACATGCCAAACACGCCCAGAGGCTTGTCGCGAAAGTTGAAGCCGACCGCGAGCATGATCATGCCGATCACGATGGGGATCAGCATGGCGTGGAATGAGGACATTGAGATCATGGCGAGGGGCGGCCTTGTCGGACTGGAAGTTCTGACAAGTCTAGGCCGGATTGGCAGAAGTGCAGTTGATGTGAGTCAGATAGCCTTATATCTGTTTGGAAACCCATCGCGGGCAAGCCCGCTCCCACACTGAAATGCATTCACAGATCAAATGTGGGAGCGGGCTTGCCCGCGATGGGCGCGCCTGGGTCTCAGGGTAAATCGCGACTGGCGTAGAACGCCCCCAGCACCTTGACCAGATGCGCCAGGTCATGGCTGCCGCACAGCTCGCGGATCGAGTGCATGGCAAAGGTCGGCAAGCCGATGTCCACGGTGCGCACGCCCAGGTGGCTGGCAGTGATGGGGCCGATGGTCGAACCACAGCCCATGTCGCTGCGCACCACAAAGCTTTGCACCGGCACTTCCTGGGCCATGCACAGGTGGCGGAAGAACCCGGCGGTTTCGCTGTTGGTGGCGTAGCGCTGGTTGCTGTTGACCTTGATCACCGGGCCGGCGTTGAGTTTCGGGCCGTGGTTGGCGTCGTGTTTCTCGGCGTAGTTGGGGTGCACACCGTGAGCGTTATCTGCCGACACCAGCAGGGATTTCTGAATGGTGCGTACGAATTCTTCACCTTCGGGCAGCAGGCGACGCAGGGTCTGTTCCAGCATCGGGCCATCGGCACCGCAGGCCGAGCAGGAGCCGACTTCTTCGTGGTCGTTGCACACCAGCACGCAGGTTTCATCGGAGTCGCTGGTGAGCAAGGCTTGCAAACCGGCGTAGCACGACAGCAGGTTGTCCAGGCGCGCACCGGCAATGAAGTCGCCATTGAGGCCGATCACGGCAGCACTTTGGGTGTCGTAGAAACTCAGCTCGTAGTCGAGCACCACATCGGCATTCAAACCATGCTCGCGGGCCAACTGTTCGGTGAGCACGGCGCGAAAGTCCACGCGTTCGTCACCGGCAAACTGAGCTAGGATCGGCGGCAGCTCGGTCTGGGCATTGATTGCCCAGCCCTGGTTGGCTTCACGGTTGAGGTGAATGGCCAGGTTGGGAATGATGGCGATCGGCAGCTTGAAATCGATCAGTTGGCTCTCGACCTTGCCATCGCGGCGGAAGGTAACACGGCCTGCCAGGGACAGGTCGCGGTCGAACCAGGGCGCCAGTAGCGCGCCGCCGTAGACTTCCACGCCCAGTTGCCAGAAGCCCTGACGTTGCAGCTCCGGCTGGGGCTTGACCCGCAGGCACGGGCTGTCGGTGTGGGCGCCGACCATGCGGATACCGTCCTGCAGCGGCGATTGGCGGCCGAGCTTGAAGGCGATGATCGAGGAATCGTTGCGGGTCACGTAGTAGCGACCGTTGGCCTCGGTGGCCCAGGTGTCGCGCTCGTCGAGACGCTGGTAACCGGCCGCTTCCAGGCGCTGGGCGAGGGCGGCAGTGGCATGAAAAGGAGTAGGGGAGGCCTTGAGGAAGTCGATCAGGCCTTGATTCAACGCTTCGCGCATAAATAGCTCCAGACAGCAGTGTGCGGAGTTTACCGTATTGGCCCCGCCGATTCATTGTAGGAGCGAGCTTGCTCGCGAAAAACTCAACGGCACCGCAGCCATTCAGGCTATACGCGGTGTTCTCAGGTTCTTCGCGAGCAAGCTCGCTCCTACAAGGTCATCGTCTTTGTCTTAAAAAGGGGCTGGGCACTCGAAACGCAGGCGCTCGCCGCTTTGCGGATGGGTGAAGCTGAGCATGCTTGCATGCAGGCACAGGCGCGGCCACGCGGCCAGGGCTTGTTCATGGGCGTACAAACCATCACCCAGTAATGGATGCCCGATGGACAGCATATGCACGCGCAACTGGTGTGAGCGCCCAGTGATGGGTGTCAGCTCTACGCGGCACCAGTCGCCGCAACGCTCCAGCACTTTCCAGAAGGTCAGGGCATGTTTGCCGAACTCATGGTCGACAACGTGGCGGGGCTTGGTCGGCGGGTCGTAGCGCAGGGGCAGGTCGATGCTGCCGCTGTCCAGTGCCGTTTGGCCCCAGGCCAGGGCGGTGTAGGCCTTTTCTGTCTCGCGGTCGTGAAACTGGCGGGACAGTTCGCGGTGGGTATCCGCGTCCCGGGCCAGCAGGATGATCCCCGAGGTTTCCCAGTCCAGGCGATGGACGATGCGGGCTTCTGGGTAGCCGTTTTCCTGCAGGCGAGTGATCAGGCAGTCCTTGTTGTCGTCGGCGCGACCAGGCACCGAGAGCAGCAGGGTCGGCTTGTTCACCACCAGGACAGCGTCGTCCTGATGCAGGATATGGATATTGGACAGCGGCATTAAACAGTCTCGTAACAAACGCCAACGGCGGCTCCACTGACTGCCCCCTCACCCTGTAGGAGCGAGGGGGCCGTCAGCGGAGCCGCCGTGGCGACCGCCCGTTCGATCAACGATCGGGCAGGGTGATATTGAGTTCCAGAATCGAGCAGCTGCCGTCATTTTCCAGGGCGACATGCACGTCATCGTTGCCGATATTGACGTACTTGCGGATCACCTCGACCAGTTCCTTCTGCAAGGCTGGCAGGTAATCCGGCGTGCTGCGTTGGCCGCGTTCGTGCGCCACGATGATCTGTAGACGCTCTTTCGCTACCGACGCGGTACTTGGCTTTTTGTTGGCGCGAAAGAAGTCGAGAAATTTCATTGTTTAGTTGCCTCCAAAGATACGCTCGAAGAATCCCTTCTTCTTGACATCGAGGAAGCGGTGTTCCACGGTCTTGCCCAGCAAGCGATCCACGGCATCGCTGTACGCCTGGCCGGCGTCGCTCTGGTCGTCGAGAATCACCGGTACGCCCTGGTTGGATGCCTTCAGGACGGCCTGGGATTCCGGAATCACGCCCAGCAGGGTCACGGCGAGGATTTCCTTCACGTCTTCAACACCCAGCATTTCGCCGTTGTTGACGCGCTCCGGGTTGTAGCGGGTGAGCAGCAGGTGCTCCTTGATCGGGTCCTGGCCTTCTTCGGCGCGCTTGGACTTGCTGGCCAACAGGCCGAGCATGCGGTCCGAGTCACGTACCGAGGAGACTTCCGGATTGGTTACCACGATGGCTTCGTCGGCGAAGTACATCGCCAGGTGAGCACCGGTTTCGATACCGGCCGGAGAATCGCAGACCACGTATTCGAAGGTTTCCTTGAGCTCGGCGAGGACTTTGCCGACGCCTTCTTTGGTCAGCGCGTCTTTGTCACGGGTCTGGCTGGCAGCCAGCACGTACAGGTTCTCAAGGCGCTTGTCCTTGATCAGGGCCTGTTGCAGGTTGGCTTCGCCGTTCACCACGTTGACGAAGTCATACACCACGCGACGCTCGCAGCCCATGATCAGGTCAAGGTTACGCAGACCGACGTCGAAGTCGACGATGACTGTCTTGTGGCCGCGCAGAGCGAGGCCGGTACCGATAGCGGCGCTGGTGGTGGTCTTACCCACACCACCCTTGCCGGATGTAACCACGAGAATCTTGGCCAAGGTGTTTCACCCCTAAGGAAAAAGGACTTTCGGTCCCTGAAAAACATCTCTTGGAACTCGCCGCAGGCGGACAGCCTTTGCAGGAAAAAGACGGGGTTTCCATGGGGAAACACCAACTTCCAAAAAGTCCTACACAAGTCTTGCCGGTTTCGCTTTGCTATCAGAGTCTAGAGATGCTTGGAAAATGCGGCAGTATCCGTTAAAGACGGATGATGTTCAACACATCGCCCGACAGGTTGACCTGTACCGAAGCGCCCCACAGTGGATCGCGGCGCAAATCTTCGGAAACCTTGTACTGACCCGCGATAGAAACCAGCTCGGCGGTCAACTGCTGGCAAAAAATACGTGCCTTGGTATCACCCTTGATGCCGGCCAGGGCGCGTCCGCGCATCGGGCCGTATACATGGATGTTGCCATCGGCAAGAAGTTCCGCCCCCGGGCTGACCGAGGAAACCACCACAAGGTCGCCGCCCTGGGCGTAAATCTGCTGCCCGCCGCGTACCGGCGAGGTGATGATCTTTGTAGGCCTGATCGCAGGCTCCGGTGGTTTTTCCGGTTTTTTCTTTTCTTCGCCGACCAATGGCTCCAGCGCACGCTCGCGGGCGCCGGACGGTGGCAGTACTGGCAGTTCAATGGCGATGGCGGCGGCAATGTCTTCGATGCGGCTGGCGCGAATCGCCAGTGTGCGCAGGCCATGGGAACGGCATACGCGCATCAGGCCGGGCAAATCAATCACGCCCTGGCCAGCCGGCAGCTTGTCCAGCGCCAGCACCAGCGGGGCGTTGTTGAAGAAGTTCGGCGCCAGGGCGACCTTGGCGGCCAGTTGGCGGTCCAGGGCGTCGAGGTCATTGCGGGCCAGTTCCAGCACGGTAATGGCGAGCATGCTGCCTTTTAGCTGGAACACGGGATCTTGGTCTAGCGGTTCGGTTTGGCTCATGGTCGGCGAAAGCGGCTTGTCACGAAAAGTGTCGAGACTTATAACGAGAACACTCACCCGCCGCAAGCCGAGTCGAACCGTTGTAGAATGCGCGGCCCTTGTCTTTACCGGAATCTGTAATGGATCGCCCGCGTTTTCGAGCTGTATTTCTTCACCCGCGTTTTTGGCTGCTATGGCTGGGGCTCGGCCTGCTGTGGCTGGTCACTCAATTGCCGTATCGGGCGCTGTTGACCATTGGTCGCCTGCTGGGCGCGGGCATGTACCGCGTGGCAGGTGATCGTCGCCGCATCGCGGCGCGCAACCTAGAGCTGTGCTTCCCGGAAAAATCTGTCAAGGAACGCAAACGCCTGCTCAAGGAAAACTTCGCTTCCACCGGCATCGCCTTCTTTGAAATGGCCATGAGCTGGTGGTGGCCCAAGCCGCGCCTGGCGCGCCTGGCCCATGTCGAAGGGCTGCAACACCTCACGCAGGCACAGTTGGAAGGCAAAGGCGTGATCCTCATGGCGCTGCACTTCACCACCCTGGAAATCGGCGCGGCGCTGCTGGGGCAGAAGCACACCATTGACGGCATGTACCGCGAACACGGCAACCCGCTGTTCGACTTTATCCAGCGCCGTGGCCGTGAACGCCATAACCTCGATTCCCTGGCCGTGGAGCGCGACGACGTGCGCGGCATGCTCAAGCTGCTGCGCGCCGGCCGCGCCATCTGGTACGCGCCAGACCAGGACTACGGCGCCAAGCAAAGCATCTTCGTGCCGCTGTTCGGTATCCAGGCGGCCACCGTCACCGCTACCAGCAAGTTCGCACGCCTGGGCAAGGCGCTGGTGGTGCCGTTTACCCAGGAGCGCCTCGCTGACGGCAGCGGTTACCGCCTGGTGATCCATCCGCCGCTGACCGACTTCCCGGGTGAAACCGACGAGATCGACTGCCTGCGCATCAACCAGTGGGTCGAAGCCTCGGTGCGCGAATGCCCCGAGCAATACCTGTGGACCCATCGCCGCTTCAAGAGTCGGCCGCCGGGTGAGCCCAAGCTGTACGAAAAGCGCCGTCGATAACCCTGCTGCCATTGTAGGAGCGAGCTTGCTCGCGAAAAACCCAATAACACCGCGTTCACCTAGGATGTACGCGTAATCATTGGCGATCTTCGCGAGCAAGCTCGCTCCTACAGTGATATGACGTTGATAAGCCCAACTTTTCGCCACATGGAGTGACGCAATGCGCCCAGTTGAACCGGTCACAGGCTTGATTCTTTCCGGCGGCGGGGCGCGAGCGGCTTATCAGGTGGGGGTGCTGGCGGCGATTGCCGAATTGCTGCCGCCAGGGGCACCGAATCCTTTTCCGGTGATCGTCGGCACCTCCGCCGGCGCCATCAATGCGGTGAGCCTGGCCAGTGGGGCCAGTGACTTCTGCGCGGCTGTCCAACGGCTGACAGCGTTCTGGCAGGGCTTTCGCAGCCATCAGGTGCTGCGCAGCGATTGGCCGGGGGTGATACGCCAGGCCAGTCGCTTCCTGATCCACAGCCTGTTGGGCCTGGGTGCCCAGGTGCCGGTGGCGTTGCTCAATAGCTCCCCCCTGCGTGACTTGCTGCAAGCGCGTTTGAACCTGGACGGCATCGACGAGGCTATCCGCCGCAAGCACTTGCAGGCGGTGGCGGTGACGGCCTTTGGTTATGAGTCCGGGCAAGCGGTGACCTTCTATCAGGGCGGCGGCACCATCGATGCCTGGCTGCGTCATCGGCGCATTGGGGTACCGACCCAACTGACGGTAGAGCACCTGTTGGCAAGCTCCGCGATTCCGCTGTTGTTCGCTCCGATCAAACTTGACGAAGAGTACTTCGGCGATGGCGCAGTGCGGCAGTCCGCGCCCATCAGCCCGGCCTTGCACCTGGGGGCCAGCCGCGTATTGGTCGTCGGTGTGAGCGGCAACCCAAGGGGCAATGAAGCCTCGACGCAACGCACCTACACCGGCCAGCAACCGACCCTGGCGCAAATCGGCGGGCATATGCTCAACAGCACCTTCATTGACAGCCTGGAAAGCGATATCGAACTGTTGGAGCGCTTGAACCAGTTCAGCCGCGTCGTGCCTGCGGATGCGGCGGTGCAGGGCCTGGCGCCGGTAGAGGTGTTGGTGATTGCCCCCAGCCAGCCCATCGATGAAATCGCCGCGCGACATCGCCAGGAATTGCCGGCGGCGTTGCGTGTGTTTTTACGGGGGCCTGGGGCAACCAAGACCAGCGGGGCAGGAGTGTTGAGCTATCTGTTGTTCGAGGCGGGGTATTGCAGTGAGTTGATCGAACTGGGGCGCAAGGATGCGCTGGCCAAGCGCGAAGAAATCACCCGTTTCCTGGGCCTGACGTGAACCTTTGTAGGAGCGAGCTTGCTCGCGAAAAACCTGAGAACGCCGTGTTTATTCAGCATGAGCGCGGTGATCTTGAGTTTTTCGCGAGCAAGCTCGCTCCTACACAGGGCCGTCAGAAGTGGTACTTGACCAGGAAGCTTGCTGTGTCCTGAGTCGTCTTGAAGGCGCCGCTGTCTTCAATCCCGTATTTGTTCTTCCAGTAGTCGTATTCAAAACCCACATACAACTGCTTGTCGCCCCAATGCAGCGCCTTGCCCAGGTCGTATTTGACCTGTGGGTTGAAGTGCAGGTTGGCGTGATAAGTGCCGCGGGCGTTCTTGTCGTTATCCACCACCCAGTCCATGAAACCGTCGATCAGCACGTCGGAATTACCCACGGGAATGGTGTACGACCATACCGGAGTGATCTGCCACACGCCGTCACCCGGACGATTGCCCTCGGTCTGGCGCTGGTAGAAGTTCAACTGGAAGTAGTCGAAACCGGGGATGTTCAAGTCGAACGCCGGACCCAGGAGGTAGGACTCGTTATCGCCCTCGCCGAACTCATAGGTGAAGGCCAGCAGCACGTCCTTGATCGGGCCGAACGACAGGTCCTTGTCTAGGATCTTGCCGAACGACAAACGCGGGCTGAACTCGCCGTAGTAAGTATTCGGGCCGACATTGCCGTCTTCCTTGCCGTTGTAAAAGATACGGTCGAGGAAGAAGAAGTTGTCGCCGTACTTCCATGCGTCGGCATGTTCGAAGGTGACGGTTTGCTGGATCTGCGGGTTGACGGTAAAGCTCTTGCCCCACAGATAAGTCAGGCTGTTGTTTTGCCACTGCAACAAGTCACCGGCTACGGCCTGGCCACCGGCCAACAGTGATCCAGCCAGCATCAGGCCTTTGAACATAGGTTTCATTCGGTTGCTCCCGAGTTAAAATTTTATGGTTTTTCTTCTACGCAGGCGCTCTGGTGTGGCGCCTTTTGGTTCGCTGCAAAAATCGTCTGTTCGGTCAGCTTTGATGCTTTTAGCAAGAGCTGCGCCAAGGTGCTGAAAAAGCCAAAAAATCCTCGTCGGCTGCAGCGGATGCAGTCGAATTCAGGGGACTTTTTTGCACTTTGGCAGCAAACATCAGGCCGGGATAAGTTGGCCTTGAGGTCAGCTTTTACATTCGCTGTTTTTTTTTGAGTCGATTCGAGCGGGCGCGGAGAATACTGGCTCCCAGGCCTGGGCTCAAGTGCGCTGTAACAGAGCGCGAGGGGCAAGAATGGGGCGCGGCGTGTGGCCGGCCCCATGTCAAGGTTGTGCATGCGGGGGTTCCCTGTTTGTTGTTATTTTTGTACTAACAAAGGAATCAATGCGTATGCGCGACTTCGGGGCGCTCAGCGCCGCCGAGGATGTTGAACAGGATGTTCAGCGACAGCGCGCTGAGGGTGGCCATGGCAATGCCACTGTGGGTAATCGGGCTCATCCACAACGGCAGCTGTGCGAAGAACTCCGGGCGTACCACGGGGATCAGGCCCATGCCGATACTCACTGCCACCAGCAACTGGTTACGGCGGTCGGCGATGTCGGCTTCCTGCAGAATCTTGATCCCGGTTGCCGCCACCATCCCGAACATCGCAATCGCCGCGCCGCCGAGTACCGCAGGTGGAATTGAAGCCACCAGATAGGCCGCCTTGGGCAACAGGCTGAGCACGATCAAGAACGCGCCGGCCATGAGCGTGACCGAGCGGCAGCGCACGCCGGTCATCTGCACCAGGCCGATATTCTGCGCGAAGGAGGAGTGGGTAAAGGTGTTGAAGAAGCCGGCAAAGAACGATGCGCCGGCATCACACAATAGGCCTCGTCGCAGCATCTTCGGCGTGACCTCCTGGCCGGTGATCTTGCCCAGGGCGAGGAACATGCCGGTGGACTCGACAAAAATGATCACCACCACCAGGCACATCGACAGGATCGGCGCCAACTCGAACTTGGGCATACCGAAGTGCAACGGCGTCACCACCTGCACCCACGGCGCCTGGGCCAGGCCACTGAGGTCGACCATGCCGATCACACCACATAGCGCGTAACCCAGGCCCATGCCGATCAGTACCGAGATGTTCACCCAGAAGCCGCGCATGAAGCGGTTGATCAGCAAGATCGTGGCCAGTACCAGGGCGGCAATCGCCAGGTAGACCGGCGAGCCAAACGTGGCGGCGGCGCTGCCCCCGCCGGCCCAGTTCACCGCCACGGGAAACAGCGAAAGGCCGATGGCGGTGATCACCGTACCGGTCACCAGCGGCGGGAAAAAGCGCACCACCTTGGACATGAACGGTGCGATGAGCATGCCGAAGAACCCGGCGGCGATGGTCGCGCCGAAGATGCCCTGCAAACCGATGCCGGGCATACCGGCCATGGCGACCATGCTGCCCACGGCGGCAAAACTGGCGCCCATCATCACCGGCATGCGGATGCCCATGGGGCCGATGCCGAACGACTGCACCATGGTGGCGATACCGGCCACCAGCAGGTCGGCGTTGATCAGAAAGGCGATTTCTTCACGGCTCAAGCCGGCGGCCTGGCCAATGATCAGGGGCACGGCGACAGCACCGCCGTACATAAGCAAGACGTGTTGCAGGCCTACCAGGATCAGTTGCAAGAGGGGCAGCCGCACCATGGCGGGCGCGGCAGGAGTCTGCGTTTCTAACTGGGACATGCAACACCTCGAATCTTTTTATTTTTGTGTTGTTTGGCATTCAATTGCCGGATGAAACTTAATCTTCAAACCATCACTGATCTCCCTTGTGGGAGCTGGCTTGCCTGCGATGGCGGTGTGTCAGTCACCGAAAATGTTGGTGATCTGCCGCTATCGCAGGCAAGCCAGCTCCCACATGGGAACGGTGTGAAACAGTCAGTTGGTACGGGCCCCCTGATTAATCCAGGTGCCGATCAAATCCCGTTCCTGCTGGGTCATCTGGGTAATGTTGCCCAGCGGCATGATCTGGCTGGCCACGGCCTGCGCTTGAATCCGCGCCGCCTGCTGCTGGATCTGTGCCGGTGTGTCGAACATCACCCCAGCCGGTGCCGTACTGAACAGCGGGCTGGTGGGCTTGGCCGAATGGCACACGGTGCAGCGTTGCTCGATCACGTGGTGCACCTGGCCGAAGTCCGTGGTGGCCTGGGCCGGTGCCGGTTCAGCGGCGGGTGCGGCAGGCGCGGCCGGTTTCAAGCCACCGCCCAGTGCGGTTTCTGGCAGGGGTTGGTACTCGATGGCAGCCGGTGCCTTGGCAATCGGTTCAGCCGGCTTGGGCCCGGTCACGTAGGCCAGGCTGATCATCGCCAAGGCGCCTACGGGCAAGGTCCACGCATACTTCTGGCTGTCATGCCGGGTGTTGAAGTAATGGCGCACCAACACTGCTGCCACCGCGATACCGGCCAGGATCAGCCAGTTGTATTGGCTGCCATAGGTGCTCGGGAAGTGGTTGCTGATCATGATGAACAGCACCGGCAAGGTGAAGTAGTTGTTGTGGCGTGAGCGCAGCAGACCTTTGGCCGGCAGCGCCGGGTCGGGCGTGCGATTCTCGGCGATGGCCGCCACCAGCGCGCGTTGGGCCGGCATGATGATACGGAACACGTTGCCCACCATGATCGTGCCGATCACTGCACCCACGTGCAGGTAGGCACCGCGGCCGCTGAACACCTTGCTGAAGCCGTAGGCCGCCGCAATCAACAGCACGAACAGGATCAAGCCGAGCAGAGCGGGGCGTTTGCCCAGGGCCGAGTCGCAGAGGAAGGAGTAGATGAACCAGCCGGCGAACAGTGAGCCGATGCCCAGCAATACGCCTTCGGTACCGCTGAGGCTGCTGCCGGGGGCGAGCAGGTATAGCGTCGGGTTGAGGTAGAACACCACGCACAGCAGCGCGACGCCCGACATCCAGGTGAAATAGGCTTCCCATTTGAACCAGTGCAGGTTGTCCGGCATGGTCGGCGGGGCCAGTTTGTATTTTTCCAGGTGGTAGATACCGCCACCGTGGATCGCCCACAAGTCACCGGCCAGGCCGTTCTTGGGGTTGACGCGATTAAGGTTGTTTTCCAGCCAGACGAAGTAGAAAGAAGCGCCGATCCAGGCGACGCCAGTGATCATGTGAACCCAGCGCACGCTCAGGTTCAGCCATTCCAACAGATGTGCTTCCACAGTCTTTACCTCTCGCCTGTCACCCTTGTTGTCGGGTGATCAGACCTTCTCTTATTGGTGGGGGGCGAGGATCAAACGCTCATCCTCTTTGAAAAAATGCTCATCGCAGTTATTGCCTGTGCCACTGCGATCAACCACCAGGAAGTCATCCCGCTTTTCGATCGTCAGCACCGGGTGGTGCCAGACGCCGCGATGGTAATTAATGCCCTGCCTGCCGTTGGTGACGAAGGCGCGGACCAAGCCCGATACAGGTTCATCGCCAAGTGGCGCGACCACGATCAGAAAGGGGTTGCCGAGCAGCGGAATGAAAGCCTGGCTGCCCAGCGGGTGTCTCTCCAGCATGCACACGGTCAGCGGCATGTCCTGCGCGTCGGCGCGGAAGATGCTGATGATGGCGTGGTCTTCCGGCTTCGCGGTTTCGACCGTGGCCAGTTTGTGAAAGCGCATGGTCGACCCGTTGTTGATCATGAAGTGATCGCTGCCGTCGGTTTCGATAACGTCTCCGAAGGGGGCGAAGGCTTCTTTGGTCAGGGGTTCGATCATCAGTGTGCGCATGGCTGTCTTCTTGTCTTGTCTATAGATCGTTCCCACGCTCTGCGTGGGAACGCTGCCCTGGACGCTCTGCGTCCGCTGTGTGACGCGGAGCGTCACGGGGTGCATCCCCACGCAGAGCGTGGGGACGATCGGGTGTTATTTGGCGACCTTGCCCAGGACGCGCAGGCGACTCACACCACCATCAGGGAACACGTTCAAGCGGATGTGGGTAATCGGCCCCAGCGCCTTGATCTGCTCGGCGAAGGTGTGTTCGGCGTGCATTTCCAGCTTCTGCGCCGGCAGCAGTTCGCGCCAGAACAGCGACTGGGTTTCGATCTGGCTGTCGGTGCCGCCTTTCACGAAGGCGCCCTGGATCGAGCAGGTGTCAGGGTAGTTGCCCTTGAAGTGCAGGGTGTCCACCACGATTTTCTCGATCTCGCCCGGGTGGCCCAGGGCGACGATCACCCAGTCATTGCCTGGCGTGCGACGACGTGCGGTTTCCCAGCCATCGCCCATGTTGATGCCGCGGCCCGGGTTGAGGATGTTGCTCATGCGGCCGAAGTGTTCGTCGGAACAGGCCAGGGCACGACCGCCATTGAGCGCGGCGGCCAGGTCGACCTGTTCGTTGTCGCCCACCGAAGACCAGTCGCGGAACGGCACGCCGTACACACGCAGACGGGCCACGCCGCCATCCGGGTAGATGTTGAAGCGCAGGTGGCTGAACGCCTGGTCGTTGTTGATCTCGTGGTAGTGGTGGCTGTTGCCTTGCAGCTCGACGGCTGACAGCACTTCCACCCATTGGGTGTTGGCATCCGGCTCGCCCGAGGCCAGGAAGCAGGCTTCCAGCGAAGCCGACGGCGGGAAGTTGCCGGTGAAGAATGAAGTGTCGATGTCCACGCCTTTGATCGAACCCGGCACGCCCAGGCGGATCACCGCACTGTCGTAGCCTTCGAAGCGCTTGCGGCGTGACTCCCAGCCGTCCATCCACTTGCCGTTGTCATCGAAAACGCCCTCCTTCCACACGGCCGGGGTCGGCTGGAACAGGCGGTTGGCGTCAGCGAACCAGTCATCGGTCACCGAGATGATCTTGGTGCCCAGGCGGGCGTCGGCCAGGTTGACGAACTTTTCGAAAGGTACGGCGTAAGCTTTCATTCTTCTTGTCTGCCTTAGATAGAGTGGCTGGGGATGGACTGCTAGAGGGTCAGTAAGCGGAACAACGCGATCTTGTTGATCTCGTCCAGCGCGCACTTGAACTCGGTGTCTGCCGAGTTGTGGATGCGCGTTTCGAACGCGGCGAGGATCTGATGCCGGTTGCTGCCTTTTACCGCCATGATGAAGGGAAACTTGAACTTGGCTTTGTAGGCCTCGTTCAGCTCGGTGAAGCGAGAAAACTCTTCGGCCGTGCATTGGTGAATACCCGCGCCCGCTTGTTCATCGGTGCTGGCTTGGGTCAGTTGGCCCTGGACGGCAGCTTTTCCGGCCAGGTCCGGGTGAGCATTGATCAGCGCCAGTTGCGAGGCGTGATCAGCACTCAACAGGATATCGCTCATGCGCTGGTGCAGGGTTTCGATCTGGTCGATCGACGCGTCCTGGCCCAGGTCGAAGGCCTTTTCGGCCACCCATGGCGAGTGTTCGTAGATATCGGCAAAGGCCTGGACGAAGGCGTCGCGGCTCAAGGTCGAAGGTTTCAGGGTCTGGAACGCAGTCATTTCGCCGCTCCCGGGAAAGGGTGGGTTTGGTGCCAGTGACGGGCGATGTCCACGCGGCGGGTGAACCACACCTGATCATGGCCTTTGACATATTCAATGAAGCGCTTGAGCGAGGCCAGGCGTGCCGGGCGACCGATCAGGCGGCAATGCAGGCCGATCGATAGCATCTTCGGCGCTTCGGCGCCTTCTGCGTACAGCACGTCGAAGGCATCCTTGAGGTACTCGAAAAAGTCATCGCCCTTGTTGAAACCCTGCACCTGGGTGAAGCGCATGTCGTTGGTGTCCAGGGTGTAGGGGATTACCAGGTGCGGCTTGCCGTTCGGGGTGTTGGGTTCCCAGTAGGGGAGGTCGTCGTCGTAGGTGTCGCAGTCGTACAGGAAGCCGCCTTCCTCCATCACCAGGCGACGGGTGTTGGGGCCGGTGCGGCCGGTGTACCAGCCCAATGGGCGTTCACCGGTAAGTTCGGTGAGGATGCGGATGGCTTCGAGCATGTGCTCGCGCTCCTGGGCCTCGTCCATGTACTGGTAGTCGATCCAGCGGTAGCCGTGGCTGCAAATCTCGTGGCCGGCGGCGACCATGGCGCGGATCACATCCGGATGCCGCTGAGCGGCCATGGCCACAGCGAAGATGGTCAGCGGGATGTCGAATTCTTTGAACAACTTGAGGATGCGCCACACACCGGCACGGCTGCCGTACTCGTACAGCGACTCCATGCTCATGTTGCGCTCGCCTTGCAGCGGTTGCGCCGAGACCATTTCCGAGAGGAAGGCTTCGGACTCTTTGTCACCGTGCAAAATGTTGCGCTCGCCGCCTTCTTCGTAGTTGAGTACGAACGACAGCGCAATGCGTGCCTTGCCCGGCCAGTGGGGGTGAGGAGGGTTACTGCCGTAACCGATCAGGTCGCGTGGGTAGTCAGCGCTCACTGCAGTCTTCCTTCTTGTTCGTGGTAGCAGGTGTGTGTGGCGTCCGGGCAGTGGAATGACTGAGTGGCGTCACAGCGATGAGTGATTGTATACAACTTATTGCAAACTTTGTAAGCCTGCATTTCTGCATTTTTTCTGAACGGGCTCTCTACGGGTCTCTGCAAGAAACTTGCCTGAGTGGTCAGGTTAAGATCAAAAAGCCCACTGTAGGAGCGAGCTTGCTCGCGAATAACCTGAGGGCGCCACTTTTCATCCTGGGAGCCCGCGTTATCGTTGGCGTTTTTCGCGAGCAAGCTCGCTCCTACAGGGGGTTGAAGCGCTGTGAAATTTATTGTGTACAATTTTCTTTGAAAATGTCTTAATCAGCCATCGCCGGCTTTTTCACTGCCCTGAAAGAGTGCGGGTTTCTCTATGACTGACTTCGGGAGGCGCATAAAAGCCATGGGACGTTTGACCACACACGTTTTGGACGCCGCGCACGGTTGCCCCGGCAGCGCAATCAAGGTTGAGCTGTACCGCGTCGAAGGTGCGCAGCTTGAGCTGGTCGCTACCGCCACCACCAACAGCGACGGCCGCTGCGATGCGCCGCTGTTGCAAGGCGACGATTACCGCAGCGGTGTCTACCAGCTGCAATTCAACGCGGGCGATTACTACCGCGCCCGTGGCGTGCAATTGCCGGAGCCGGCTTTCCTGGATGTAGTGGTACTACGCTTTGGCATCAGCGCCGAGCAAGAGCATTACCATGTACCCCTGTTGATTTCGCCTTACAGCTATTCCACCTATCGCGGTAGCTGAGTCGTCACCTCGCTTCATACCCCCAAATGCTCTTCGTTGGTTTCGCCCGCGCACACTGCGGGCTTTTTTTCGCCCGTGGTGTGTTCAATTATCTAACGCCTTTTGAGCCGCGACGCTGCCTAGGCTGGTGTTTGTCCTTCCATCAAGAAGAAAGCACCATGACTTCAGCCATCGGCAACATCTATTCAGATGATCCGGATATCACTGCCGAACGCGTGCAGCAGATGCGCGATCAACTGACTCGGCGCATCAACACTCATCCCCAGCCCGGCCGCCTGATCAACCAGCTCGCGGAGGCCGACCGGCGGTGTTTCCAGTCGACCAGAGTGCTCGCCCGCTTGATAGGTCATGCGCCCCGGGTTCTGGGAGTGATTCGTGCCGCGCTGCGCAAGGAATTTGAAATTGACCCCGACAGCCTGCTGTTTACCCAGGCGGCATTGCCGGGGGCGGCCGCCAAAGTTGACAGTTTGACCGACCGGGCGCTGCTGTCGCTGGCATTGCCTTCGGTACCGGACAACCTCAATCAATTCACCTCCTTGAGTGTCAAGGGCGATCCAAACCGTCGGCTGCCGTATACGCCTTTGCAGGTGTTGCGACGCATGATCGCGATGAACCTGCTGGAGCGGCTGCCTCAAGCGGTAACGGAATATTGGCAGGCCTTGGCGCATGGATCGTGGCACACACGTCAGGAGTGCTGGGCTGAATCATACGCCGCAGCTTTTGCCGAGCAGGCTTTCATGGCACGGCAACTGGATGAGATTTCCATTGCGGGAATGACCCTGGTCCAGCAACTGGTGGATGCCCCCGACACCGAGGCGCGCCAGCGCGCCGGGGGCAGTTGGGCCAGCGTGCGGGTAAGCCAATTGATGTGGCCAGGCTTGCCTGCAGTCGCGATTCCCGGGGCACTGCATATTTATCGAGATGGCGACCCCGAGGGCGCGCCGCATGTGATTTACCTGCCGGGCGTGGCCCGCCATTTTTACGAGTACCCGTCGTTCTTCTCGCTTCAATGCGGCCTGTTGGCGTTGACCAGTCAGACGCTGTTCGATGAACTCTGGCAATGCTTGCCACTAAAGCGTCGTCACCAATTATGCCGACCCGATCACCTGAGCCCAGCCTCCGTTGTCGTGCGTGGCGCGGCGGTGACGGAGGATGCGTTGGCGCTGAGCGCCCGGGCATTGCTGGATGGCCAGTGGGCGAATGAGTTGGCCTGCGCGCTGGCGATCAATCATGCGCATGTGTTCGCTGCAAGCAGGCCGCGGCCTGAAACGTTGTCGGCCACGGCCTTTCTCCGTTCGATCGAGCAAGCTCGCAAACGGCTGGCAGGCAGCGCCCGGCTGCACAACGTGTGCGACCAATTACTTGCCTGGGACCGGCAACGACGGCAGCCAGAAATCCTGTTTGCCAGTGCGATGCCCGAGCTGGCCCGGCTTACGGCAGAGCAACAGGTCAAACGCTATGAAAAAGGCCTGGTTGCGTTGCTTAACCAGGATGATCCGAGTGCGCAGAGCGCGGCGTTTGAGCAGGTGTTGGCGCTCGAGCGTCAGCGCAAGGAGCACACGCAGGTGCTGAGCGCACAGATCAAGGATGCGCAGCATCAACTGTTCGATTTGCCGTTCTGGCTTGCGCGCCCTGGGGGAGGGCGCAGGCGTGCTGCGCTGTTTTTGCGCGCCCAGGTCGAAGCATTGCGCTGTGAGGTTGAGTTGCAACACCAGCTCAAGCTCATATCCACGGCGCATCGTGACGTGATTAGCGAAGTGCTGGACCAGCCTGCAGCGCGCAAACGCCCTGGCAGTCAAACCCAGGTGCTGTCGGTCTCGGTGGGCAGCGCGCCGGATGCCTTCTATCCGCTGCATAACCTGTGGGTGGTGACGCGAGTGACCGCGCTGAAAAACCCGACAGGCGCAATTCCGGTGGTGTTGTATGCGTTTGGAGACTATGGCGGGCTTATGGCTTTTTCCGGCCTGGAGGCGCTGACGCAGGGGCTCAAAGCGACACTGGGCAGCAGTGACTATTCCAGGTTATGGGGTTGTGTCGAACGGGATAAGCTCCACGACTTGCGCGCCCATGCGGTGCGCAACACGCTGGCTGTGCGTTACGAGCCTGTCGACATCAGCCCCACGGGTCTCTCGCTGAAAAACCTGGTGATGTACTACGCAGGGTTGAGCAAACGCATCGGTGGCATGGCGAGGCTTTTCGGCGAGGTGAAGGATGCGATGGTCAGCCGCTTGTTGTGGGTGGTCGAGCTGCACCAACATCTGGCGTTTCCTCCCAACCATGCCTTGAGCCAGGCGTTGGCCAATGTGGACGTGCTGCGCAAAGTTGCGCTTGAGATGAAAAGTTCCCCAGCATGGCTGGCCAGCGCAACGCCTACCCAAGTCAAACAATTCCAACGCCTCAAGCGCAGGTACCTGGGCAGTGCCGCTGCCGCTGAAAGCGGGCTCGTGCAGATCCTGCCTGACCTGGACACCTTCGCCCGCAGTGCATTGATCGCTCGTTTGACTGAAGACGGTTTTTACCCGGAACTGGACATCGACAAGCCGTTGATCGACTTGCCGGATGACACCTACAGCAGTTTTTGTGGCCACGAAAGTCGCTGCACGCCGGGCGATCGCAAAGTCATCGTGACACCCAGCCTCAAACGCCACACGTTCAGCATGCTGCAACTGACGTTGCATAACCTTGACTCGCAAGCACCCTGGACACGCCCGCGATTGACACGCGGCCGCTATCTGCAACCGCAGTGGCGCCAGCGACTGAACGCCGATTATCTGATCAACACCGTGTCTTCGCTGGATATCGGCGGTCATTACGCGATACGGGCCCACCGTGCATTTTACCCTGCGGGGGCGAGCGGTCAGAGGGAAGAACGTATCCCTGTGCTGATAAATCGCACGTTGCGGGACTGCGCGCAGATGCAGCTTTTTTCGGCGACCGCCCAGAGTTTGAGCGCCCAGGCGCAGAGCCTGTTCAAGGTTGCAATGGCAGCCCGCACGGCTGAAGACCTGTTAAAGAACGGGCATCGGCTGACGCTCAGTGTGGTTCATTTGGTAGGACACACGATGCTGCATGATCGTTACATCGCAGGCATTGTGGTGATGGCGGACCAGGCCAGCGGACGCTGCGTGGTTTACTGGCCGGCCGCGCCCCAAGCCTTGGTCATCAGCGAATACACCAGTGTGGGAGTAGCCCTGGCGGCGCTCAATCGTATGGCTGCAGAGCCCGATTACGTTAAGGTTCTGGCGCGACAGGTTGCACCGGGTTGGGCATTCGAGGCCATCGCCCATAACGTCGATGCAACAAACAAGAACAGCTCGATTTATGACGTGGACCATATCCTCGCCGGTTTTTCATTCTTCGAAGGTGTGTGGAGGAGCTATGAGTTTTTCCGCTCATTCAAAATCACGCACCTTGAGCCTACGCCAGCGGTCAATGAAATCGAAGAGCTGATCCACGAGCAGATTGCCAGTGCACCATCGAACTGGTTGGCGGTGGTGCCCACCACCTACCGTGACGCCAGGGCACTGCTGTACGCGGCCAGCTCGCTGGAGCTGCAAGGGCGGGTTCAAGCCGTCAGTAACTCCAGCTGGATGTTGGCGACTTATCGGGTTCAACGTCTTGAAGAGCAGAGCGAGGCCACCCGGCGCGGGTTGCTGGGTATTTTGATTCCGTTATTCGGTAAGGCTAACGACTTCCATGATTTGCTGTTGGCTGCCCGACGCTATCATCGCTTTGGCGACCCTAACGATGCCGTGGATGTGGCGTTCATGACCCTGTTTCTGGCGGTCGAACTGGCGACAGACTTTGCGCCTGTTCCCAAAGTGAAGGGCGGTAAGGTCATAGGTATGCGTTCGCCGATGAAGGTTCTGAGTCGTATCCGTCGCTTGCCGATGGCAATACGTAGTCATTTGCCCAGCGCGTCTTCGTCGCTGGTGACGCAATCGAAGCTCTTGGACCGTTTCAGAATCAAGGGTAAGCCCGAGGGCGCCGTAGCGTTGAAAGGGCCGGGCAGGCAAGGCGTGCATGTCAAGAACGGCGAGCAGTTCATAGCGGACGATACGCACCATTACCCGGTTTACCAGCGCGAAAGTGAAGAGGTATTTCGCCTGCGAAATAGCCGGGAACCGGGGCTGGATGAGTTGGTCATCAACATTCAAGAGCCTAAAGAGTGGTTGTTGGGCATGAATGCGCCACAACCTGGGCCCAGCTCCGGGGTGCATAACCCATGGCCCGTTTCCCCATTGCCGGATTGGCAACCCCCTCGTACGCGCACGGCTACCGAGAACCGGATTGTGCGGTCACGTACAACGGATACTCACTGGCTGAGTTGGCGTGTTCAAGTCCAACCCAGTCAAATTGTGGACTTTCCGGCGGCTGGCGTGTTTGAGGTAGGCGTGGGGCCCAGAGGTTCTGAGCTCAATGCCAGGTTTTTACGCGTGGCGCCTCCTTATACCGCCATCCAGGATCCGAGCAGCGGTTTCTACCGGATGCTCCCGCAGGGTGATCGTGCACCGTTGAACGGCCTGGTGTTTATCACCCGAAATGAGCCACCGGGGCGATCCGCGCTAACCGATATCATGCGCTGGACAAGCACTGATATTCGCGACCAGCCTATTCCCGTATCACGCCTGCCTTCAGGGGGGTGGCAAAATCATCCGGCACTGTTCGACAGGCCGTTGAGGCAGTATGTGACCATGGCCTTTCCCACCCTGACGAATGATGCTCGAACGTTTGCCGTCATAAGGTTGGTTGAATTGTCAGGTCCTTCCCGGGCTGCCACGGCAAGCCATTTGCTCGACATCCGCGCGACGCTGGACGAATGGCTACCCGCGCCTCCTGCGAGGAGCGGTCAAACGGATGATTTACTGCGGATGTTGCGACCTAATGAACGTCGCAGCGAATATCTATACATCGGTTTTGAAGGCAAGGCGCCCGGCTTCACGCGTGTCGACTTCATACCGCCTCATCCGTTAGACCCGAGCCTGCAATATGCTGTCAGACCGGTCAGGACGCAGAGGCTTGAAGCAGAGCGCGCCGCCGTCAGAACCGTGTTGGAGCAGCAGGGTTACCGCATTGTGGACTTGTCTGTGCGACGTCCAGGGTTACCTGTTGGAGAAAACAGTATTGAATCAGTCGTGACTCATCCCCGTTCGAGCACAATTTACTACGTGGCCTACCAATGGTTTGAGACAGGGCGAATTAGCGTGAGAACGAAGCTTTCGGACAAGTGGGTTAGGGTAGCCATCAACTCCCACCCTGACTCTGCTTTATTAAGGGCGGTTGACAACGCGATGCAAGAACAACGCTTGGTGCGGATTGTGGCCGGCATTCAGTGGCCCACAAAGGGGCAGTTGGCCCCCACTGTCTATTTCGTCAAATTGAACCCTTAGCGTTGATGAGA
The DNA here is from genome assembly GCF_012985385.1 of Pseudomonas sp. WS 5503. Classification (NCBI taxonomy): domain Bacteria; kingdom Pseudomonadati; phylum Pseudomonadota; class Gammaproteobacteria; order Pseudomonadales; family Pseudomonadaceae; genus Pseudomonas; species Pseudomonas sp. WS 5503. Next base: position 360,440 of record NZ_JAAQWI010000004.1, read on the forward strand.
GCCATTGCACCGGCGCCGCCAAACAGCGCAGCGCTGGTGCGGTTGAACCAGCTCTGGCCCGAACCGCTGCGCAAATACCGCGCGGCGCCATGGGCGCCCAAGCCGTAAGCCAATTTGCACAACAGGTCGAGCACCGTCCAGGTGGCGATCATGATCAACAATTGCGGTAAAAACGCCTGCTCGGCGCTGAGAAACTGCGGCAGGAAGGCCGCAAAAAACAGGATGTCCTTGGGGTTGCTGGCCCCCAGTACGAAGGCCCGGCCAAACAACGCACCAAAGCGCGGCACAGCCGGGGACTGCGGCACTTCGGCGCCTGCGCTCGGCAGGCGCGATTGCTGCCAGCTTTGCCAGGCGAGGTAGAACAGGTACAGCGCGCCGACGATCTTCAGTGCGCTGAACAATTGCTCGGATGCCAGCAACAGCGCGCCGAGGCCAAGTGCCGAGGCGCTCAGCAGACAGATCGAAGCAAATACGCCGCCCAGAAACGCCGGGTAAGAGCGGCGCAGGCCGAAGTTGAGGCTGTTGCTGATCATCAGCAATGACAGCGGGCCGGGGATCAGGATCACCACCAGCGCAGCGCCGCTGAACAACAGCCAGGTATCCAGGTTCATCTACAGTTCTCCCTTACGTGCAAAAGCCCCACCCGAAGGTGAGGCGGTTTTTCAGCCCTTCCTGAACTACAGAAAGATGAACTTGGCGATAAAGATCGCGCACAGCACCCACAGGCTGATGGAAATCTCACGGTACTTGCCGGTGCCGGCCTTCAACGCCACATAGGTGATAAAGCCCAGGGCAATCCCGTCGGCGACCGAAAATGTCAACGGCATCATGATCGCGGTCACGATGGCCGGAATGCTGTCGGTGGCTTCATCCCAATTGATATGGGCCATGCTCGCCATCATCAGCATTGCCACGTAAATCAATGCGCCCGCCGTGGCATAGGCGGGAATCATGCCGGCCAGCGGCGCGAAAAACATCGCCGCCACAAACAGCACGCCTACGGTCACGGCAGTCAAGCCGGTGCGGCCGCCGGCAGCTACACCGGCAGCGCTTTCCACATAGCTGGTCACAGGCGGCACGCCAACCATGGCGCCGAACACGCTGGAAGCACTGTCGGCCTTTAATGCACGAGACAGGTTGTCGATCTTGCCGTCTGCCTTGACTAGCCCTGCGCGTTGGGCAACGCCCATCAGTGTACCGGCAGTGTCGAACATGTGTACAAAAAGAAAGGCAAATACCACGCTTATCATGCTCACATTGAACACACCCATCACGTCCATGGCCATCCAGGTCGGTGCCAAGCTCGGTGGGGTAGAGAGAATGCCGTTGTAATGCACCAGGCCCAGGCCCCAGCCCGCCAGGGTCACGGCGATGATGCTGATCAGGATCGCGCCGAATACGCGGTGGTAACTGAGGATGGCGATCAGCAGGAAGCACACCGCCGCCAGCAGTGGGGCGGGTTCATGCAGGGAGCCGAGCTTGATCAGGGTGGCCGGGCTGTCGACGATGATGCCGGCGGTTTTCAGGCCGATCACCCCCAGGAACAGGCCCACGCCCGCGCCCATGGCATGACGCAGGCTGACCGGGATACTGTTGAGCAACCATTCGCGGATACGCGACAGCGTCAGGATCATGAACAGCACACCCGAGACAAATACCGCACCGAGGGCGGTTTCCCAGTTGTAGCCCATGGTGCCGACCACGGTGTAGGTGAAAAACGCGTTCAAGCCCATGCCCGGCGCCAGTCCCACTGGCCAGTTGGCGTACAGGCCCATCAACAGGCAGCCCAGCGCGGCGGCGATGCAGGTGGCGACGAAAGCCGCGCCGTGATCGATACCGGCATCGGCCATGATGTTGGGGTTGACGAAAATGATGTAGGCCATGGTGATAAAGGTGGTGAGGCCGGCGATCAGCTCGGTCTTCACTGTGGTGCCATGCAAGCGCAGTTTGAACAGGCGCTCCAGCCAACCGCCTCGGGGCGCGGCCAGATCCAACGTAGGGGCTTCGGTTTTACGGCTATCCACAGCGAGTACTCCTCAATCGTTTTATTGTTATTTCCAGCGCCGGTTACATGAGTGGGCAACCGCGCTTTGAGGTACTGGCGGGCTTTGTTGACCAAAAGGTCAGGAACTCGCACGAAGCGAATTATGCTTTTGTATACAAATAAAGCAAATAATGTTTTCGATTATCTTGGCGAAAAGGGATGAAAGGCCCAGGCCAAGGGATTTATTCTGCACGACGCCTTGAAACAAGCCTTCGATACCCGCACCTTGTGGGCGCAAGCATTCGGTCAGCGCGGTGAAAAGGGGAGCCCCATGTACAAGGTTTATGGCGATTACAAGTCGGGCAATTGCTACAAGGTCAAATTGATGCTCAATCTGTTGGGCATCCCGTATGAATGGATCGATATCGATATCCTCAAGGGCGATACCCAGACCCCGGCGTTCCTGGCCAAGAACCCCAATGGCAAGGTCCCGGTATTGGAGCTCGAAGATGGCACCTGCCTGTGGGAGTCCAACGCGATCCTCAACTTCCTCGCCGATGGCAGCGAATTCCTGCCGACCGAACCGCGCCTGCGCACGCAAGTCCTGCAGTGGCAATTCTTCGAGCAATACAGCCACGAGCCCTACATTGCGGTGGCGCGGTTCATTCAGTTCTACCTGAACATGCCCGAGGATCGGCTGGAAGAATACAAGACCACCCACAAAGGCGGTTACAAGGCCTTGAGAGTGATGGAGCGTCAGCTTCAAGCCACGCCTTATTTAGTGGGCGAGCAGTTTTCCATTGCCGATATTGCGTTGTATGCCTACACCCATGTGGCCCATGAAGGCGGCTTTGACCTGGCGCCGTATCCGGCGGTGCAGGCGTGGTTGCAGCGCGTGGCCAGTCATCCCAAGTACGTGGCGATGCTCGACTGACTCCCTCGGTCCTATGTGGGAGCTGGCTTGCCTGCGATAGCGTCACCCTGGTGCCCCGGCTAAACCGAGGTGTCTGCATCGCAGGCAAGCTTGCTCCCACATTCAGCGCGGCGGCGTGTCAGGCAGTGCTTTGTTGAGCAGTTCAAAGCAGCGCTGCGCCGCCGGGCTCAAGCCCATCCCGCTACGGCTGATCAACCCGATCTCTCGATTCACTCCGGGATGATCGATGCTGATCCGCTTCAAACCTTCCAGGCTATCCGCCGCTGACTCCGGCAACACACTGATGCCCAGGCCCTGGCGCACCAAGGCCAATACAGTCGACATGTAGTTGGCCTCCATGCCGGCGTTCAGCGTCAGCCGTGTCTCATCGAACAGCGTGTCTACTTGCTCGCGCACACTGCTGTCGCGGCCGGTCAGGATGATCGGCTGGTCCGCCAATTGTTCCAGCGTCAGTTGGCGATGGCGGGCGAGCGCATGGCCCGATGGCACAAATGCGCACAGCCGATCATTGAGCACCGGCACGAAGTCCAGCCCGTGGCTCAGGCGGGCGCGCACGCCGATGCCGAAATCCACTTCGCCGTTGCGAACCTTTGCATGAATGCGCTGGGCCACCAGGTCATGCAGGCGCACTTCGATGCCGGCGAAGCGTTCGCGAAACAGGCGCAAGGCCGGGGGCAGGGCGCCAGCGCAGACTGAGGGCAGCGCGGCGATGGTTACCACTCCACGGCGCAAGGCGGCGAGGTCGCGGGAGCCGGTGACGATGTTGTCCAGGTCCAGCACCAGTTTTTCCATGGGCCCGCGCGCCTCCTGGCCCGCAGCGGTAATGCTCACGTGGCGCGGGCTGCGGTCGAGCAGGGCGACGCCGAGCCAGTCTTCCAGTTGTTGCACCTGCACGGTGAGGGCCGACGGCGAAAGGTGTAACTCGTTGGCCGCTTTGGTGAAACTGCCAGTGCGGGCCACCGCGAGGAACGCCTGGATGTGCTGGATGGAGTTCTTCATTTTGTTTTTCCGAACGAGCTAGGCCGAATATTCCAATTTACAAAGACTAACCCGCTTCCAATACTCCAGGGAAAACAATAACTGGCCAACCAGGCCGCCTGGAGTAACCCATGCTCGCAACCCTGGGTGTCATCACCATCCTGTGCCTGCTCGCTGCCGTCATGAGCAAGCGCCTCTCGCCACTGGTGGCTTTGATCGCCTTGCCGATCATCGCTGCGCTGATCGGCGGCTTCGGCCTGCAAACCAGTGCCTTCATCATTACCGGTATCAAGAACGTCGCCCCTGTGGTCGGCATGTTTGTGTTCGCGATCCTGTTTTTCGGGATCATGACCGACGCGGGCATGCTCGATCCCATCATTGATCGCATCCTGCGCACGGTCGGCACGCGTCCTACACGGATTGTGGTGGGGACCGCGACCCTGGCGTTGCTGGTGCACCTGGACGGCTCTGGCGCGGTGACCTTTCTGGTGACGGTGCCGGCGATGCTGCCGCTGTATACGCGGCTGGGCATTGATAAACGCATCCTCGCCTGCGTGTGTGCGATGGCCGCCGGCGTCAACTTCCTGCCCTGGACCGGCCCGGTGCTGCGTTCGTCGGCGGCGCTGCATGTGCCAGTGGCCGACCTGTTCCAGCCACTGATCCCGGTGCAGATCGTCGGGTTGATCTTTGTTTTCGCCTGCGCCTGGTGGCTGGGCCATCGCGAAGAAAAACGCCTGGGCCTGGGCGCCGGTTCCAGCGTGGAGGCGGTGCCGCAACGAGTGCTCAGCGATGACGACATCAAGCTGCGCCGTCCACGGTTGTTCTGGGTCAACCTGGTGCTGACCGTGCTGGTGATGGTGGTGATGATCGCCGGCTGGGTCGACCCGGTGGTGATGTTCATGCTCGGCACCGTGGTTGCGTTGTGCATCAACTATCCCAACGTGGACGCCCAGCGTGCGCGCATTGACGCCCATGCGAAAACCGCCCTGACCATGGCCAGTATCCTGCTCGCCGCCGGGGTATTTACCGGCATCATGCAAGGCACCGGCATGCTCAAGGCCATCGCCGAAGTGGCGGTGGCGCAGATTCCGGCGGGCCACGGCAAGTTGATCCCGGCCGTCGTGGGCTTTTTGTCCATGCCCATGAGCATGTTGTTTGACCCAGATTCCTACTATTTCGGCGTGATGCCGGTGATCGCCGAAGTCGGCAAAGCCCTGGGCGTCGACCCGCTTCAGGTGGCCCAGGCTTCGCTGCTGGGCGTGCACACCACCGGCTTCCCGGTCAGCCCGCTGACCCCTGCGACCTTCCTGCTGGTGGGCCTGTGCAAGATCGAACTGGCCGATCACCAGCGCTTCACCATTCCTTTCCTGTTTGCCGCCTCGGTGTTGATGACCCTGACGGCGTTGCTCCTGGGAGTGATTTGACATGAACACCTTGCGCATCGGCTCCGGCGCCGGCTACTCCGGCGACCGTATAGAACCTGCCGTGGAACTGGCCGAACACGGCGACCTGGATTACCTGGTCTTCGAATGCCTGGCCGAACGCACCATCGCCCTGGCGCAACAGGCGCGTATCAGCGACCCGCAAGGCGGTTATGACCCGCTGCTGGCTGAGCGCATGCGCCGTGTCTTGCCCTTTGTGGGGCAGGGGGCGGGGCGTCGACGCCTGCGCGTGATCACCAACATGGGCGCGGCCAACCCGCTGGCGGCGGCCAGTCAAGTACGGCGCATTGCTGGCGAGCTGGGCCTGGGCCTCAAGGTTGTGGCGGTGGTCGGGGATGACGTGCTGCATACCTTGTCTGCCGAACAGTTGCTGGATAACGGCCAGACCGTAGGCGCGTTGGGTGAGCGGTTGATTTCTGCCAATGCCTACCTGGGCGTGGAGGGCATTGTTCAAGCGTTGCGCGCCGACGCCGATGTGGTGATCACCGGGCGCGTGGCCGACCCTTCGCTGTTCCTGGCGCCGCAGATGTTCGAGTTCGGCTGGGCCTTCGATGATTGGCCGCGACTGGGCCGGGGCACGTTGGTGGGGCATTTGCTGGAGTGCGCGGGGCAGGTCAGTGGCGGCTATTTCGCCGATCCAGGCTTCAAGGATGTGGAGGATCTGGCGCGCCTGGGCTTTCCCCTGGCCGAGATCGACGCCGACGGCAACGCAGTGATCACCAAGGTGGCAGGCTCGGGTGGGCGGGTCAGCCGCGCGAGCTGCGTCGAACAACTGATTTATGAAGTTCACGACCCGGCAGCTTATTTGACCCCGGATGTGACGGCCGACTTTTCCCTGGTGGGGTTTGTCGAGGAGGGCGTGGACCGGGTGCGTGCCCAGGGAGCCAGTGGGCGTGCCCGGCCTGATCAACTGAAGGTCAGCGTCGGTTATCTGGACGGTTGGATTGGTGAAGGGCAGATGTCCTACGGTGGTCCCGGCGCTGTCGCACGGGCCGAGTTGGCGCGGGAAGTGGTGCTCAAGCGTCTCGCGTTGATCGGGGTCAACATGCAGGACCTGCGTGCCGAGTTGATCGGCATGGATTCATTGCACGGCCCTCGCAGCAGCGTCGAGCCTTGGGAAGTGCGCCTGCGGGTTGCCGCCCGTTGTGACGAGCGCAGCGACGCCGTGCGGGTCGGCAATGAAGTAGAGACCCTCTACACCAACGGCCCGGCCGGCGGTGGTGGGGCGAGCAAGAGCGTGCGTCAGGTGGTGGCGGTGGCGTCGTTGCTGTTGCCCCGTGAAGCGGTCAAACCGAGGATTGAAGAATGAAACTGCACAGGCTGGCCCATTCCCGCACCGGGGATAAGGGCGACACGTCGAACATCTCGATCATTGCCTATCGCGCCGAGGATTATCCGTTGCTGTGTGAACAGCTGACGGCTGAGCGCGTGGCCGAGTTCTTTGCCGATTTACGCGATCCCGATGCGGCACCGGTTCAGCGCCATGAGCTGCCGAACGTGCAGGCGCTGAACTTCGTCCTGCCGGGAATCCTGCGCGGCGGCGTAACCCGCTCGCTGGCCCTGGACGCCCACGGCAAGTGCCTGGGTTCGGCACTGTTGGATCTCGACCTGGCAATACCCACCTGATTTCTGTAGGAGCGAGCTTGCTCGCGAAGAACTCACAGGCACCGCGTTTATTCAGGCAGCCCCCGTTATCGTTGACGTTTTTCGCGAGCAAGCTCGCTCCTACATTGGTCGCCGCGGGCTTCAGATCGCAGCGAAGCGCTTGTCCAGGTAGTCAATGATCACCTTGGAGTCATACATCCAGGTGGTCTGGCCGTTCTCTTCGATGCGCAGGCACGGCACTTTGATCTTGCCGCCTTGCTCCAGCAGGGTCTGGCGGTCCTGCTCGTTGTTCTTCGCATCCTTGAGCGCCACCGGCACATTCAGGCGGTGCAGGGTGCGACGGGTCTTCACGCAGAACGGGCAGGCGTGGAACTGATACAGGGTCAGGTCCTTGGCCGCAGCATTGACCTTGGCCTGTTGTTCGGCAGGGCGTTGCTTTTTGCGTGGGCGGGTAAGAAAGTCGCCCGCGATGATGACGTGGCCGAGGCCCACTCGAAGTGCTTTGACGAACATGGCTGAAACCTCTTGCCCATGACTGAGGGGGCGCAGCTTACCTGATTTCTGCAGGCGAAAAAAAACCGGCGATGAACGCCGGTTCCTTCCTGCCCAGCCGGTTACTTGATCAGGCTGAGAAATTCGCTGCGGGTGGCCGCGTTCTCGCGGAACTCACCCAGCATCACCGAGGTGATCATCGACGAATTCTGCTTCTCCACACCGCGCATCATCATGCACATGTGCTTGGCCTCGATCACCACGGCCACGCCCAGGGCGCCTGTCACTTCCAATACGGCGTCGGCGATCTGGCGGCTGAGGTTTTCCTGGATCTGCAGGCGGCGCGCATACATGTCGACAATGCGTGCGACCTTCGACAGGCCCAGCACTTTGCCGCTCGGGATATAGGCCACATGGGCCTTGCCGATAAACGGCAGCAGGTGGTGCTCGCACAACGAGTACAGCTCGATGTCCTTGACCAGCACCATTTCGCTGTTGTCAGAGCTGAACAAGGCACCGTTGGTGACTTCCTCGAGTGTCTGTTCATAACCGCGGCAGAGATACTGCATTGCCTTGGCGGCACGCTTTGGCGTGTCGAGCAGGCCCTCGCGGGACACGTCCTCGCCGAGTTGGCCGAGGATCGCGGTGTAATTCTGTTCCAGGGACATGAAACTACCTGTGGGATTTTCGCAAAGCGCAAGGTTACGGTGGCGGACACATCGCTGCAAGCCTGACGATGGCACTTGTTACTCGTCGCGCCCTTCCATCATGGTGCGCTTGAGCATCACATACACCGCGCCGGCACCGCCGTGACGAGCCTGGCAGGAGGTAAAGCCGAGCACCTGGGCATGCTGGCGCAGCCAGGTATTGACGTGACTCTTGATCATCGGGCGCTTGCCGTCCAACCGCACAGCCTTGCCATGGGTGACGCGCACGCAGCGGATTTCGAATTTGGTCGCTTCGGCCAGGAAGGCCCAGAGGGTTTCCCGGGCTTTTTCCACGGTCATGCCGTGCAGGTCGAGGCTGCCTTCGAACGGGATCTGGCCGGCCTTGAGCTTGCGCATCTGGCTTTCCTGCACGCCGTCGCGGGCCCACATCAGTTCATCTTCGGGGCCGACGTCGATCACGAACTGGTCCGACAGGCCGTCCACGGTAGTGGCATCGGTGCGCACGGTCGCGGCCTGGCGCAGCTTGGCGATCTGCGCGCGGTCAGTCTTGGGTTTGCCGGTGTCGGCGCGGTCGTGCTTGATCGGCTTGACGCCGCGCAGCTCGTTTTTGAACAGGGAAAAATCGTCGTCTTGCATGTCAGCCTCCGCGAAGGGCGGGCAGTTTACCTAAATCGCGGCGGCCAGGGCGCAGGAAACGCTATCCAAGCGCCATCAGTCGTGCTTTTTCATCAGGTGAGAGGCGATATTCAACGACAGCGGCTGGCGCATTTTCCGGCGACTGCGACGCCACAGCCACACGCCCAACCACAGCACCAGCAAGCCGATCCCCAGCAGGAGTGCCGAGCCGCCCGGGCTGGCATTCAGTTCGCCCAGGGCGGGCGAATGCCCAAACAGGCCGGCGCCACCAGCGCCTGCCAACAACAAGCCTACTATCGCCAGCAACGCGGCCATGCACGCTACCAGGCGCAGACGCCAATTGCTCGGGCCCTTGGGGCGCAAGCGACGAGCATCAAAACCATCGGATATCTTCATTCCGACCTTTCCTCCAGGGTATCGGCCCTTCGACCGGAAGATACACAGGTTGTTCCGGGGGGAGAGGTAAATGCGCCAAATGAGAGGGCTTTGCGGATGAGCGGAGCAATAAACACACCGCTCACCGCCAGCAGCATCAGATCAAGTCTTTGGCCAGCGCCAGGGTGGCGAAGTTGTCTGCCATGATGGCCATTTCGGTTTGCTGCACATGCTCGGCGCTCAGGATACCGCCCTTGTAGGGCAGGTCGCGGGTGGCGCAGGCGTCTTCCACCAGGGTGCAGCGAAAGCCCAGGTTCTTGGCCGCGCGCACGGTGGTGCTGACGCTGGAGTGGCTCATGAAACCGCAGACGATCAGGTCCAGGGAGCCGAGGTCTTGCAGGTGTTTTTCCAGGCCGGTGCCATGGAAGGCGCTGGGCAGCAGTTTGCCGATGATGGTTTCGTCACCCTCAGGCTCGAGGCCCGGAATGAATTCGCCGCGCTCGCCCTGGGGGTCAAACAGGCCGCCCACGGTGCCCAGGTGGCGCACATGCACAATCGGGCGCCCGGCACTGCGCGCTGCGGTCACAAGCTGCTTGATGTTCTCTACCGCCGCGTCCATGCCCGAGAGGGCGAGCGGGCCGCTGAGGTATTCTTTCTGGGCGTCGATGATCACCAGGGTCGCATGATTGAGGTTGGCTGCTGCGTAACCGCGACCGCTGAGTTGAAACATCGTCTTTGGAACGGACATTCTGGGGCTCCTGTGAGTGGGGCTTTTGCGACATTGTCCACTGGCTGAGCGCTTCTGTGAATCGCTACTATCGTAAGGTACGCCGTTGCTGGCGTGCAGCCATGTCAAGAGGCAGGCCTGTTTAACACAATGCGGGCAGATTCGATGAAATCCGACGTACGGCGCCAGGTTTTTCGTACATCGTCGGTACAGGTGAAGGCTGTTAGAATCGCCAGTCGTTTTTTCCAGGAGCTTGCCCCCGTGATCACTTCTCGCCTGCGCACCTTGCGCGACCACATCCGTTGGGCTGTCAGCCGTTTCCATGGGGAAGACCTGTTTTTTGGCCATGGCACCGACAATGCCTGGGACGAAGCCCGGCAGTTGGTGCTGGGCGCCTTGCACCTGCCGTGGGAAATCGCCGACAGTTATTTGGATTGCAACCTGGAAGAAGAGGAAATCTCCCACGTGCAGCGCTTGCTGCATCGCCGTATCCATGAGCGAGTGCCAACGGCCTACCTGTTGAAGGAGGCCTGGTTTTGCGGCATGTCGTTTATCGTCGATGAGCGCGTATTGATCCCGCGTTCACCCATAGGCGAGCTGATTGAAGACCGCTTCGAACCCTGGCTGGCCCAGCCGCCGGCACGCATCCTCGACCTGTGCACCGGCTCCGGTTGCATCGGCATCGCCTGCGCCTATGAATTCCCCGAGGCCGAAGTGGTGCTGGGAGACTTGTCCTTCGAAGCCCTGGAAGTGGCGAACCAGAACATCGAGCGCCATGGCGTCGACGAGCGGGTCTACACCGTGCAGGGCGATGGTTTTGACGGGCTACCCGGCCAGCGTTTCGACCTCATCGTGTCGAACCCGCCCTACGTGGATGCCGAAGATTTCGCCGACATGCCCGATGAATACCAGCACGAACCGGAACTGGGCCTGGCCTGCGGCGACGACGGCCTGAACCTGGTACGCCGGATGCTGGCTGAAGCTGCGGACCACCTGACCGAGAAGGGCCTGCTGATTGTCGAAGTGGGCAACAGCCAGGTGCATGTCGAGGCGCTGTACCCGGAAGTGGATTTCGCCTGGCTGGACTTCAAGCGCGGTGGGCATGGGGTGTTTATGTTGACGGCTGAGCAGTGCCGCCAACACCAGGCCGTTTTCGCTGCCCGGATATAACTGCAGAAACTCGGTCAATGTGGGAGCTGGCTTGCCTGCGATAGTGGTGGGTCAGCTTGCACTTGTGCTACTGATACATCGCTATCGCAGGCAAGCCAGCTCCCACATTTTGATTGCATTTCAATCTATCAGCGGTGTGTGGCAATCCAGATCAACAACCCCGCCTGAAACACCGTAAACGCCACCAGACAGGTGATGGTGAAGCGCAGCCCGCTGTCTTCACGCTTGAACTTGGTGACTTTTTCCTCTTCCTTGCGCAGCTTCACTTCCTGCTCCGCCAGGTTCTGCTCTGCCTGTTGCAGCATCTGCGCGGCTTCCAGGATCTCCACGAACTGCACTTTCTCGGTGTTCCAACTGTCCAGCACGTCGCTGACCTTGCCGGGTTGCACATTGCCCTTGAGGTGCTGCACATCGGCGTAGGCCACATCGAAACCCTGGATACGCAGGAAGTGATCGCGGCGCAGGCGCGTGGCTTCGTTGAGGGCGTCCTTGTTGGCCAGATCCACGCCGTCGACGCGGTAGTGTGACCACTTCTTCTTCGCCCAGGCGGCGCCTTGGGCCACCAGGAAGCGCCCGATACCGCGGTTGGCCGGCTCGATTTCCAGGCTGTTGCCGGGCCCGAAATGCACGCGGTGTTTATCGTGATCGACCCAGATATCCAGGTGGTTCTGCTCGCGCCGTACTCGCTGGCCCGGTAACTGGATGACCATGCGCAACAGGCTGTGGTGTTTATCATGGCGCTCGGCATAGCCGAACTGCACAAAGCGCAACGGCCGTGCGCCGGTCGCGCGGTCGGTGGCCAGCGGGGCCAGGCGCAGCATCTTGAAATGTTCGGCGTGAACGTCGGCCCACGGCAGGGCCGCTGCGGCGCCAGCTTCGGTTGCGGCCGTAGTCTCGGCGGTAGATTCGGGTGTTGTTTCGGTGGTTGTCATGCGGCGCGATCCTGTCCAAGCCCTGCGAGCCGACAGTCTTTTTACTGTCGACTCTGGACTTATCGGCCGTTTTTCCCAGGACTGGAGGCCAATTGCCGCTTAACGGGGTTGAAGTCCTTCGATAAAGCTGACGATACGTTGGCCCAGCTCCGCAGCCAGCGGCAGTTTCGGGTCATTGTAGGAGGCCAGTTGCTGCTTCACGTTATTGGGCACGATGCGCATCACGTGGTTCATGCCTTCGATCACCGTCAACTGCGCGTCGGGCTTGGCCTGCTTCAGTTGCCGGGCGTCGCCTACGCCAACCTGGATATCGTTGGTGCCCTGAATGATCAGCGCCGGCATGTCCAGGCGCGCAAAGGCGGCCGACGGATCGGCGCGGAACAGGCTGATCAGATACGGCTGCACGCTGGGTCGGAAAATACCCTCCAATGGGCGCGGCACGTCGGCGTCCACCTGGCCGGCCTTGAGGTGATCGAGTATTTCATTGCTGCGCAGCAGCAGGGCAGGGGGCAAGTGATCGGCCAGTTGCTGACGGATCACCTGGTCCACCGGGCGGGCGCTGCCAGACAAGGAAATGACCCCGGCCGGTTCAAGTTGCGGCGCGGCGAGGGCGGCGACCAGCGCGCCCTCGCTGTGGCCCAGCACAATCAGCGGGCCCATGCGCTTGTCGGCCTTGAGTAACTTGCCCCAGGCCACGGCGTCGGCCACATACGCCTCCAGGGTCAGGTTGCGTTCATCCGGCGTGGCCGCCAGGCTTGCGGCCACGCCGCGCTTGTCGTAGCGCACGCTGGCGATGTTATGCCGGGCCAGTACCCAGGCCAGGCGCTTGAGGCTGTCATTGCGCGCGCCGTCGGCGCTGTTGCCGTTACGGTCGGTGGGGCCGGAGCCGGCGATGATCAGCACCACCGGCACCGGTTTATCCGATTGCGGCAACAGCAGGGAGCCAAAGAGTTGGCCGCTGCCGGTGTCCAGGCTGATCGGGCGTTGCAAGACAACAGGGGAGGCGGCCTGGGCCACGGCGGTGAACAGGGTGAGGGTGAACAGCAGAACTCGCAGCATCATAGCGCCATCATTGGAGAGGTGCCGGTTGGACCAACGTCTACCGGTAAGGTTTCGAGGATGAACTAGTCGGTTAGCCTGCGTATACTGGCCGTCTTAAGTTATTACGGTTGACTTGATTCAACTGATTTCACGGAGCGCCCTGCATGTCCGGCAATACCTTCGGCAAGCTGTTCACTGTCACCACCGCGGGCGAAAGCCATGGCCCGGCGTTGGTCGCCATTGTCGACGGCTGCCCGCCAGGCCTGGAGCTGAGCCTGGACGACCTGCAGCGCGACCTCGACCGCCGCAAGCCCGGCACCAGCCGCCACACCACCCAGCGCCAGGAACCGGACGAAGTCGAAATCCTCTCCGGAGTGTTCGAAGGTCGCACCACGGGCTGCGCCATTGGCCTGTTGATTCGTAACACCGACCAGAAGTCCAAGGACTACTCGGCGATCAAGGACCTGTTCCGCCCGGCCCATGCCGACTACACCTACCACCACAAATACGGCGAACGCGACTACCGTGGCGGTGGCCGCAGCTCGGCGCGTGAAACCGCCATGCGCGTGGCCGCTGGCGCCATCGCCAAGAAATACCTGGCCACCCAGGGCATCGTCATCCGTGGCTACATGAGCCAGTTGGGCCCGATTGAAATCCCGTTCAAGACTTGGGACAGCGTCGAAGACAACGCCTTCTTCTGCCCCGACCCGGACAAGGTGCCGGAACTGGAGGCCTACATGGACCAGTTGCGCCGCGACCAGGACTCGGTCGGCGCGAAGATCACCGTGGTGGCCGAAGGCGTGAAACCGGGCCTGGGTGAGCCGATCTTTGATCGCCTCGACGCCGAACTGGCCCATGCGTTGATGAGCATCAACGCGGTGAAAGGCGTGGAAATCGGCGCCGGCTTCGCCTGCGTATCCCAGCGCGGTACCGAGCATCGCGATGAGATGACCCCTGAAGGTTTCCTCAGCAACAACGCGGGCGGCATCCTCGGCGGTATTTCTTCCGGCCAGCCGATCGTGGCGCACCTGGCGCTCAAGGCCACGTCGAGCATTACCACGCCTGGCCGTTCGATCGATGTGCACGGCAACCCGGTGGACGTGATCACCAAGGGCCGCCACGACCCGTGCGTCGGCATCCGTGCCACACCGATTGCCGAAGCCATGATGGCCATCGTGTTGATGGACCATCTGCTGCGCAACCGCGGGCAAAATGCCGATGTGCGCGTGAGTACCCCGATACTGGGCCAACTGTGATCGCCTGGGGCAATGAGCGAGCTTGTTGTGGCCAGCGAGCTTGCTCGCGCTGGGCTGTGCAGCAGCCCCAATAACATGCTCCCACCGCTCCCATACTGGCGCCTCTCCAGCTTCTACCTCTTCTATTTCGCCCTGCTGGGGGCGACCGCGCCGTTCCTGGCGCTGTACTTCGATCACCTCGGTTTCTCCAGCGCGCGCATCGGCGAGCTGGTGGCCATTCCCATGCTGATGCGCTGCGTGGCCCCCAACCTGTGGGGCTGGATCGGCGACTACACCGGCCGGCGCCTGGCCATTGTGCGATTCGGCGCGGTGTGCACCCTGGCCAGCTTCTGCCTGATTTTTGTCAGCAAAACCTACGCCTGGCTGGCGCTGGTGATGGCCCTGCACGCGTTCTTCTGGCACGCGGTGCTGCCGCAGTTTGAAGTCATCACCCTGGCACACCTGCACAAGCAAACCTCGCGCTACAGCCAGATCCGTCTGTGGGGCTCCATTGGTTTTATCCTCACCGTGGTGGTTATGGGGCGCCTGTTCGATTGGCTGAGCCTGGATATTTACCCGGTGGTGGTCGTGGTAATCATGGCCGGCATCATCGGCGCCAGCCTGTGGGTACCGAACGCGCAGCCGGCCAGCCACGGCAACCGCCTGGCCGGCGATGGCTTTCTCAAGCAATTGCGCAGCCCAGGCGTGCTGGCGTTTTATGCCTGCGTGGCGCTGATGCAAATGAGCCATGGCCCGTATTACACCTTCCTCACCCTGCACCTGGAGCATTTGGGCTACAGCCGTGGCGTGATCGGCCTGCTGTGGGCGCTTGGGGTGGTGGCGGAAGTGCTGATGTTCCTGGCCATGAGCCGTATTCTTGCGCGCTTTTCGGTGCGCCGGGTGCTGCTCGCCAGCTTCTTGCTGGCGGCGCTGCGCTGGTGGCTGCTGGGTTCATTTGCCGAGGTTTTCTGGCTGCTGCTGGTGGCGCAGTTGATGCACGCCGCCACGTTCGGCAGCTTCCACGCGGCGGCAATTGCCTTTGTGCAACGCAGCTTCGGTGACCGCCAGCAAGGCCAGGGCCAGGCCCTTTATGCCGCGCTGGCCGGCACCGGCGGCGCGCTCGGCGCCCTGTATTCCGGTTACAGCTGGAATCTGCTGGGGCCAACCTTCACGTTCAGTATCGCCAGCCTCGCGGCCCTGGCCGCCGCCATTATCATTGGCCTTCGATTGCAAGAGCCGAACCAAGGAACCGTGCAATGAGCTATGTAGCCGTCTACTCCATCGCCACCCCGGACACCCCGAACAAAGTGTTGACCCATGCCGACGACATCCAGTCGACCCTGGCCGAGCACGGTGTGCGGTTCGAGCGCTGGCAGCCCAGCCCAATCGAGAAGGGCGCCAGTGCGGCGCAGATGATCGCCGCGTACCAGGCGCAGATCGATGCTCTGGGCTACGCCGCTGTTGAAGTGGTCAGCGTGACCCACGACCATCCACAGAAAGACGAGCTGCGCGCACAGTTCCTGGATGAACGTACCTACAGTGAAGATGAAGTGCGTTTCTTCATCGCAGGCCAGGGGCTGTTTACGCTGCACATAGGCGACTATGTGTACAGCTTGCGCTGTGAGAAGAATGACTTGCTGATCATCCCGGCCGGTGTACCGCACTGGTTCGACATCGGCGAAAACCCGCACTGTGTGACACTGCGTTTGTTCAACACGGCCGAAGGCGTTGTGCCCTCTTTGACCGGTGATGCGATTGCCACCCGCTTTCCAGGGCTGGATGACTAAGCATAGATAACTGAATGTTCAACCCTGGCAAGTTGGAAGTTGCTGTGGGAAGAAACTTAATTATTTGTAGGGCAACGCTGTTTGTTCGGTGCTGTGCGCTTTGATTCCACTCTTTATGTAACTCTCTGTTCGGCGTCAATGTTTATGCCATCTGTCAATGGGAGGAATCCGAAAGATGGCAGCGCATCAGCAGATATAAGGAGAGAACAATGAGTGGCCCCGAGGAGACGTATCGCCCGTTGGTTATCGTGCCGACGGCTATCAGAAAACGCATGAGCTTGTCCGGCAAGCCCCTGACTTCCACCGAGCTGGAAATCCTGCGATGGGCCTCCGAGGGCAAGACCGTCTGGGAAATCAGCCAGATTCGCGCCACCTCTGAAGCCACGGTTAAATTTCATCTGCGCAACATCTACGGCAAGTTGGATGTCACCAACCGTGTGCAGGCAAAGAATGAGGCGGTTCGGCAGGGCTTATGTTAATAGCATGAAAAAGGGCCGCGACGCTGAGTAGCGTCGCGGCCCTTTTTCAGAGGTGTAGATTAGGCCGAGTGATAGGTCGGCAGCGCAAAGCGGTTCTGGCTTTGCAACATCGAAATCTGCGGCAGTTCGCTGGCTTGTTCGGCCAAGTCACGGCGAATAGCGCTAATCACCCAAGTCAGTTGGTCGGCAGTGTGCAGCTGCTGATAAGAGATCGAGCGCTTGACCTGCTTACCTTCGCTGTTGCGCAGGGTCAACAGGATACCGCCGTCCGGACGTGGCTGGGTGGTGACGTCGTAGTTGGAAAATACCGAAGCGAATTTATCTTGGATCAGGCTCATGTCTATCAGCTCCATTGGCTCAAGTTGGCAAGCATGGAGTGATAGGTGCAGTGATTGTGCCAGTATTGGATTTTCTAGAAAATCCTTATAAATCAGTCATTTATAAATTTATAGGATTTTCATTTTCGTGCAATTTGCATGAAGGGCCATCGTGCATCCTGCATTTTGCGCTATCTGCCCGGTGATTTTCCCGGCGGGAGGGGAAGGGCTGTAATGATACTGACCGCCTTTTGCCAGGAAAAATCCCGGTCGGCTGGCAGGCCGTCATCGCAGGCAAGGCGGCTCCCACATTTAAATGGTGGAGTGTCAGGGAGATAAGCATCGGGCGGCCGCCACGGGATACAAAACTTTTCAAATCCCGCGTGTACAGCCAAAGAACCGCTGACGTATTTTCCGCTACACCAGTCGATGTACCTGGACCAGACCAAGAATAAGAAAAGGGACGTCCCGCCATGACTCATCAGCAAGTCGACATGATCACCTGGCGCATGATGCTGCGTAAGGTGCCTGCCATCGTTCGGGCGCTACCACGGGTGGTGCGCGGCATGCGTGCGGCCAACGTCACCGACCCCAGCCAACCCTGCGGCCTGGGCTGGCATTTCGAACAAGCCACGTTGCGTAACCCGGACGGTGCTGCCCTGCTGTATGGGGACAGCGTGATCAGCTACCGCGACGCCAATCAGTGCGCCAATCGTATTGCCAATCACTTGCAGGCCCAGGGCATCCGCAAGGGTGACGTGGTGGCGCTGTTTATCGAGAATCGCCCCGAGTTGCTGCTCAACGTGCTGGCCGTGGCCAAGCTGGGCGGCATCTGCGCCATGCTCAATACGGCGCAAACTCAAGGGGCGCTGGTACACAGCCTGACCCTGGTCAATCCGGTTGCCATTGTGGTCGGTGCCGAATTGCTGAGCCCTTACGCAGCAGTGCGCGATCAAGTCCAGATCCCGGCCGAGCGCACCTGGTTCGTGGCCGATCAGCCCGGCAGTAGGGTGCCCGACGGCTACATCGACCTGATGGCCGCCAGTGCCGAAAGTCCGGTGGACAATCCGGCGAGTTCGGCGCAGGTGTTCTTCCACGATCCCTGCTTCTATATCTACACCTCCGGCACCACCGGCTTGCCCAAGGCCGGCATCATGAAGCACGGGCGCTGGACCAAAACCGCCGTGAGCTTCGGCAGTATCGCCCTGGACATGGGGCCGCAGGACGTCCTCTATTGCACCTTGCCGCTGTACCACGCCACCGGCCTGTGCGTGTGCTGGGGGGCGGCGATTATCGGCGCGTCCGGCTTTGCCATTCGGCGCAAATTCAGCGCCAGCCAGTTCTGGGACGATGCACGCCAGTTCAAGGCGACCACTCTGGGCTATGTCGGTGAGCTGTGCCGCTATCTGCTCGACCAGCCCGCGAGTGCGCAGGACCGCGATAACCAGGTGACCAAGATGGTCGGCAACGGCCTGCGCCCCGGTGTGTGGGCGCAGTTCAAGCAGCGTTATGGCGTGGAGCACATCTGCGAACTCTATGCCGCCAGCGACGGCAATATCGGCTTTACCAACGTGCTGAATTTTGACAACACCATCGGCTTTTGCCTGCAGCATTGGGCGCTGGTGGATTACGCCCATGACACCGGTGAGCCGCTGCGCGGCAACAATGGGTTCATGGTCAAGGTGCCCACTGGCGGGCAGGGCCTGCTATTGGCGCGCATTGATGATAAGTCGCCCTTCGACGGTTACACCGACCCGGAAAAGAACCGCAAGGTGGTACTGACCGACGTATTCGAAAAAGGCGACCGCTATTTCAACACCGGCGACCTGGTGCGCAGCATCGGTTTCGGCCATGCGCAATTTGTCGATCGCCTGGGGGATACCTATCGCTGGAAGGGCGAAAACGTCTCGACCACCGAGGTGGAAAACGTCCTGCTGAAACACCCGCAGATCGCTGAAGTGGTGGCCTATGGCGTCGAGATCAACAACACCAACGGCCGCGCAGGCATGGTCGCCATCACCCCCAGCGAATCCCTGGCCAGCCTGGACATGCGCGAACTGCTGCAATTTGCCCTCGGCCAGTTGCCCCCTTATGCGGTGCCGTTGTTTTTGCGGATCAAGGTGAAGATGGAAACCACCGGCACGTTCAAGTACCAGAAAGTGAAGCTCAAGGAGCAAGGGTTCGACCCGGACAAGGCTGGCAATGACCCGGTCTACGCCTGGTTGCCGGGTTCGGACACCTATGTGCCGGTGACCGGGCAATTGCTGGCGCAGATCCAGGGCGGCCAATTCCGTTATTGATTCTGGCTATGGCGGCTTTTGACAAAAAAGCCATGACACCGGGGAACTCCATCGCGACACTGGGCGCCTTAAACAGTTATGTCAGTCGCCTCAGCAAGGAGCCCCCATGTCAGATCAACCTAAACAAATGACCGAAGACGAAGCCGCCGAGTTTGCCGAGCAAGTCTTCGACGTCGCCCGGCGCGGCGACGCCGCGATGCTTGCCGCACTGTTGGCGAAAGGCCTGCCGGCCAACTTTCGTAATCACAATGGCGACACCTTGTTGATGCTCGCGGCGTACCACGGCCATGCCGAGGCGGTCAAAGTGCTGTTGGAGTTCAAGGCCGACCCCCTGATCGCCAACGACAAGAACCAGTTGCCGATTGCCGGCGCGGCGTTCAAAGGCAACCTGCCGGTGGTCCAGGCGTTGATCGAGGGCGGCACGCCGATTGACGCGGCCTCCTCGGACGGGCGTACGGCCTTGATGATGGCGGCGATGTTCAACCGCGTTGACATGGTTGATTACCTGCTTGGTAAAGGCGCAAACCCCAAGGCCACCGATGCACAAGGCGCGACGGCACTGGCCGCGGCGCAGACCATGGGCGCGGTGGATACGGCGGCGCAGTTGCAGAAACTGGTGTAGGCTACGCGCCCTTCAAAACTTGCCCGTTACAGGATCGCCCCATGAAAACCGCCCTCGTCGAACTCATCAGCAAAATCAGCGCCGGCGTCATGGGGGAGGATGAGGTAGCGCGTATTGCCGACGAAGCGGCCCAGGCCTACGCGGACCCGGCGGCGTTCCTGGCGGCCAATCCGGATATCAACTACGACGACAGTTTTCCGATCCCGCTGGGGGAGTGGGTGGTGGTCGGTAGCCTGCCGGACACGGTGTTGTTCCAGGCCGATACCTATGGCGACCTGTTTGCCCAGATCGTTGCGTCGTTCGGTCCGGGCGTGGCGTTCAACCTCAAGCCCAAGCAACTGGCCAAGACCGAAGACCTGACCGCGCTCAACCGCATCCAGATCCAGATGAGCGCCCTGAGCCCGGAAGATGGCGGTTATGTGCTGATGAACTTCAGCCAGTTGTTGGATGACGAGATCCAGGCAGTGCTGGTGTTCGGCAACGACCTGGCGCGAGTGCTGGAACTGTGTGCCGAAGTCGGCATCAAGGCCGCGCCCTCGCTTGAAGCCTTGAAGATTGCCGTACACGTCTGAAATAAAACGGAACCCGCGCCAAGGCTGACTATCCTACAAGTGCATGCCCTCACTTAGGAGCGACACCATGGGTTCCACGTTTAATAGTCTGATTGGCCTGATCATCCTCGCGCTGGATATCTGGGCGATCATCAACGTGTTCAAAAGCGGCGCCAGCACCGGCGCCAAAGTGCTGTGGATCCTGTTGATCCTGCTGTTGCCAGTGCTGGGCCTGATCATCTGGGCTATCGCCGGGCCGCGCGGTAACGTGCGGATCTGAGCCCTAATGCCAGTGTAGGAGCGAGCTTGCTCGCGAAAAACGTCAACGATAACGCGTGCTTCCTGGATGAACGCGGTGACTTTGAGTTTTTCGCGAGCAAGCTCGCTCCTACAACAGCAGATTTGTGTGTCGAAAGTATTCGCCGCACGAAATTTTCACATCCCATCCAAGACAATTCTCCGGCTTTATCCGGCTGCCAGGGCTCTATCTCCAGTGCCCTTAAAGGCAGGGCCGTGGCATGCGTTCAGTAATTAATAGCCTTGCCGGCCTTGATCGGGCACCATTTGTGCCACCGCGTTAACCGCCTACCCCAGCCAGCCTGGGCGAGGGACGGACGCCACTGCATTATTTCGCAACTTAAACTTCCAATGGGTCCTAAAACGACATGGCAAACCCGGACGCCCTGAATCAGCAGCGAGCTTCAAATCGCCTGCTGCAACCGACCGTCAAATCCCATCTGGCGTACACGCTGCTCTGCGCACTGGTCATGATGGTGATGTTTTCCCTGCTGCGCCTGGCGTTGCTGGTCTACAACCGCGAGATGATCCTCGATACGCCGGCCTCGACGTTCCTCGAAGCCTTCGCCAACGGGCTGCGCCTGGACATTCGCCTGGTGATGTACCTGCTGATCCCGCTGCTGTTGGCGCTGTTCAGCGTGCGGGCCATGGCAGCGCGCGGGTTCTTCCGTTTGTGGCTGACCGTCGCGTCCAGCATCGCCTTGTTCCTTGGCCTGATGGAGATGGACTTCTACCGCGAATTCCACCAGCGCCTCAACGGCCTGGTCTTCCAGTATGTGAAGGAAGACCCGAAAACCGTGATGAGCATGCTCTGGTACGGTTTCCCGGTGGTGCGCTACCTGCTGGCCTGGGCCGTGGGCACGCTGATCCTGAGCATGGCCTTCAAGGGCGCTGACCGCGCAACGCGCCCACGGGGCCCCTTCAGCGGCGGCACTATCAGCACGCGCCAGGTGGCGCCATGGTACAGCCGCATCGCAGTGTTCATGGTTTGCCTGCTGGTCGCTGTGGTCGCCATCCGTGGCACCCTGCGCCAGGGGCCACCGCTGCGTTGGGGTGACGTCTACACCACCGATTCGAACTTCGCCAACCAACTGGGCCTCAATGGCACTCTGTCGCTGATCGCAGCGGCCAAGGCGCGCTTCGGTGAAGACCGCGCCAACATCTGGAAGGCGACCCTGGAACAACCGCTGGCCACCCAGACCGTGCGTGACATGCTGGTGCTGCCGCAAGAGAAGCTGGTAGACACCGACACCGCTGCCGTGCGCCGCGACTTCACGCCACCGGCCGAGAAAACCCTGCCGATCAAGAACGTCGTGGTGATCCTGATGGAAAGCTTCGCTGGTCATTCGGTGGGCGCATTGGGACGTCCGGGCAATATCACCCCGTACTTCGACAAGCTGACACACGAGGGCTTGCTGTTCGACCGCTTCTTCTCCAACGGCACCCACACCCACCAGGGTATGTTCGCCACCATGGCCTGCTTCCCGAACCTGCCGGGTTTCGAATACCTGATGCAGACTCCGGAAGGCAGCCACAAGCTGTCGGGCCTGCCGCAGTTGCTCAGTGCGCGTGATTTCGACGATGTGTATGTCTACAACGGCGATTTCGCCTGGGACAATCAGTCGGGCTTCTTCAGCAACCAGGGCATGACCAACTTTATCGGCCGCAATGACTTCGTCGACCCGGTGTTCTCCGACCCGACATGGGGCGTGTCCGACCAGGACATGTTCAACCGTGGCCTGGAAGAACTGAAGGCGCGCGAAGGCGGCAAGCCGTTCTACGCACTGCTGCAAACCCTGTCCAACCACACGCCGTACGCATTGCCGACCCCGTTGCCGGTAGAGAAAGTCACCGACCGTGGCAGCCTCAACGAGCATTTGACGGCCATGCGCTACTCCGACTGGGCCTTGGGCCAGTTCTTTGAAAAGGCCCGCAAGGAGCCGTACTTCAAGGAAACCCTGTTCGTGATCGTCGGTGACCACGGCTTTGGCAATGAGCAGCAGATCACCGAGATGGACCTGGGTCGCTTCAACGTGCCGATGCTGATGATTGCACCGGGCATGCGCGAGAAGTTCGGTGAGCGTGACCACACCGTGGGCACCCAGATCGACATCGTGCCGACCATCATGGGCCGCCTGGGCGGCGATACCTTGCACCAGTGCTGGGGCCGCGACCTGCTGAACCTGCCGGAAGGTGACAAGGGTTTCGGCGTGATCAAGCCATCGGGCAGCGACCAGACCGTGGCCTTGCTCACCGGCGACCGCGTACTGGTATTGCCCAAGGAAATGCCACCCAAGTTGTGGGAATACACACTGGGCGCCGAGCCGACTGGCAAGGTGATTCCTGAGTCGCCGGACGAAGCTGTGCTCAAGCAGAAGCTCGAGTCGTTTCTGCAGACCGCGACCAAGAGCCTGCTGGATAACACCGCAGGTGTGGTAGATGGCAAACCGGACTAACTGACCGGCAATAAAAAAGAGGCCCTCTAGAGGGCCTCTTTTTTTTGCTTTCTTACTTGTAGGAGAGAGCTTGCTCGCGAAGAAGGTCAACGATAACGCGCGTCCTGAATAAATGCGGCGCCTGTACCTTTTTCGCGAGCAAGCTCGCTCCTACAAAAAGCGTAGCGCGGCGTTTATATCTTGCCGAGCAACAACAGCACCAGCAGAACAACCAGCACCACACCCAGGATACCCGACGGTCCATAACCCCAGTTACGCGAGTGCGGGAACACGGGCAGGCCACCGACCAGCAGCAGGATCAGGATAATAATCAGAATGAGGCTCATGGTTTTATTCCTTATAGGTTCTTTGCAAAAACCGGCTGTTTAACCGTTGGTTCGTCCATGTACAGTGGGACGCCTTACCCATTCCGACCCTGCTACTTCGTAGAAAATTCATTGTTTTTATAAAACATTTTGATGTGACGCTTATTTCTTTTAACGCGTGCGCAACTTGAACTAATCAGTTGAAAAAAATTGAACTTAGTCTATAGGCACGCTTGCGACCGAGCCCGCGGTTTGCCCGGGGCATTCATCACCCTGATGGTGCGTGGGTAGAGCAAAAACCTTCGCTACACTGCCGGTCACTTCTTTCGTGAACCACAAGGCTACCTCCTATGCAAAACCGCATGATGATCACTGGCGCCGGGTCTGGCCTGGGTCGCGAAATCGCTCTGCGCTGGGCCCGTGAAGGCTGGCAGTTGGCGTTGTCTGATGTCAGCGAGCCCGGTTTGCAGGAAACCCTCAAGCAGGTTCGCGAAGCAGGGGGGGATGGCTTTATCCAGCGCTGTGACGTGCGTGACTACAGCCAGCTCACGGCCTTCGCCCAGGCCTGTGAGGTGAAGCTCGGGGGCATCGATGTGATCGTCAATAACGCCGGCGTGGCCTCGGGCGGGTTCTTCGCTGAACTGTCCCTGGAGGATTGGGACTGGCAGATCGCAATCAACCTGATGGGCGTCGTCAAAGGCTGCAAGGCGTTCCTGCCGCTGCTGGAAAAGAGCAAGGGCCGCATCATCAACATCGCGTCAATGGCAGCGCTGATGCAGGGCCCCGCCATGAGCAACTACAACGTGGCCAAGGCGGGCGTGGTGGCGTTGTCCGAGAGCCTGTTGGTGGAGCTCAAGCAACAGGAAGTGGGCGTGCATGTGGTGTGCCCGTCGTTTTTCCAGACCAACCTGCTCGACTCGTTCCGTGGGCCAACCCCAGCCATGAAGGCTCAAGTGGGCAAGTTGCTTGAGAGTTCGCCCATCTCGGCGGCGGATATTGCCGACTACATTTACCAGCGCGTGGCCAAAGGCGAATTCATGATCCTGCCCCACGAGCAAGGCCGCATGGCTTGGGCGTTGAAACAGAAAAATCCGCAGTTGCTGTATGACGAAATGACCCTGATGGCCGACAAGATGCGCGCCAAGGCGCAAGCTGTGAAGGGCTGATTTGGCTGGGGTCTGTCAGGCAAGTTACCTACCTGTGTAGGCAGCGCCTGATTTGCCCGCAAGCCATTGCCGGTCCAGTGCCAAGGGGGCATGGTCGAGGTCCTGTTATTTGCAAAGGACAACCGCCATGCTGGTCTTAAGCCGTGCCATAGGCGAAGCCATCGCCATTGGCGATGACATCACCGTGCATATCCTTGAAGTGAACGGTACTCACGTGAAATTCGGCATCGAGGCACCGATGGATGTCAACGTGTACCGCGCCGAGGTGTACCGCAAGATTCTCAAAGGCGAGGGCCAGGCTACCCATCCCGTGCCGGTACCCAACCTTTAGGCGCAGCTTTTCAGTCGAACAGGTGCTTGGGCACATCGTGCTTGAGCATCAACTGGCATTGCTCGCTTTCGGGGTCGAAGACGATCAGCGCCTGGCCTTTGGTCAGCGCCTGGCGCACGCGCAGTACGCGGGTTTCCAGGGGCGTGTCGTCGCCATTGTCGGTGCCGTCGCGGGTGACGAAGTCTTCGATGAGGCGGGTCAGGGTGTCGACTTCAAGTGCATCGTAGGGAATCAGCATACAAGCCTCAGGTGTCAGGTCCCGGCGATGCTACTGCGCCGGGACCTTTGTTGCCAGTATCAACTCACCGCGTCAGGACTTCTGGCCGACCAGGCTGTCTACCGACGGCACGCGGGTGTCGCTCTCCATTTGCGTTTCATGCTCGATCTGATGACTGAACCGATCCAGTGAGCCCTGGGCCGGTTGCGCATCGCTGGCAAACACCGGCGGGCTGAGGATGTAAGCGCCCAGCAAGCGGCTCAGGGCGGCCAGGCTGTCTATATGGGTACGCTCGTAACCGTGGGTGGCGTCACAACCGAAGGCCAGCAGGGCGGTGCGTATATCATGGCCGGCGGTGACCGCCGAGTGCGCATCGCTGAAGTAATAGCGGAACAGATCGCGGCGTACCGGCAGGTCGTTCTCCGACGCCAGGCGCAGCAAGTGGCGGGACAGATGATAATCATAGGGCCCGCCGGAGTCCTGCATGGCCACGCTCACCGCGTGTTCGCTGGAGTGCTGGCCGGGGGCGACTGGGGCAATATCGATGCCGACAAACTCACTCACATCCCAGGGCAGGGCGGCCGCTGCACCACTGCCGGTTTCCTCGGTAATGGTGAACAGCGGGTGGCAGTCGATCAGTAAGGGTTCGCCACTGTCGACGATGGCCTTGAGCGCGGCGAGCAGGGCAGCGACGCCGGCCTTGTCGTCCAGGTGGCGAGCGCTGATATGCCCGCTCTCGGTGAACTCGGGCAGTGGGTCGAACGCCACGTAGTCACCGACGCTGATGCCCAGGGAGTCGCAGTCGGCACGCGTGGCGCAGTAGGCGTCCAGGCGCAGTTCCACATGGTCCCAGCTCACCGGCATTTCATCCACGGCAGTGTTGAACGCGTGCCCGGAGGCCATCAACGGCAATACGCTGCCGCGAATCACGCCGTTGTCGGTGAACAGGCTGACCCGGCTGCCTTCGGCAAAGCGGCTCGACCAGCAGCCCACCGGCGCCAGGGTCAGGCGCCCGTTGTCCTTGATCGCACGCACGGCGGCGCCGATGGTGTCCAGGTGGGCGGAGACGGCGCGGTCAGGGCTGTTTTTCTGGCCCTTGAGGGTAGCGCGAATGGTGCCGCGCCGGGTCATTTCAAACGGAATGCCCAGCTCTTCCAGGCGTTCGGCGACGTAACGCACGATGGTGTCGGTAAAACCGGTGGGGCTGGGAATGGCGAGCATTTCCAGCAGCACTTTTTGCAGGTACGCGAGATCGGGTTCGGGAATGGTTCGGGTCATGGAAACTCCTGATGAGTTGAGGGCGATCGACGCGCTGCGATCGTGCGATCGTTCCCACGCTCTGCGTGGGAATGCCTCAGGGACGCTCTGCGTCCGCTGTGGTGACGCAGAGCGTCACAGGCTGCATTCCCACGCGGAGCGTGGTAACGATCGGTAGTCAGGTAGCCGGCTGACTGTGTGGAAACAACAAATCCACAAACTTCTCAGCCGTGGGTTGCGGTTCATGGTTGGCCAGGCCGGCCCGTTCGTTGGCTTCGATAAACACATACTCTGGCTGGTCGGCCGCAAGTACCATCAGGTCCAGGCCGACCATAGGGATATCCAGGGCACGGGCCGCACGCACGGCCGCGTCCACCAGCGTGGGGTGCAGGATCGCCGTGACATCTTCCAGGCAACCCCCGGTGTGCAGGTTGGCGGTGCGTCGCACGGCCAGTTGCACGCCACGGGGCAGGATGCTGTTGTAGTCGTAACCTGCGGCTTTGAGGGTGCGCTCGGTTTCTGCATCCAGCGGGATTTTGCTCTCGCCGTCGGTGGCCGCCTGGCGACGACGGCTTTGCGCCTGGATCAACGCGCGAATCGAATGTTGGCCGTCGCCGATCACTTCGGCAGGGCGACGAATCGCAGCCGCGATCACTTCAAAACCGATCACCAGAATCCGCAGGTCCAGGCCTTCGTGGAAGCTTTCCAGCAACACGCGGCTGTCGAACTGGCGCGCCGCTTCGATCGCCTGCTGCACGTCTTCGATGCTGCGCAGATCCACTGCGACGCCATGGCCTTGCTCGCCATCCAGCGGCTTGACCACGATGCGCTGGTGTTCGTCGAGAAACTCCAGGTTGTCGTCGGCGCTGCCCGCCAACTGTTGCACCGGCACCTGCAGGCCCGCCGCCTTGAGCACCTTGTGGGTGAGGCTCTTGTCCTGGCACAGGGTCATGCTGATAGCGCTGGTCAGGTCGCTCAGGGACTCACGACAACGCACGCGACGCCCGCCGTGGCTAAGGGTGAACAGGCCCGCATCGGCATCGTCCACTTGCACATCAATACCGCGTCGGTGGGCTTCTTCGACAATGATGCGCGCGTAAGGGTTGAACTCCGCCTGCGGCCCCGGGCCCAGAAACAGCGGTTGATTGATGCCGTTCTTGCGCTTGATTGCAAAGGTGGTCAACGCCCGAAAGCCGAGCTTGGCGTAAAGGCTCTTGGCCTGGCGGTTATCGTGCAGCACCGACAAGTCCAGGTAGCTCAAGCCTCGGCTCATGAAGTGCTCCACCAAGTGGCGCACCAACACTTCACCGACGCCAGGGCGGGTGCATTGAGGGTCGACGGCCAGACACCAAAGGCTGCATCCGTTCTCCGGGTCGTGGAAGGCCTTGTGATGATTGAGGCCCATCACGCTGCCAATCACCGCGCCGCTGTCTTCGTCTTCGGCCAGCCAGTACACCGGGCCGCCTTGATGACGTGGGGTGAGGCGTTCCGGGTCGACAGGTAGCATCCCGCGGCCCTGGTAAAGGTGGTTGACCGCTTGCCAGTCGGCCTCGCTCTGCACCCGGCGAATACGAAAGCCGCGAAATACACGGGTGGCCGGGCGGTAGTCGGTGAACCACAGGCGCAGGGTGTCGGACGGGTCGAGGAACAGTTGCTGCGGGTCAATGCCCAGGATTTGCTGAGGCGCGGCCACGTACAGCGCGATATCACGCTCGCCGGGCTGCTCGTTGAGCAGTTCCTGAGCCAGGCTTGCCGGGTCGGGAAAGGTGTGGCCGATCAACAAACGGCCCCAGCCGCAATGCACGGCAATCGGGTCGGCGGCCAGTGCGCTGCCATCTTCGGCCAGGCGCGCTTGCAGGCGCTCGTAGGTCGGCGCCTGGCCCTTGAGTAAGCGTTGGCTGTAAGCCGCGGCATTCGGTTTCATGGATCAGATTCCTTGTTCGCTCAGCCACAGGTTCAGCGCCGCCAGCTGCCACAGCTTGGAGCCGCGCAGCGGGGTCAATTGGCCTTGCGGGTCGGTGAGCAAGCGGTCGAGCATGGCCGGGTTGAACAGCCCGCGGTCCTGGCTCGGGTCCAGCAGCAACTCGCGCACCCAATTCAAGGTATCGCCCTGCAGGTGCTTGAGGCCGGGCACCGGGAAGTAGCCTTTCTTGCGGTCGATGACTTCGCTGGGGATCACCCGACGCGCCGCTTCCTTGAGCACCTGTTTGCCGCCGTCGGGCAGCTTGAACTGGGCCGGCACACGGGCCGACAGTTCTACCAGGCGGTAGTCGAGAAACGGCGTGCGCGCTTCCAGACCCCAGGCCATGGTCATGTTGTCGACGCGTTTGACCGGGTCGTCCACCAGCATCACCGTGCTGTCCAGGCGCAGGGCCTTGTCCACCGCTGCGTCGGCGCCCGGCATTGCAAAGTGCTCGCGCACGAAATCGCCAGCAGCGTCGTTGGCGGTCAGCCATTTGGGCGCGACGGTGGCCGCGTAGTCGTCGTAGCTGCGGTCGAAAAACGCCTCGCGATAGGCCGCGTACGGGTCGCTGGCACCGTCCACTTGCGGGTACCAGTGGTAACCGGCGAACAGTTCATCGGCGCCCTGGCCGCTCTGCACCACTTTGCAATGCTTGGCCACTTCCCGCGACAGCAGGTAGAAGGCGATGCAGTCATGGCTGACCATCGGCTCGCTCATGGCGCGGAAGGCTGCTGGCAGTTGCTCGATGATCTCGCTTTCGGCGATGCGCAGTTGGTGGTGATGGGTGCCGTAGTGTTTGGCGATCAGGTCTGAGTACTGGAACTCATCGCCACGTTCGCCGCCGGCGTCTTCAAAGCCGATGGAGAAGGTCGACAAATCCTCCACGCCCACTTCACGCAGCAGGCCGACGAGCATGCTCGAGTCGACGCCGCCTGACAGCAGCACACCCACATCCACCGCCGCACGTTGGCGGATGGCCACGGCTTCGCGGGTGCTGTCGAGCACGCGGTCGGTCCAGTCTTCCAGGGTCAGGTGTTTTTCGTCCTCATGGGGGCCGTAGGGCAGGGTCCACCAGG
Source organism: Pseudomonas sp. WS 5503 (assembly GCF_012985385.1). Classification (NCBI taxonomy): domain Bacteria; kingdom Pseudomonadati; phylum Pseudomonadota; class Gammaproteobacteria; order Pseudomonadales; family Pseudomonadaceae; genus Pseudomonas; species Pseudomonas sp. WS 5503. Next base: position 389,783 of record NZ_JAAQWI010000004.1, read on the forward strand.
TTTTCTGTTCAGTCTTGCCGCTGGCGTCGATGCGCATCCAGCTGGCGGGCGGCAGCTTTTCGATGCCGGCCAACAGCGTGCGCGGCGCGGGCACCACGGCGTGGAAATTCAGGTAGTGGTTGAGGGCGACCGGATCGAGGATCGGGTTGATATCCCCACCCTTGAGCAACGCTGGCAACGCCGAGGCGAAACGCAGGCGCTGGCCGGTGCGCGACAGGTACAAGGGCTTCACACCGAGACGGTCACGAGCGATGAACAGACGCTGGGCATCACGCTCCCAGATGGCGAAAGCGAACATGCCGTTGAGCTTGGGCAGCAGCGCTTCGCCCCAGGCGTGATAACCCTTGAGCAACACTTCGGTGTCGCCACCGGAATAGAAGGCGTAACCCAGGGCTTCCAGCTCTTGGCGCAGCTCCGGGAAATTATAGATAGCGCCATTGAACGCCAGGGACAGCCCCAGATGGGCGTCGACCATCGGTTGGGCAGAGCCGTCCGACAGGTCCATGATCTTCAGGCGGCGGTGGCCCAGGGCAATCGGCCCTTGGGCATGAAAGCCCCAGGCGTCGGGGCCTCGGGGGGCGAGGTGGTGCGTGATGCGTTCTACGGCTGCCAGGTCGGCAGGTTGATGATCAAAGCGTAACTCGCCAGCTAGTCCACACATAAATTCCTTACCGGTTTTTCCGTTGGGGAGGGGTCAATACTCAATACGCCCAAAAGGGCGCGTACCCAGAAACTGACCCAGTGCTATGCGTGGAGTTTTAGACCGATAAGTTATAAGGCAGATAGCCGCCTTGCCTTTAATCCGGCTTTTTTTGTGCAGCGCCTTGGCCTCGCACCAACGCGCGCAGGGCAAATCGATTGGGGTGGCAAGCCTCGGCTACGCTGGTGGGCACTGGCAGGGGCTCATCACTCAGCCATGCAGCCAGCAGTTCGCCGCACAACGGCGCAGTGATCAGGCCACGCGAGCCATGGCCGCTATTGAGAAACAGCCCCGGCAGCCACGGGCAGGGCGTTTGCGGCACTTGCCGGGCGTCTTTGCCCAGTACCGCATAAGCCTGCTCAAACGCCGCATGGTCGGCCAGTGGCCCAACGATGGGCAGGTAGTCGGGGCTGGTACAACGAAACGCGGCACGGCCTTCCAGTTGTTCGGCCGCCAGGCGGTCGGCACCCAGGCGCTGCAGCAGGTCGGTAGACATCTCGCGCAGCATCTGCAGGTTGCCGCTGTGTTCGGCGGGCGTGGGCGTGAGGTCTTGATTGTTGAAGTCAAAACTCGCGCCCAGGGTGTGTTCGCCAAGCCGGGCCGGCGCGACGTAGCCCTCGGCACAGACCACCGTGGCCAGCGCTTTACTCGCGCAGGTTTGCGCCAGCCGAGTGATCTGCCCACGGATGCGCTTGAGCGGTATGTCAGCACTGAAGGGGAAACGCTTGATCTCCGCAGCCCCTGCGAGCACCACGACACCGGCGCTGGCCAGCACGCGGTCACCGGCGCGGGCTTGCCATTGGTCGTCGAGCCGGTGCAGTTCCAGTGCCTCGTGGTGGGTGAGCACTTCAATCAGTGGATGTTTGGCCTGCCACTGGCACAGCGCGGGCGGATGCACCCAACCGCCCTCTGGAAAAAACAACCCGCCGTGGGCCAGTTCGATTCCCGCCTTTTGCTGCGCCTGCTCGCGGTCCAGCAGATGCAACAGGTCCGGAGCAAAGGCGTTTGCCAATTGAGCCTGACGCTGGATTTCCTTGGCGTCAAACGCCAGTTGCAACACGCCACAGCCGTCCCAATCGACACCTCGGTGCAAGTGTTCCAGCAGGCGTCGGGTGTGGCCAAAACCGCTGACTATCAGCTGGGACAAGGCCGTGCCATGGGCCGAAAGCTTGAGGTACAACACACCCTGTGGGTTGCCCGACGCTTCCTGTGCCAAGCCGGCGTGGCGCTCCAGAAGGCTGACACGCCAACCCCTGGCGGCCAGGCTGGCGGCGGTCGCGCACCCGGCCAGGCCACCGCCGATGACCAGGGCATGACGTTCTCCCTCGATGGCGGGTGGCCGGGCGAACCAGGGTTTACGTGGGGCCGGCGCGGGTAAGTCGGCGGGCCAACCGACAAACTCCCCACGCAGGATCTCCCACTTATGGCCGATGCCTGGCGTGCGTTTCATCTTGAACCCGGCGGCATTGATCAACCGCCTTACCCAGCCGGTGCTGGTGAAGGTGCTGATGGTCGAGCCCGGTGCCGCCAGGCGCGCCAGGTGGGCGAACAGCTCGGCGGTCCACATGTCGGGGTTTTTCGCCGGGGCGAACCCGTCGAGAAACCATGCATCGACCTGGGCGTCCAGTTGCGGCAATTGTTCCAGCGCATCGCCGATCAACAGGGTCAGGGTCACGCGGCCATTGTCCAGTACCAGGCGCTGGAAACCCTGGTGGATGGCAATGTATTGCGCCAGCAGTTGCTCGGCCAAGGGTTGCAGTTCGGGCCAGAGGGCGAGGGCGCGTTGCAGGTCGGCATGGCTGAGGGGGTACTTTTCCACGCTGACAAAGTGCAGCCGCGCACCGGCGACTGCGTGCTGTTCGAACAACTGCCAGGCGCAGAGGAAGTTCAAACCGGTGCCGAAGCCAGTTTCACCAATCACCAGGCGCCCATCTGCGGGCAAGGCGGCGAAGCGTACCTGCAAGCGGTTCTGCTCCAGGAACACGTAGCGGGTTTCTTCCAGGCCCGACTGGTCGGAGAAATACACGTCGTCGAATACCCGCGAATGCGGGCGGCCTTGGTCATCCCAGTCGAGCTGGGCGTGAGTGATGGGGTTCATGGCGGCTCATAAAAGGAAAGCGGGTAAAGGCAAGGCGGCCATTCTAGCCGATCAACAGGCGTTGAATTGATCCATGGCAAGGCTGGGTTGTATTTCCTTGCGCGTGTCGGGGCCCAATCCGCTAGTCTTGAGCCATCTTGAAACGGAGCTGCCCATGTTCGAATCCGCCGAAATCGGTCACGCCATCGACAAAGACACCTACGACGCCGAAGTGCCGGCCTTGCGTGAAGCCTTGCTGGAAGTTCAGTACGAGCTGCAACAGCAGAAACGCTTCCCGGTGATCATCCTCATCAACGGCATCGAGGGCGCGGGCAAGGGTGAAACCGTCAAGCTGCTCAATGAATGGATGGACCCGCGCCTGATCGAAGTCCGCACCTTCGACCAGCAGACCGACGAAGAACTGGCGCGTCCACCGGCCTGGCGCTACTGGCGGCAACTGCCGGCCAAGGGCCGCATGGGCATTTTCTTCGGCAACTGGTACAGCCAGATGCTGCAAGGCCGCGTGCATGGGCAGATCAAGGATGCGCGCCTGGACCAGGCCATCGCCGGCGCCGAACGTCTGGAAAAGATGCTCTGCGATGAAGGTGCGCTGATCTTCAAATTCTGGTTCCACCTGTCCAAAAAACAGATGAAGGCGCGCCTCAAGGCCCTGGCCGACGACCCGCTGCACAGCTGGCGCATCAGCCCATTGGACTGGCAGCAGTCCAAGACCTACGACAAGTTCGTGCATTTCGGTGAGCGTGTGCTGCGCCGCACCAGCCGCGATTACGCGCCGTGGCATGTGATCGAAGGCGTCGACCCCCATTACCGTGGGCTGACCGTGGGCAAGATCCTGCTCGATGGGCTGCAAAGTGCCCTGAAGCAGGCCAAGGTCAAGGCCAGCGGCATGAACCCGGCGCCGTTGCTTGCCTCGGTGGACCAAAAGAGCCTGCTCGACAGCCTCGACATGACCCTGCGTCTGGACAAGGATGATTACGAAGAACAACTGATTACCGAGCAGGCGCGCTTCTCTGGGCTGATGCGCGACAAACGCATGCGCAAGCACGCGCTGGTAAGCGTGTTCGAGGGCAACGACGCGGCGGGCAAGGGTGGGGCGATCCGTCGAGTGGCGGCAGCACTGGACCCGCGCCAGTACCACATCGTGCCGATTGCCGCGCCCAGCGAAGACGAACGGGCCCAGCCTTATCTATGGCGGTTCTGGCAGAAAATCCCGGCGCGCGGCATGTTCACCGTGTTTGACCGCTCCTGGTACGGTCGCGTGCTGGTGGAACGCATCGAAGGCTTCTGTACCCCTGCGGACTGGATGCGCGCCTATGGCGAGATCAATGACTTCGAAGAGCAACTGCGCGATGCGGGGGTGATCGTGGTCAAGTTCTGGCTGGCCATCGACAAGGAGACGCAACTGGAGCGCTTCCAGGCCCGTGAAGAAATCCCCTTCAAACGCTTCAAGATCACCGAAGACGACTGGCGCAATCGCGACAAGTGGGACGACTACCGCGCGGCAGTGGGCGATATGGTTGACCGCACCAGCACCGAGGTGGCGCCCTGGACTCTGGTCGAGGCCAACGACAAGCGCTGGGCGCGGGTCAAGGTGCTGCGCACCATCAACCGTGCGCTGGAAGAAGCGTTTGATAAAAGCGACAAGCACGACAAGAAGAAAAAGAAATAGCCTGTAGGAGCGAGCTTGCTCGCGAAAAACGTCAACGATAACGCGTGCTTCCTGAGTGAACGCGGCGCCTATTAGTTTTTCGCGAGCAAGCTCGCTCCTACAGAGGCTCCATGCTTTTGCATCCACGCAGTGAATGATCATCGCGGTCGGCCAGGCCTGGATCTATCCTCGATCCACAACCACAAGATCGAGGTAGCCCATGCGTGAAGTAGTGATCGTCGACAGCGTGCGAACCGGCCTGGCCAAATCCTTTCGCGGCAAGTTCAACCAGACCCGTCCCGATGACATGGCGGCCCATTGTGTCAATGCGCTGCTGGCCCGCAACGGTATCGACCCTGCGACGGTAGAAGACTGCATCGTCGGTGCCGGCTCCAACGAAGGCGCCCAGGGCTATAACATCGGGCGTAACGTGGCGGTGCTCTCGCAACTGGGCACCGGTACGGCGGGCATGACTCTCAACCGTTTCTGTTCGTCGGGCTTGCAGGCGATTGCCATTGCCGCCAACCAGATCGCTTCGGGCTGCAGCGACATCATTGTTGCCGGTGGCGTGGAGTCCATCAGCCTGACCATGAAGAGCGTCAACACCGATAACCTGATCAACCCGCTGCTTAAAGAACAGGTGCCGGGCATTTACTTCCCCATGGGCCAGACCGCCGAAATCGTTGCGCGCCGCTATCACGTCAGCCGCGAAGACCAGGACCTTTATGCGCTGCAAAGCCAGCAACGCACCGCCCAGGCCCAGGCTGATGGCTTGTTCAACGATGAAATCGTGCCGATGGCGGTCAAGTACAAGGTCGAGGACAAGAACACTGGCGCGGTGCAGATCCTGGATGGCGTGGTAGACCGGGACGACTGCAACCGCCCGGACACCACCCTGGCCAGCCTCAGCGGCCTGAAGCCGGTATTTGCCGAGGATGGCTCGGTAACGGCAGGTAACTCCTCGCAGCTCTCCGACGGTGCGTCGATGACCCTGGTGATGAGCCTGGAAAAAGCCTTGGCACTGGGGCTCAAGCCCAAGGCGTTCTTCCGTGGCTTTACCGTGGCCGGTTGCGAGCCGGATGAAATGGGCATTGGCCCGGTGTTCTCGGTGCCCAAGTTGCTCAAGGCCAAGGGTTTGCAGGTGGCGGATATCGACTTGTGGGAACTCAATGAGGCCTTTGCTTCCCAGTGCCTTTACGCACGCAATCGCCTGGAGATCGATAACGCCAAATACAATGTCAACGGCGGCTCGATTTCCATCGGCCACCCGTTCGGCATGACCGGCTCGCGGCAGGTGGGGCACCTGGTGCGCGAGCTGCAACGGCGCAACCTGCGTTACGGGATTGTCACCATGTGCGTGGGTGGTGGGATGTGCGCCACCGGACTCTTCGAAGCCGTACGCTGAGTCAGGTGGGAATACCGCCAATGTGGGAGCTGGCTTGCCTGCGATTGCGGTGGGTCAGCGACAGATTGGACACAGATAAATCGCCATCGCAGGCAAGCCAGCCCCCACCTTCAAGACTGTGACGTATCCGAACTCAGTGACTTGCCCCTAGAATGCCTGCTCCACTTCCTCTGGCATCTGGGGCACTCATGCACATCTCTTCCGGCCGCTGGGTCTACGGTTTCTTCCTGACCCTGCTGACCGCGTTTCTGTGGGGCATTCTCCCGATCAAGCTCAAGCAAGTGTTGCAGGTGATGGACCCGATCACCGTGACCTGGTTTCGCCTCATGGTAGCGGGCACGTGCCTGTTCGTTTACCTGGCCGCCACCAAACGCCTGCCCAGCCGCAAAGTGCTTGGCCCCAAGGGTGGGTGGCTGGTGGGCATGGCGGTGTGTGGCCTGGTGGGCAACTACGTGTTGTACCTGGTTGGCCTGAAAATGCTCAGCCCAGGCACGGCGCAGTTGGTGGTGCAGATGGGCCCGATCTTTCTGATGGTTGCCAGTGTGTTTGTGTTCAAGGAGCGCTTCAGCTTGGGGCAGGGGGTGGGGCTGATGATGCTGATCGCAGGCTTTGGCTTGTTCTTCAACCAACGCCTGGTGGAGTTGCTGACGTCCATGGGCACTTACACTGCCGGTGTGCTGACGATCCTGCTCGCCACCACCATCTGGGTGTTCTATGCACTGGGGCAGAAGCAGTTGCTGACGGTATGGAATTCATTGCAGGTGATGATGGTGATCTACTTGTCGTGCGCGGTGTTGCTCACGCCTTGGGCGCACCCGCTGGAGGCGCTGCAATTGAGCCCGCTGCAAGGCTGGCTGCTGCTGGCGTGCTGCATGAATACGCTGGTGGCCTACGGCGCATTTGCCGAAGCCCTGGCGCATTGGGAAGCCTCGCGGGTCAGTGCGACCCTGGCGTTGACGCCGTTGGTGACCTTTGTGGCGGTGGCAGTGTCGGCCTGGCTGTGGCCGGACTATGTGCAAGCCGAAGAGATCAATGCCTTGGGGTATGTGGGGGCTTTGGTGGTGGTGACTGGCTCGGCGATGGTGGCGCTGGCGCCTTCGCTGCTCGCCGGGCTCAGGGCCCGGCGGCTGCGGATGTCGGTTTAAGCGCCGAGCATGTTTTCCGGGCGCACCCACTGGTCAAACTCGGCATCGGTGAGGTAGCCCAGCTCCAGTGCAGCCTCACGCAGTGTCAGCCCTTCGGCGTAAGCCTTCTTGGCGATTTCGGCTGACTTGTCGTAGCCGATATGCGGGTTGAGGGCGGTGACCAGCATCAGCCCGCGTTCCAGGTGCTGGGCCATTTGCTCGGCGTCGGGTTCAAGACCGGCAATGCAATGCTCCTGGAAGTTGTTGCAGCCATCGGCCAGCAGGCGGATCGACTCCAGCAGGTTGTGGATGATCACCGGTTTGTACACGTTCAACTGCAAGTGCCCTTGGCTGGCGGCCATGCCGATGGTCACGTCGTTGCCCAGCACCTGGCAGGCCAGCATCGACAGCGCTTCGCATTGTGTGGGGTTGACCTTGCCGGGCATGATCGAACTGCCCGGTTCGTTGGCCGGCAACTTGACTTCGGCCAGCCCGGCGCGAGGGCCGGAACCCAGCAGGCGCAGGTCGTTGGCGATTTTCATCAGCGCCACGGCCAGGGTTTTCAGCGCGCCGTGCAGGGTCACCAGCGGCTCATGGCCGGAGAGGGCGGCGAATTTGTTCGGCGCGGTCACAAAGGGTAGACCCGACAACGCGGCCAGCTCGGAAGCAATCGCCTCGCCAAAGCCATGGGGTGCATTGAGGCCGGTGCCGACGGCGGTGCCGCCCTGGGCCAGCTCGCACACCGCGGGCAGGGCGCTGCGGATCGCACGCTCGGCGTAATCGAGCTGGGCGATAAACGCCGAGAGTTCCTGGCCGAAGGTGATCGGTGTGGCATCCATCATGTGGGTACGGCCAGTCTTGACCAGCTTCATATGCCGCGCGGCCAATTCTGCCAGTCCACCGGACAAGGTGGCGATTGCCGGCAGCAGTTGCTTGTTCACCGCTTGCACCGCAGCAATGCTCATGGCGGTAGGGAAGCAGTCGTTGGAACTCTGGGAACGGTTGACGTGATCGTTGGGGTGCACCGGGCTCTTGCCGCCGCGGTTGTTGCCGGCCAGTTCGTTGGCGCGGCCAGCGATCACTTCGTTGGCGTTCATGTTGCTCTGGGTGCCACTGCCGGTCTGCCAGACCACCAGCGGGAACTGGTCGTCGTGCTGGCCGTCCAGAACCTCGTCGGCAGCCTGCTCGATCAGGCGGGCAATATCGGCGGGCAGGTCGCCGTTACGGTCGTTGACCCGCGCCGCAGCCTTCTTGATCAAGGCCAAGGCATGCAATACCGCCAGCGGCATGCGCTGCTCGCCAATCGCGAAATTGACCAGCGAACGTTGGGTTTGCGCGCCCCAATAGGCGTCATCAGGGACCTGTACTTCCCCCAAACTGTCGGTTTCGATACGGCTCATCGGTCACCCTCCTTATGCAGTCGTGATTGGTCAGTTTAGGCCCTGGCGGCCAGCGTGGGTTCCCTAAAAGCGCATTTGTGCCATCGCGCCCCGTGAAACCGGGGCTTGCCAAGGAGTGGGGTTGAGCCGCGAGGTTTTTTAGGCGCAGAATGGTCGCCCTTGGGGTCTTACCTCGCCTGCTAGAAAAGGAAACTCGATGACTCGTCTTCGTGCCATCTGTACCGCGGTTGCTCTGGTTTGCGCCAGCGGCCAGGTTCTTGCCGATACCGCCAGCCACAACGCCAGTGCCGAAGCCTTCCTTACCCTGGCCCATGCTGACAAGCTGGGGACCCCGGTGTACATGCAAGTGCAGCAAATGTTCGCCCAGCGTTTCGAACAGACCAAGGCGCCTGCCGCCAAGCAGTCGGTACTGGACAGCTACCAGGCCAAGGCCAACGCCGCTCTGGACCAGGCCATCGGCTGGCCGAAGCTCAAGCCCGACATGGTCAAGCTCTACACCACCAACTTCAGCGAATCCGAGCTCAAGGACCTGGTAGCGTTCTACCAGTCGCCACTTGGCAAGAAAGTCCTGGAAAAAATGCCGCAGCTGACCCAGCAATCGGCCCAGATGACCCAGGCCAAGCTGGAAAGCGCCGTACCGGTGGTGAACAAGCTGTTGGAAGACATGACCAACGAGCTGGCGCCAAAAGCCGCCGCACCGGCCAAGAAGAAGTAAGCGGGAATGACCATGCAACAGCGTATCGAAACGGCCCTTGCCGCCCTGGCCCCGCAACATTTGAGCGTGCTGGATGAAAGCCACATGCACAGCCGTGGGTTGCAGACCCACTTCAAGGCCGTGCTGGTCAGCCAGCAGTTCGAGGGGCTCAACCGCGTCAAGCGCCATCAGAAGGTCTACGCCACCCTGGGTGATCTGATGAGCGAGTTCCATGCGCTGGCGCTGCATACCTATACGCCTGACGAGTGGGCGACAATCGGCGCAGCCCCGGCCTCGCCGACGTGCGCCGGCGGACATTGAAGCTGCCACAAGTTTTCAGCTGCAAGCTTCAAGAGTAGAGCCCTCGCAGCTGCCTTCTTGCTACAATCCTCAGCGCGCCGCTTAGTCGGCGCGTTTTTTTTGCTTTTACTTGTAGCTTGCAGCTAAAAACTCGCAGCTGCTATCCGGTTCACCCCTTACGAGGGTAGCCACCTGGAGAGAACACCCATGACTCAACCGATTGTCGTGGCGGCACTGTATAAGTTCGTCACCCTCGAAGATTACGTCGCCCTGCGCGAGCCCCTGTTGCAGGCGATGGTCGATAACGGCATCAAAGGCACCTTGCTGATCGCCGAAGAAGGCATCAACGGCACCGTTTCCGGCAGCCGCGAAGGCATTGACGGCCTGATGGCGTGGCTGAAAACAGACCCGCGCATGGTCGACATCGACCACAAGGAATCCTACTGCGACGACCAGCCGTTCTATCGCACCAAGGTCAAGCTCAAGAAAGAGATCGTGACCCTGGGCGTTGAAGGCGTCGACCCGAACAAAAAAGTCGGTACCTATGTCGACCCGCAGGATTGGAACGCGCTGATCAGCGACCCGGAAGTGTTGTTGATCGACACCCGTAACGACTACGAAGTGTCCATCGGCACTTTTGAAGGCGCAATCGACCCGAAAACCACCAGTTTTCGCGAATTTCCCGACTACATCAAAGCCAACTTCGACCCGGCCAAGCACAAGAAGGTCGCCATGTTCTGCACCGGGGGCATTCGTTGTGAGAAGGCCTCGAGCTACATGCTCAGCGAAGGCTTCGATGAGGTCTACCACCTCAAGGGCGGTATCCTGAAGTACCTCGAAGAGGTGCCCCAGGAAGAAACCAAATGGCAGGGCGACTGCTTTGTGTTCGACAATCGCGTGACCGTGCGCCACGACTTGAGCGAAGGCGACTACGATCAATGTCATGCCTGCCGCACACCCGTGAGCGTAGAAGAGCGCGCCTCCGAGCATTACGTGGCGGGCATCAGTTGCCCCCATTGCTGGGATAAGCTGCCGGAGAAGACCCGTCGCAGCGCAATCGACCGCCAGAAGCAGATCGAACTGGCCAAGGCCCGCAACATGCCGCACCCGATTGGTTACAACTACAAGCAAACCCCTTCCGAGGCCTGAGCCATGTCTGCGCGCCTGCTCTATGTAATGGACCCGATGTGTTCCTGGTGCTGGGGCTTTGCCCCGGTGGCACAAGCGCTGGTGGAGCAGGCCCAGGCGGCCGGCGTGGACGTGCACCTGGTGGTGGGCGGCTTGCGCACCGGCAGCGGCGCGGCGCTGGAGCCGACTACCCGGCGCTACATCCTTGAACACTGGCAGGCCGTCACCGACGCCACCGGCCAGCCGTTCAAGCGTGACGGCGCGCTGCCCGACGGTTTTGTCTACGACACGGAGCCGGCGTGCCGCGCTATCGTCACCGCACGCAGCCTGGCGCCGGATTGCGCCTGGAAGCTGCTGGGGCTGATCCAGCATGCGTTCTATGTCGAAGGACGGGACGTGACCCTCGCCCATGTGTTGGTTGAGCTGGCCGAGCAGGCCGGCATTCCACGTATCGAGTTTGCCGGCGAGTTCGACCGTGCCGAGCAGCACGTGGCCACGGCGGCCGATTTCACCTGGGTACAGGACCTGGGCATTGCCGGGTTCCCGACCCTGTTGGCCGAGCGCAACGGCCAGTTGGCCTTGCTGACCAATGGTTACCAGCCGCTGTCCGAGCTGTCGCCGTTACTGGGTCGATGGCTGGAGCGAGCTGCCTGTGTATGAACAGCCTCCACGCACCGACCGCCTGACCTGGGCAGAAATTCGCCGCCTGGCCCTGCGCCACAAGAAATCCCTGTGGGTCGCCAACGGTGTCGCCGTGCTCGCCACCCTGTGCAGCGTGCCTATCCCGCTGTTATTGCCGTTGCTGGTGGACGAAGTGCTGCTGGGCCATGGCGATGCCGCCCTCAAGGTGATGAACCACGCGCTGCCCCTGGGTTGGCAAAAAGCCGCTGGCTATATCGGCCTGATGCTCTTGGTCACCCTGGCCCTGCGCTGCGGCGCGCTGGTGTTCAACGTGGTGCAGGCGCGGCTGTTTGCGCGCTTGGCCAAGGACATCGTGTACCGCATCCGCGTGCGCCTGATCGAGCGTCTCAAGCGTATCTCTCTGGGTGAGTACGAAAGCCTGGGCAGCGGTACGGTCACCACTCATCTGGTGACCGACCTGGACACGCTGGACAAATTCGTGGGTGAAACCCTCAGTCGCTTCCTGGTGGCGATGCTGACCCTGGTCGGCACCTCGGCGATCCTGGTGTGGATGCATTGGCAACTGGCGTTGTTGATCCTGTTGTTCAATCCGTTGGTGATCTACGCCACGGTGCAATTGGGCAAGCGCGTCAAGCACCTCAAGAAGCTGGAAAACGACAGTACTTCACGCTTTACCCAGGCGCTGACTGAAACCCTCGATGCCATCCAGGAAGTACGTGCCGGCAACCGCCAAGGCTTTTTCCTCGGGCGGCTGGGCCAGCGTGCTCAGGAAGTGCGTGACTACGCCATTCATTCCCAGTGGAAAACCGACGCGTCGAGCCGCGCCAGTGGCTTGCTGTTCCAGTTCGGTATCGACATCTTCCGCGCCGCGGCCATGCTCACCGTGCTGTTTTCCGACCTGTCCATCGGCCAGATGCTCGCGGTGTTCAGTTACCTGTGGTTCATGATTGGCCCGGTGGAACAACTGCTGAACCTGCAATACGCCTATTACGCGGCGGGTGGCGCGCTGTCGCGCATCAACGAGCTGCTGGCGCGTGCCGATGAGCCGCAATACCCAGGCGGCGCAGACCCGTTCAGCGGGCGCGAGACGGTCGGCATCGAAGTGCGTGGCCTCGACTTCGGCTACGGCGAAGACCTGGTACTCAACCAGTTGAACCTGGCCATCGCACCGGGTGAAAAGGTGGCAATTGTCGGCGCCAGCGGCGGCGGTAAAAGCACCCTGGTGCAACTGTTGCTCGGGCTCTACACGCCGCAGGCCGGCAGCATTCGCTTTGGCACTGCCACCCAGCAGGAGATCGGCCTGGAGACCATCCGCGAAAACGTCGCGGTGGTGCTGCAACACCCGGCGCTGTTCAACGATACCGTGCGCGCCAACCTGACCATGGGCCGCACCCGCACCGATCAAGCCTGCTGGCAGGCGCTGGAAATCGCCCAACTGGATGCTACTGTCAAGGCACTGCCCTTGGGCCTGGACAGCGTGGTCGGGCGTTCGGGCGTGCGCTTTTCCGGTGGCCAGCGGCAACGCCTGGCGATTGCCCGCATGGTGCTCGCCGAGCCTAAAGTGGTGATTCTGGACGAGGCCACGTCTGCATTGGATGCGGCGACCGAGTACAACCTGCACCAGGCACTGGCGCGGTTTCTCAGCGGGCGTACTACACTGATCATCGCTCACCGGCTGTCTGCGGTGAAGCAGGCTGACCGAGTGTTGGTGTTCGATGGCGGGCACATCGCCGAGGATGGCGACCATCAGCAGTTGATTGCCGATGGTGGGTTGTACGCCAAACTGTACGGACACTTGCAACAAGTGCGTTGATTTAGCTTGAGCTGTGCTATCGGGAGCGGATTTTCGCGTGCGTATTAAGCTGTGCATGTGTAAGGGACTTCATGAAGCAAAAGCGGACTCTCGGAACGCCACGCCTGTTGGGTATTGTCTGGCCCTTCATCGCCGTCGTGTTGTTCCAGGCATTGTTAGGCTGCGTCAGTCTCTACGTGCTTTCGGCAGTGCGGGGTTATGTGGCGGGCGAAAGCCTGTGGTCCAAGGGCCAGAAGGATGCTATCTACTACCTGACCCTCTACGCCGATAACCGCAACGACGCCACCTACCTCAAATACCAGCAGGCCATTGCCGTGCCCCAGGGTGGGCATGAATTGCGCATTGCCCTGGACCGTCCCAATCCAGACATGGAGGCCGCGCGCCTGGGTATCCTCAAGGGCGGCAACCATCCGGACGACGTTTCCAGCCTGATCTGGCTGTACCTCAACTTCCGCCATTTCAGCTACCTGGAAAAAGCCATTGAGCTGTGGACGGTGGGCGACGGCTATCTGCTGCAGTTGGATGAGCTGGCCCAGGAGATGCACGGCGCCATTACCTCCGGCTACGTCAGCAGTGACGATGTCCATAGCTGGAAGGCGCGCATCACGGCCATCAATGAAGGGGTGACGCCCGCCGCCAAGGCGTTCAGCGATGCCCTGGGCGAAGGTTCGCGGATGATCCTGCGCCTGTTGTTGATCACCAACCTGGCGACGGCCTTGGGCCTGATCGTGTTGGCGCTGCTGCGCACCCACAAGCTGCTGGCCCAGCGTCATGCCTTTGCCGATGCGCTGCAAGCGGAGAAGGAGCGGGCGCAGATTACATTGGAGTCGATTGGCGACGGGGTGATTACCACCGATGTCGACGGGGCCATTGCCTATATGAACCCTGCCGCTGAAGCCTTGACCCACTGGCGCTCGGAGCAGGCCCAGGGCCTGCCGCTGGCGGCGTTGTTCAAGCTTTTGAATGAAAACGCCGAGCCCGACGGATTCACCCTGATTGAGCACATCGTCAAGGGCCAGTTCAGCGGCGGCAGCGAGCATTCCAAGCTGATCCAGCGCCTGGACGGCAGCACGGTCTCGGTCACCCTGGTGGGCGCGCCGATCCGCAGCGCCGGCAAGATCAGCGGTGCGGTCCTGGTGCTGCACGACATGACCCAGGAACGCCAGTACATCGCCAATCTTTCCTGGCAGGCCACCCATGACGCCTTGACCGGCCTGGCCAACCGTCGCGAGTTCGAGTTCCGCCTTGAACAGGTGCTGCAACAGGTCGCGCGCCAGCAAAGTGGGCGACATGCCTTGATGTTCCTCGACCTCGACCAGTTCAAGCTGGTCAATGACACCTGTGGGCACGCGGCAGGCGATGAATTGTTGCGTCACATCTGCGCGCTGTTGCAATCAGACTTGCGCGAAGGCGATACCCTGGCTCGGTTGGGCGGCGACGAGTTTGGCATCCTGCTGGAAAACTGCCCGGCGCCGGTGGCGGAAAAAATCGCCGAGAGCCTGCGCCATACCGTGCAAAGCTTGCACTTCGTGTGGAAGGGGCGGCCCTTCATGACCACTGTCAGCATCGGCCTGGTGCATATCTCGCAAACCCCGACCACCCTGGAAACCTCCCTGCGCGCCGCCGACATGGCGTGCTACATGGCCAAGGAAAAGGGGCGCAACCGGGTGCAGGTCTACCACGTCGACGACTCCGAGTTGTCTCTACGGTTTGGCGAGATGGCCTGGGTACAGCGGCTGCATATCGCCCTTGAAGAAGATCGCTTTTGCCTCTATGCCCAGGAAATCGCGCCGTTGGGCCCTACCGACGCTGGCAATGGGCACATCGAAATTCTCCTGCGCCTGCATGACGAAGCGGGGCGGATCATTTTACCCAACAGTTTTATTCCGGCTGCCGAGCGTTACGGTTTGATGACGTCCCTGGACCGTTGGGTAGTGGAAAACGTATTCAAGATTATCGCCCGCTGCATGCATGAGCGTCCGGGCCGACCCATGGCCATGTGTGCGATTAATCTGTCAGGCATCACCATTGGCGATGATGACTTTTTGGGTTTTTTACGTCAGAAATTCGATAGTTACAGCATTCCACCGGAAATGATTTGTTTTGAAATAACTGAAACGAGCGCTATAGCCAATTTGGGCAGTGCGATTCGATTTATTAATGAACTCAAAGCGTTAGGGTGCCATTTTTCCCTGGATGACTTTTGCGCCGGAATGTCCTCATTCGCATATTTGAAACATTTACCTGTAGACTTCCTGAAGATCGATGGAAGTTTCGTAAAGGATATGCTGGACGACCCGATTAACCGCGCCATGGTCGAGGTGATCAACCACATCGGCCACGTCATGGGTAAGCGCACGATTGCCGAGTTTGTTGAAACACCCCAGATCGAACAGGCTTTACTTGAGATAGGTGTGGATTACGCTCAGGGCTACCTGATTGAACGCCCGCAATTGTTTACCTTTGATAGCCTGCAGTGCCGACCTGAGCGGCCGCAGCCTCTGTTATTCAAGGCGCCCGGCACTTTCCGCTGAAACATTTGCTGGTCTGTACAATCACACTTGAAAAGGAGCCCCACAGTGATCGACACATTCAACAGAACCGGCCCGCTTATGGAAGCCTCGAGTTACCCCGCCTGGGCGCAGCAACTGATCCAGGACTGTAGCGAGAGCAAGCGTCGGGTTGTCGAGCACGAACTGTACCAGCGCATGCGCGACAACGCCCTCAGCGCCAAGACCATGCGCCACTACCTGATTGGTGGTTGGCCGGTGGTGGAACAGTTTGCCTTGTACATGGCGCAGAACCTGACCAAGACCAAGTTTGCCCGCCATCCTGGGGAGGATATGGCGCGCCGTTGGCTGATGCGCAACATTCGCGTGGAGCTCAACCATGCCGACTATTGGGTCAATTGGGCGCGGGCTCACGGCGTCAGCCTTGAAGAACTGCAAGCGCAGGAGGTGCCGCCCGAGTTGCACGCCCTGAGTCATTGGTGCTGGCACACCAGCTCGGCGGATGCGTTGATCGTCGCGATTGCCGCCACCAACTACGCGATCGAGGGGGCGACGGGGGAGTGGTCCGCCGTGGTCTGCTCTACCGGTGTGTATGCTGCCGCCTTCCCTGAGGAAGATCGCAAGCGGGCGATGAAGTGGCTGAAGATGCACGCCCAATACGACGATGCCCACCCTTGGGAAGCCCTGGAAATCATCTGCACACTGGCCGGGACCAACCCGAGCAAGGCCTTGCAGGAGGAGTTGCGCCAGGCGGTGTGCAAGAGCTACGACTACATGCACTTGTTCCTGGAAAGCTGCATGCGTCTAGAGAATGCGGAAAAAGACAAGGCGCCAGCCGTTCGCGAGCGCCCTGTGCGCATCGCCAGCGAGGCGTGATGTAACGGTTCGGATGGTATTTGTGGCCAGGGAGCTTGCTCCCGTTGGACTGCGTAGCAGGCCCATTCTTTTTAAATAAAAAATGGGGCCGCTTCGCGCCCCAGCGGGAGCAAGCTCCCTCGCCACAACTGGCTTTATCCCGCCATCGCCAAGCGGTTGCGACCTTCGCGCTTGGCCACGTACAACGCATTGTCGGCCCGGCGCAGCAGGCTTTCAGCCGACTCGGCCGCCAGCAGCGTAGAACAGCCGAGGCTCACGGTCAGTTCGATTCGCGTGCCCTCCACCCAGTAGTCCTGGGCTTGCGCCGCCTGGCGCAGGCGTTCTCCCACCATTCTCGCGGCATCGCGACCGGTGTTGGAGAGCAGGATCAAAAACTCCTCCCCGCCAAACCGAAACACCATGTCCACGTTGCGCAGCTGGCGTTTGATCGCCCCGGCTACGGCGCGCAGCACGCTGTCGCCCGCAGCATGCCCATGGGTGTCGTTGATTTTCTTGAAGTGGTCGATGTCCAGCATTAACAAAGAGAGCGGGTGCAAATGCCGGCGTGCCATGTCGATTTCTCGCTGCAGCGTCTGGTCCATGGCCACACGGTTGCCGGTTTCGGTCAACGGGTCACGCAGGGCGCTGCGGGTGGCGGCGCGGTAGAGCAGGGCGTTGCGCATCGGATAAAGCAAGGTCACCAGCAGGAGTTCGAGTTGGCTCAGTTCTTCTTCAAGCAACCGCTGGTTGCGACGAAAGACCAGTTCCCCCAGGTGTTCGCCTTCATGGCTCAGGGTGTAGCTGACGGAGTGATGACCCCGGTGGCCAAACTCCAGGCGCAGGTCGCTGGCGGCGTGACGGTATTGCAACGCGTCCAGCGGCACCAGGCGCTGAACCTCACGAAAGAACAGGCCCAGGATGCGCTCCGGCTCCAGGCTGGTCTGCAACTGCTGGTTCAGTTGCTGGCGAAGTTCGGCGAGGGTGGCGGGGCGGCGTGGGCGCAAGGATGGCTGGCCAAATCCCAGGCGTTGCAATTTGGCACTGTCAAAGTCAATTGCGTTGGTCTGGGTGGGGGTTTTCATAAGCGCGTGGCCTCTAAGCACTGGGCTGTCTTACAGGCGGGATGAGGGTGGCGAGTGCCAAGCGTCTTACTGATCCTTCAGTTCCGTAAAACATTGGAAACAGTTTAAACCGCTTTTCATTGGGTTATAACCCCATGGCCCTGCCGCACGTCTTGTCATCGCCGAACCTGCTTGAACAGTACTAGAGCGAGATTCATGCCAAGTGTCTTTAGTTGGAAAAAATACTTATAAATCAATTAACTAATTTTTAAATAAGAAAAGTCCGTTAAAGCATGGCGCCAGTTATTTGGCTGATTTGGGCCAGCGTTGCCGCCGGCCCGGTTGACGTAACTGTTTCGGTGGGGCGAGTTGCTTGTCGCAAATAAACAACGCTTCGTTATTCGTGAACAAAGTACACCGCACCCATCACCACTAGACCAAGGTGGTACGGTCGATTTGCGCGATGGAGGTGACCCCGGTCAGGGTCATGGCCACGCGCATTTCCTTGGCGAAGATGTCCAGCAGATTCTCTACCCCATGCTGGCCCTCGGCGGCCAGCGCGTAGGCGGTGGCGCGCCCCAGCAGGCACGCCTTGGCGCCCAGGGCGAGCATGCGCACCACGTCGAGCCCGGAGCGAATGCCGGAGTCCACCAGCACGGTCAAGTCATCGCCCACCGCTTCGGCAATTGGCGGCAACGCCTTGGCCGTGGACAGCACTCCGTCGAGTTGGCGGCCGCCATGGTTGGAGACCACGATGCCGTCGGCACCGAAACTCACCGCGTCCTTGGCATCCTGGGGGTCGAGGATGCCCTTGATGATCATCGGGCCTTTCCAGAACTCGCGGATCCACTCCAGGTCTTTCCAACTGATGGACGGGTCGAAGTTGTTGGCCAGCCAACCAATGTAGTCCTCCAGGTGGGTGGGTTTGCCCAGGTATTTGGAAATATTGCCCAGGTCGTGAGGGCGGCCCATCAAGCCCACATCGAAGGCCCACTGCGGCTTGGTCACCGCCTGCAACATGCGTCGCTGCGCTGCGTAGGGGCCAGACATGCCCGAGTGCGCATCGCGGTAGCGTGCGCCGGGTGTGGGCATATCCACCGTGAACACCAGGGTGGTCACGCCAGCTGCCTGCGCCCGCTCCAGAGCGTTGCGCATGAAGCCGCGATCCTTGAGCACATACAGTTGGAACCAGATCGACTGCGGGCTTTGCGAGGCCACTTCCTCAATCGAACACACCGACACTGTCGATAGGCAAAAAGGGATGTTTTTGTTGGCCGCCGCCTTGGCTGCTTGCACTTCACCGCGTCGCGCATACATGCCGGTCAGGCCGACCGGGCTAAGGATCACTGGCATCGCCAGTTCGGTACCGAACAGCTGGGTGGTGAGGCTCAGGTCGTCGACATTTCGCAGGATGCGTTGGCGCAGGCTGATCTCGGCCAGGTCCGAACTGTTGGCGCGCAGTGTGTGCTCGGCGTAGGCACCGCCGTCGATGTAATCGAACAGAAAGCGCGGCAACTTGCGCTTGGCCGCAGCGCGGTAATCGGAAGCGGACGAGATGATCATCGACGGTGTCTCCACAGGGCAAAGTGCTACACCCTAAGCAAAGTTATGCCATGATGAAAACAACTTTTATCACTGCCATCCAGTCGTTATAGGAATACTGATGAACCTACGAACATTGCGTGCGTTTGTCGAAGTGGTGCGCCAGGGCGGGTTCTCCCAGGCGGCCGAAGTGGTTGCCCTGACTCAGTCCACCGTCAGCAAAGCGGTCAAGACCCTTGAGGACGAATTAGGCATGCCGCTGCTCAATCGCCTTGGCCACAAGAACGAACTCACCGCCGCCGGCGAAATTGCCTACCGCCGCGCCTTGGTAATGCTCGCCGAACGCACCGACCTGATGGCTGAAATCAACGACCTGCGCGGCCTCCAGCGCGGCGTGCTGCGCATCGGCCTGCCGCCGGTAGGGTGCGGAGTCTTGTTTGCGGCGATGTTCGCCACTTACCGCAGCCGTTACCCGGGCATCGACATCGAACTGACGGAGTACGGCAGTAAAAGGCTGCGCGAATGCCTGGAAGCAGGGGAGGTGGACCTCGCCGCCTTGCTGCTACCGGTTGATGAAGGCTTTGACTACCAACCGGTGCGCAACGAGCCATTGATCGCCGTGTTGCCCATGGGCCACCCATTGGCCCGGCGCGAGCGTATCGACTTCACCGACCTGGCCGACTCGCCGTTCATCCTGTTCGAGGCCGGCTTTGCCCTCAATGCCAAGATCCTCAGCGCCTGCGAACGCAAAGGCGTGACCCCCAAAGTCACCGCCCGCAGCGGGCAAATAGACTTTATCGTCGACCTGGTCACCGCTGGGCTGGGCGTTGCCTTCCTGCCTAGGATGCTGGCGCACAAACACCAACATCCCGGCATCGCCTTGATCCCCCTGGACGAGCCTCATACCGATTGGCACATCGCCCTGGCCTGGCGTTCCAGCGCTCATCTGCCACCGGCAGCGCGGGCCTGGTTGGATTTGGCCAAGGAACCGCCGTATTCAAGCGAGCAGGGCGACGATTTGCGGAAAATTTCTGAGGGCGCTTGACTTCTTCTTTTTAATCAGTAACATACGGCGCATTCCGCGATAGCTCAGTTGGTAGAGCAAATGACTGTTAATCATTGGGTCCCTGGTTCGAGTCCAGGTCGTGGAGCCAGATAGAGAAAAGCCTGCAGAGATGCAGGCTTTTTTTTGCTTGGGATTTGACCCAGCAATCCAGACGCTTAGCGCGCTTAGCATGACGCCATCTCTAATCCTTCGATTCAGAGGTAAGGCCAATGAAAGTCGCAGCAGTCGTTTCAACCAAAGGCGGACCGGGGAAAACCACGGTTGGCGCCAATCTAGGCGCGTTCTGCGCCGACGCGTGTCATTGGACCTTACTGATCGATCTCGATCCCAGCCGTCACTGTCCTTGTTCTATACGCTAACGCGTGAGGCGCCGGGCGGGACCTACCAACTGATCGTTAATAATGAAATGCCTCCGCGGAGCGCTTTCTTCTGTCGGTAATGAGGTGAAGCGCTGAGCCAGGCATTTGATAAAATTGCTAGCGAACGTGGCCGCGGGAATATCAACGGCCTTTAATAATTCACTATTATGAAAACTATAATTCAGTGCATAGGTGTAGACGCTAACTCAAAACCACCATTGATAACGAACTGAACACCCATACAAACCAGTAGAAAACCAACGACTCGGGAAATTGCATCGATTCCTGACTCACCAAGCACTTTCATGATTCGCCCCGAACATCTTAAAGCTATCCAGAAAATAAGCGCAGTAATGATGAATACGGTTGCGGCTGCAAGGTGAATGACGAGTGGTAGGGTCTGGTAGGTCGACTGCAGGGTAGAGGCGGAGCTGATAAGCAACGCTATCGTGCCGGGGCCTGCTGCACCAGGAAGAGCTAAAGGTACAAATGACAAATCGCGAAAATGTGGAGTTGCTTTCTCTTTCTCTGAAAGGAAATCTTTCTGAACCTCCGTTTCGTCAGGTGTCGTTGCTGGAAAAAGCATGGCGAAACCGATGTAGGTGACGATCAGGCCTCCCGCTATCCTCAAGCCGGGAACAGATATTCCGAATACCTGCATTACCAGGCTGCCCCCGTAGAAGCTGACAAACATAATCAGAGCTACATACAAGCTTGCCTTCAGGATTTGCCGGTTACGCTCTACTGTAGGCAGCTTTCCTCCAAGTCCTAGTAAAAGGGAGATGCTAGTTAGAGGATTGGCCATAGGAAGCAGGGCTAATAGTCCAATAAGAACATGATGAAAGTAATTACCCATAGTGTTTTTACTCGGTTATGCAACGAATAGGAGGCTATAAGATTATTAAGGTCGTACGTCATCTGCCCTAACGAACCGATATCAAGTCAGGACTCAATCAGGAAAGTATTTTTTTGCCTCTTCCGTGGTGTAGCGCAGAAAGATCTGCACCGCCTGCGGAATCAAGCGCCGTGAAAGTAGAAAAGCATACAGCGACATGTTCTGGAGGGTATAGCCAGGTAAAACACGTACCAGTTTGCCGCTCTCTACGGCGTCATTGGCGCTGGGCAAATTGAACTGCGCGATGCCAAGTCCGCGCAGAGTAAGATCCATGCGCGCATCGTTCGGTGTGGCAAGCAGGATGGCTTGCACCGGCGTCAGGTGTTTATGTCCTTGGGGGTCGATCAGCTCCCACTCGGGTTCTCCCTGACGCCCAAGGCAGGGCCATTGCAGGAGATCGTCCGGTACACGGGGAGGTTTCCTGCCGGCCAGTAACAGGGGAGAAGCGAATAACCCTTGTGGCATTGAACAGATTGGCCGAGCAACCAGCGACTTGTTAATCACTTCGGCGCGGCGATGACTGAAGTAGACATCCACTGGCTCTTCAATGGGGTTTGGCACGCGTGTGCTGGCCTCCACTTCAAAATGAATTTCGTGCTGTTCTTCCAGCATTCGAGCGATAGCCGGGTTGATAAACCAGTGCACAACCTCGGGCGATCCGACGACCCGGATACGTCCTCTAATTTTTCCATCATCCGACTTGATCGCGCTTTCAACCTCCTGAAGGCCTTCGAACAAGGGCGCGATTTCGCTATAGAGCCGCTCGCCCGGGTCCGTCAATCGCATAGACGGCATCCGATTGAACAAGCGCAGACCCAGGTGCTCCTCCAGCCGGGTCACGGCGCGACTGATGCTTGAAGTGTTCTGCCCAAGCCGTTCAGCCGCACGGCTGAAGTTCAATGTTTGCGCGGCAACGAGGAAGGTGTGGTATTCGCTCCACATGGCGTTGCTTTTATGCAATGTATAGTTGCTCCATATGGCATGGCTAAAATTAATAGGCTAACACTATCATCACCAAGTCTGAGAGCCATTTAGCGTATAGGAGTTCAACTGTGACCTCGATAAATCGTATTTTTGCCAGCCTAGTTGCCTTGATGGGGCTGGGGTTATTGTTAGGTGGAGCTTACCTCTTAACCCTTGGCGGATCGTTTTATTACGTGCTGGCCGGATGGGCCTATCTGAGCGCTGGCGTCATGCTTTGGCGTAGGCAAGTTTGTGGAGTATGGCTGCTGGTAGCGGTTGCCGTGCTGAGTGTTCCATGGGCGCTCTGGGAGTCAGGCACGTTCTATTGGGCGCTGTTTCCACGCCTGCTCGTACCGGCAGCGTTGGCGAGCATCGGCTTGCTCCTGTTATCCACTTGGTCGCCTGCGGACTCCCGGCGTCGGATACGCGGTCTGGGTGTACTAGCGCTATTAGGGACGGCGGTGTTCTTTGGGTTTGCCTTTACTCCACATGGTGTCGTCTCGCCTGGCTCGGGCACACCTTTTACTGCAGCCGCCACAAACACCACGCCTTCAAATTGGTCCGCATATGGCCGAACCACTGCGGGTACGCGCTACGCGCCCTTTACGCAGATCAACCGTGACAACGTTCAGGACCTGAAAGTGGCCTGGACCTATCGTACCGGCGCGAAGATCCAGTTGGACAAGGGCGCCGTGGATTCGAACACCCCATTGCAAATTGAAGATACGTTGTTCACTTGCACACCCGATGATCGCATTGCTGCCATCGATGCAGATACGGGGGTAGAACGTTGGAAATTCGATACCCATAGTGCATCTCCTATCTGGAACCGTTGCCGCGGCCTGGGTTACTACAAGCTCAAGGAGGCGCCGGCTGATGGCGTCTGTGCGGAACGAATCGTCAATTCCACCATCGATGCGCGCCTGATCGAACTAGATGCCAAGACCGGCAAGCAGTGCCCAGGTTTTGGCAGCGACGGCGTCGTCGACCTGAAGCAGGGCATGGGCGACGTTAAGCCTGGGTTCTACTTTCAGACCTCCGCGCCGCTGGTGGCGCGCGACTACATTATTATCAGTGGCTGGGTAGTTGATAACTACAGTCGCGGTGAGCCGTCAGGCGTGATCCGCGCCTTTGATGCCCGCACCGGCGCACTGGCATGGGCGTGGGACCTAGGCAACCCGGACATAACCGGCTTGCCACCGGCGGGGCAGACCTACACGCCCGGCACGCCCAACATGTGGACCGCCGCTGCCTATGACGACCAGTTGGGTCTTATCTATGCGCCGCTGGGAAATGCCACGCCGGACTTTTTCGGCATGGAGCGACCACCGCACTCGGGTGAATACAACTCTTCCCTTGTCGCCCTCGATATCATGACGGGCCGCCCGAAATGGAAATTCCAGACCGTCCATCACGACATCTGGGACTACGACTTGCCTTCTCAACCCGCGCTGGTCGATTTGCCTGACGGCCAAGGCGGAACCATCCCCGGGGTATTGCAAACCACCAAGCGTGGCCAGCTTTTCCTGCTAAATCGCGCCACCGGAGAGCCGATTGCCGACGTCGTCGAAAAGCCCGTGCCTACGGCCGGTGCGGTACCTGAAGAAAAGCTTTCGCCTACACAGCCTTATTCGGTAGGGATGCCGACTATCGGTGCCGAACACCTCACCGAGAAGAAGATGTGGGGGGCAACCATGTTCGACCAACTCATGTGCCGCATCATGTTCGACCAACTCATGTGCCGCATCATGTTCAAGCAACTGCGCTACGAGGGCGACTTCACGCCGATCGGTCTGACCAAGGCGCTGGATCAGCCCGGCAATATCGGAGGATTCAACTGGGGTAGCGTCTCCTACGACCCCGTTAATCATCTGGCTTATATGAACGATATCCGGGTGCCGAACATCTTTTGGCTGATGCCTCGTGATGAATTCAATACTTGGACAAAAACCCACCAGATCGAGGTGAGCGGACATGGGCCGTCACCGCAGTTGAAAACACCTTACGGTCAAGCCATTTATATCTGGATGTCATCCCTAGGGGTTCCGTGCAACCAGCCACCCTATGGGACCGTCACGGCGGTCGATCTGAATACGCACAAGGTGGCCTGGCAAGTGCCGGCTGGCACCACAGAGCAATTGGGGCCACTGGGTATCGCATCACACCTGCCCATGCCCATGGGCATGCCAACTTATGCAGGAACGATGACCACGGCAGGCGGCCTCGTATTCTTTGCCGGTTATCAGGACTACTACATCCGGGCATACGACGGGCAAAGTGGCAAACTCGTCTGGGAACATGAATTACCGGTCGGCGCCAGCGCCACGCCGATCTCCTACGTCTCGCCGACGACGGGCAAACAGTACGTTGTCATTTCCGTAGGCGGGGCAGCGCATTCTCCCGACACCGGTGACTATGTAATGGCCTTCAGCCTTCCGACATCCCAACCGTGAAGCGTCTGCAGCGACAGCAAAAGAAGGCGTTACCTGCACATGGCCAGCGCTGAATACGTGTTCAAAGCTGACGAGAAACCGGCGATGGCGGGCAGTCCTTATAAGCCCAAGCTGTCGCCGGCCAGGCGTGCCATCTATTTTGTCGTAGGCTTATTCCTCGGAACCTGCACGACGCTGTGCAACGGCCTGGTGGCGAGCAATCTAGGCGTAATCTCTGGCTCTATTGGCGAGTACACGGCTCAGGTCTCATGGTTGGTGGCAGTTTTTTTGGCGATCAATGCCAGCGCCAACCTGACCTTGGTCAAGGCCCGGATGCAGTTCGGAATCCCTTTGGTTACGGCAAGCATTGTCGGTACCTACATCGCTGCCTGTGTGCTGCAGTTACTGTGGCCCACTTTGACAACTGCGGTCATTGCCACGGCGATCAACGGCTTGATGTGCGCGACGTTGATCGCCTTGAGTACCTATTATCTGATGCAGGCCCTAGCCCCATCGGCCCAGCCGATGGCCCTGATTATCAGCGTAGGGCTTACCCAGATAGGATCGCCGGTGGCGCGCATGATTCCCGTGGAATTTCTCGCCTCGGAACATTGGCTGGGGCTGCACTTGTTGAATCTGGGCATTGGTATGGCGGTGTTGGGTGTGACGTTGGCGGTGCCTTTGCCACGCAGTGATAGGGCCAGCGTGTTTTCTGCCTCGGACGCAGTGGTGATTGTATTGCTGGTTTCGTCCTTCCTGCTGTTTGCCGGTGTGCTTGGCCTCGGCCGGAGCTATTGGTGGACCGACGCGCCCTTTCTCGGCTGGATGCTGGTGGCGGCTATCTCACTGCTGGTGACGGTGGTGTTCATTGAAAGACGTCGGCGTCAGCCGCTGTTGCAATTGGAATGGCTGGGCAGTTTCGACTTGATGCGTTTTGTTGCGATTGCGCTGCTGGTTCGGCTATCGCTGGCCGAGCAGACTTTCGGCTCGGTAGGTTTGCTATCAATGGGCGGGCTCAATAACGATCAGTTGCGTGTCCTGTTTGCGTGCGTACTGGTGTCGATGCTGGCGGGGATCGTCGTCGCTTGCCTGACGTTGTCGCCCAAACGTATCCCCTGGCAGGTCATGGTCGCGGCGTTGTTTATCGCAACGGGAGCGTATCTGGACTCGCAATCCACCAGCCTCACGCGTGCGCCGCAACTGTACCTGAGCCAGTGTTTGATTGGGTTCGGTGCGACGCTGTTTATCGGGCCTGCCTTGATCTTTGGCTTCCTCAAACTGTTCGCGAAGGGACCTCAGTACATGATCACGCTCGTGGTCCTGTACGGGGCGAGCCAGAGTATCGGCAGCCTGGCAGGGTCGGCTGTAATGGGCAGCTACGAGTTCATCAGAACCCAGTCCCATATCGCTAGCCTGGCGGACAGTGCGCCGATCACCAATCCCCTTGTCGTAGCGCGCCTCGGCATTGGCGAGGCGTTGCTTTCGAGTCATATAGCCGACCCGGAACAGCGCCAGAAACAGAGCAGCAAGCTGCTAGGAAAAGCGTTGCAGCAACAGGCTAGCGTACTGGCATTCAATGACGTCTTTCGCATCGTGTCAGTGCTGGCTTTTGGCACCGCGATGTATGTGTTTTATCTGCAGATGTCGGCTTTTTTCCTCTCGCGCATCCGTCGCGAGCCTGAGAACGTAAATGACTGATTCCATGACTGTTCCATCGGATGTTGAACACACTGCTTCTCATTGGTCGCCCCCGCCCCGGGGCCGTTTGCAAGGCATCATCATGGTGCTGGCTGCGATTGGCGTTATTACGATCGTCCTGTACATCTGGAAGTTGCCGCCTTTTGACGCAGGTCTGCAACAGACAGATAACGCCTATGTGAGGGGGCGAACCACGGTGATTGCCCCTCAGGTCAGCGGCTATATCGTCCAGGTGGCCGGGCAGGATTTCGCGCAGGTCAAGCGTGGCGAGGTCCTTGTGCGTATTGACGATGAGGTCTATCAGGCGCAGGTAGATGAGGCGACCGCCAATCTTGCCGTCGCCAAGGCCGACCTCTCCAACAACCAGCAGGCGCACGCTGCTCGCATGGCGGGCATCGAGAGTCAAGTTGCAGCTACGGCCGGTGCGCAGGCGCGCTTATTGCGTGCCCGCGCTGACATGCAGCGCGCAAACGCGTTGGTCATGGATGGCGCCATTTCTACGCGCGAGCGTGACCAGGCACGAGCCGATTTCAGTCAAGCCCGGGCCGAGGTACAGCAGGCGGGTGCGCAAGAGTCGATTGCTCGGGAGGAGTTGCGTACCGTGGATGTCGGCCGTGAAGGTCTGGAAGCCCAGGTGCGGGTGGCACAGGCAAAACTGCGTGCGGCTCAGATTGATCTTAATCACACGGTCATCCAGGCGCCGGAGGATGGCGTGCTCGGAGAAGTGGGCGTGCGTTGGGCCAATTCGTGACCCACGGTACACAATTGATGTCGGTAGTGCCCGCTGATCACTGGATAGTCGCGAACTACAAGGAGGCGCAGACTAAGGCTATTGCGCCCGGGCAGATCGCGACGCTCAGGATTGATGCGTTAGGAGGGGCGACGCTAAAGGGGCATGTCGAGCGGCTCTCACCAGCGACGGGCTCGGAATTCGCGGTGCTCAAGCCGGACAATGCAACGGGCAATTTCGTCAAGGTACCGCAGCGTATCGGGGTGCGCATATCTGTTGATCCGGACCAGCCTTTCGAGTCTTCGCTGCGCCCGGGCATGTCGGTTGAGGTCGATGTCGATACGCTTCATCGGTGAGGAGGCGGCTATCAGCATTCAGTTGCTGTTGAGAGTCCCAGGACCCCTCCGTGAATTTCCCTGACTTCTTACGAGCTGAAAGCATCAGCGCTTTTTGAGCATCATTGAGTTCGCGGAACCGGGCGATTTTGTTGACCTCGTCAGGCGGTATGTTCATACATATCCACCACTCAATCATGTTCAGCATCGGTTCTGCCGCTTTGAGTATTGGAGGGGCGGTTCAACGGTGAAGCGCGCTACGGCCCGGTAACAGGCCGCAGCGCCGAGGTGAGGGGGAGAGACAGAGGGAAGGGGTTCAGCCGTGAATATGTTCAGCCGCATGCATGGCCAGGTAGGCATCCAGCTTCTTGTCTTTCAAACCCAAGGTGTCGAGAATTTGGGCCATGAAACTGACCGGCGCGCTGCCAGGAGCCGTGACCACTCCCTGGTCGGCAACGGCGTACGGTACGTCTTGGTAATAATCTGCTCCGCGATAATGCACCTGCTTGAGGTTGTCAGCGGAGTTGGAGGTGTGCTGCAAGTGATCCAGCACTCCAGCCTTGGCCAGTACGCGGGTACCGTCACAGATTCCCGCCACGACGATGTTCCTGGCGTGAGCCTCACGGACCAGCGCCTCGATGGCGGGGGCGTTGTCTGTTCTCCAGATCGGGCCTCCCGGCACAATCAGCAAGTCGACATCGTCCAGCCGAATGGCCTCGATGGCCAGGTCGGGAATGATGGTCATGCCACCGGATGATGTCACTTGCTTGCCACCGGGAGCGGCAAAACAAGTCTCGAAGCCATAGTAGGCACGGCCCGTGGAATTGATCAGCGCGGGCTCCCAGTCAGAAAAATTCTCGGTGAGGATAGTAACGGCACGTACCATTTGAGTGTCCTTCTCAAGTTTCCATGATAATCAGCAGCAACCTGCCCAGCAGGGTTGTCCTGGTGGGCATTGCTGTCGAGTGTACTCGCCAGCGGGGCTGATGAATGGTGTGGTGGAGTATTGGCAGTATGTGTTTCAACTGGCAATGACAGTGATCAACGCGGCGGCATGTTCAGGCGTGAAACGTTGAGAGGGTGTTCTGGTGCGCTGCGCAGCTCGCCGTTGGCGACCTGGCCTGGCAGCAAGTCTGCCTCCAGCGCAGCGGCTTTAGAGCGGCCCGGCGCCTGCACTGGGTAAGCATAAAGGCTGTGCATCTAAAACGTGCGCGGTGATTGAGCCGCTGGCGGGATGGAGTCGAACCGTTGCGCAAGGCTCCAGCCTGATAGCCGCTGCAGCTCATCGACATCGATCGACTCATCTTCCTGCGCGGTGTAGCACTCGTCACCACTGCGCCTGTCATCGGGATAGACCATAAAACCACCACGGCCGTCAGGGCAGTCGGGCAGATACACCGAGGTCAGGTTGCGTTGCTCATCGAGGTGCGCATTCAAGCGCGCGATATAGATACCCATCGAAACCGCCACACCAATAACCAGCACCACGCAGGCGACCAACTGGCTGGCATAGTTGGCGCCCAGCTCATCACGACGCACGGGCGACATGACACGACCCTGTCTGCTCAACATTCTGGCCAATCAGAAACCAGCCACTGCCTCCCATGCGTACCAACTGAGTTTGCTGTGGAAGGATGCCCACCATCAGCGCGAGGAAAATCACGGCTAACAGCACCCCTTTGATCATCGAATACAGGTTCATGACGGTGACGAGCTCTGGATAAGAAGAGCCTTAGCCTAAGCAGCACGGGGTTAACACCAGGTAAACATCGCAGGAAACAGCCTGACTTCCGCTATCCTTCACACCGCTGAGCACCATCTGCCCGAGGGTTTTTCCGTGCATATTCATCTGCTGCTGGTCGAGGACAACCTGGACCTGGCCACCACTGTCATCGAGTACCTGGAGATCAGCGGTATCGTCTGCGATCACGCCAGCAATGGCCAGGCCGGGCTCAACCTGGCGCTCAACCAGCATTACGACGTCATTCTGCTGGACATCATGCTGCCGCGACTGAACGGCCAGCAGTTGTGCGCAGGGTTACGCCAGCAAGGCATCCAGACCCCCATCCTGATGCTGACCTCGCTGGATGCGTTGCCCGACAAGCTCGCCAGTTTTGCTGCGGGAGCCGACGACTATCTGGTCAAGCCGTTCGAGCTTGCCGAGCTGGTGGCGCGGATTCGCGCCTTGAGCCTGCGGCGCAGCGGCCAGACCAGCCGCCTGCAAGTGGACGACTTGGTCATGGAGCTGACCACCCGCAAAGTCAGCCGGGCAGGGCAGGAGCTGCATCTGTCACCCATTTGCTGGGCCTTGCTGGAGCACTTGATGCGCGCCAGCCCCGAGCCTGTTCCCAGGGAGCGGTTGGAAAGCAAAATCTGGGGCGATGAGCCGCCTGACAGTAATACGCTCAAAGTGCATATGCATCGGCTGCGCAAGACGGTAGACAAACCTTTTGGCCGGCCATTGATCCATACCCTGGCGGGTGTCGGCATCCAGGTAAAGGCCCATGCGTAGCGGCCTGAGCCTGAAGTGGGTAATCAGCGGCAGTTTCCTGTGTCTGATTGCGGTGGTGCTGGTGATCTATAGCAGGCTGCTACCTGAATTCACCGTGCGCGGCCTGTTCTACACCGCCAGCGCGATGATGGAGGAGGAAGCCCTGTATTTTCTCCGGCACTACAAACAGGACCCGACCACGCCGACGCCGCACAATTACTACTACACCAGCGTCATCGGCAAGGAGGCGTTGCCGCAGGACGTGCGCGAGTTGCTGAATGCACCGCCGAGCCTGTCCTTTGGTGCGGTGAATATCTTCGGCGATCTCTATTCCGATGACGACGAGGCGCCGTTCCATATCGTTCTCGAACAACCTCTGGGCGACGGCAAAACCCTCTACATGTATGACATCGACCACGATAAGGAAGTAGGGGGAGAGGTGGAGACGCCATTGTCCGACGCCTACTTTGACCAGGTACTGGAAAGCGTCCAGCTCATCAGCCTGGCCGTATTCGTGCCGGCGCTGATTATCATCGCGCTGTTGGTGTGGTGGTTGGTGCGTCCGCTGGGACGTCTGATCCAATGGTCCAGCACCCTGAACAATCCTGACGCCCTGGCCAGCGAGCGGCCGGGTTTCAACTTCAAGGAGTTCAATATGTTAGCCGATGCCCTGGCCAAAAGTGTTGAACAAGTGCAGGCCGCCAGCCAGCGAGAAGGCCGTCTGTTGCGCTACACCAGCCATGAACTGCGCACGCCGCTGGCGGTGCTCAAGGCCAATATCGAATTGTTGGCCCTGCAATCGGGTGGTGTGCTACCACCCTCGTTGCAGCGCGTAGAACGCTCGGTGCTCAATATGCAGCTCATCGCCGAGACATTGCTGTGGATGAGCCGCGAACGTCCAGAGTCGTTGCCCGAGGAAGACGTTAATCTTAGCGAGGTAGTTGGCGAACTGATTGAAAGGCACCGCTACCTGATCGGTCACCGGGATATTGAGCTAAGCATCGACATCCACAACGAACCTTGCCGGCTGCCCCCTACGGCGTGTCGTATCGTGATCGGCAACTTCCTGCGCAATGCGCTGCAATACGCGGAAGAGGGCACGGTGGATATCAGTTTCAAATACCCCCGGCTGGTGATTGCCAATTACATCAGTGAGGTCAAGCCGCGGCAGGAGTCCGATGATTTTGGGTATGGGCTTGGGTTGCAGTTGATGCGGCAGTTGTGCGCAAAGTTGGGCTGGCAGATTGAGGTGATCCGTGAGCAACAGCGGTTTACGGTCATTCTTGATTTTACGAATGTACGGGACACGCCGCCGGCAGACGGCGCATCTGGAGTCTGTTGAACGATTGTGCCTAAGCGAGCTTCACATTCATGGTGATGTGGGCGGTGAAGACCTTGACGCCGCCCGCATCGAAGATCTCCACCGGCACGATCTTGTCTCCGGCGGTTTGCCAATCGATAGCGCTGCCATCGGCAACAGCGCGGATATCGGTTTTCGCCTTGGCCAGATATTCAACAGTCATGCCTTTGGGAATCCAGCGTGCGCCTGCGGGGATCGACGCGTCGGTCATCATGCCGCCGGCCAGTTCGGCGGCGTTGCACAGTGCGATGGCATGCACCGAGGCCAGGTGATTGGTGATTTCCTTGCGAAACGGCACGGTGACCACCGCATGGTTGGGTTTGAGCTCCGCGATCTCGGGAGTGATGGTGCTGAAGTAGGGTGCCATTTGGCACGCCAGGTTGCTGAATGCGGCGGGGCCTACGCTATTGAACATGCTCAGGGCTTGGCTCATCGGAATATCCTCAAGGGTCATTTGCAGAATAATATTCTGTAACGGAACAATATTCTGTTTATTCCACGACTGTCAACCTGAGCTTTCTCTGCCGGTCGTTCAGCCTATAAACTGTTTTGATTTGGCGTTCCTCCATGCACTCCATCGATCTCATCGAGCGCACCTTCCCCGGCAGGCGCAGCGACCTCAAGCGCATCATCCTGCGCGAAGCACTGGCGTGTTTTAACGAGGTGGGCATCGAGGCGACCTCTATCGAAACCATTCGCGCGCGCTGCGACACCAGCGTGGGCGCTATCTATCACCACTTCGGCAATAAAGAAGGGTTGGTCGCTGCGCTGTTCTTTGCGGCGCTGGAGGACCAGGCCAGTCTGCGTGACCACTATCTGCAAGCAGCGGACACCGCCCACGCAGGCGTCGTCGGGCTGGTGTACAGCTACGTTGAATGGGTGACCGCACAGCCGGACTGGGCGCGGTTCGTGTTCCAAAGCCGTTTTGCCGTCTCCAGCGGCCCGTTCAAGGACGAGCTGCTTGCACGCAATAAACAGCGCAACCAACAGTTGAAGGAGTGGATGAGCGGGGAAGGGCGCAAGGAGCATTTCAGTCATTTGCCTGCCGAGCTGATCCCTTCGCTGATCATTGGCGCGGCGGAAAGTTACTCGCGTGCGTGGTTGTCGGCGAAGGTCAAAAAGAGTCCATTTGAATACCGCGAACTGCTGGCTGAAGCAGCGTGGCAGTCGATCAGCCTGGGTTAGTCAGTCCTCCATCCCCTGTGGGAGCTGTCGAGCTTCAGCGAGGCTGCGAAAGCGGTAGTTCAGGCGCTGAAGATTTTGCCTGTGCCGCCGCCATCGCAGCCTCGCTGGGGCTCGACAGCTCCCACATTTGGGCGGTGTTATTGTCGAGAGTCGTGTTTGGCGCGATGGCCCTGCAAACCGATATTCCACATAGACCGCCGATCTCCTGTGGGAGCTGTCGAGCTTTAGCGAGGCTGCGAAAGCGGTGGTTCAGGCGATGAAGAGGTTGTCTGTGCCGCCGCCTTCGCAGCCCCGCTGGGGCTCGACAGCTCCCACATTTGGACGGTGTTGCTGTCGAGAATTGTGTTTGGCGCGATGGTCCTGCAAAGCGTGATTCCACATACACAGCCGATCCCCTGTGGGAGCTGTCGAGCTTTAGCGAGGCTGCGAAAGCGGTGGTTCAAACGATGATCCTTTCGGTAATGCCCCACCTGATCAAATTCCTTCTGAGGCTATACTTGCCTCCTTCCAACCAATCGAGAACCCCATGAGCACGTCTCTTTCCCTGACGCCCGTGCGCAAGCCCGTCGCGCCACTGATTGCCTTTATCATCCTGGTGGCGGGCGCGCTGTTCCTGCAGAACATGGTCGGCGCACGCCAGGTGTTGCTGCTGGTGGTCGGCGCCGCGCTGGGCCTGACGCTGTATCACGCAGCCTTCGGTTTCACCTCGGCCTGGCGCGTGTTTATCAATGATCGGCGTGGCGCTGGCTTGCGTGCGCAGATGGTGATGCTGGCGGTAGCGGTGGTGCTGTTTTTCCCGGCGCTGGGCGCGGGCACCTTGTTCGGCCAACCGGTGGCCGGGTTGGTGGCGCCGGCGGGTGTGTCGGTGGTGTTCGGGGCGTTTATCTTCGGGATCGGCATGCAACTGGGCGGCGGCTGTGCGTCGGGCACCTTGTTCACCGTCGGCGGCGGTAATGCGCGGATGTTGGTGACACTGCTGTTCTTTATCTGCGGCTCGTTGATCGCCACCCATCACGTCGACTGGTGGTTTGCACTGCCATCGTTCCCGGCGGTTTCCATTGTCAAAAGTTTCGGTGTGCTGCCGGCGCTGGTCCTGAGCCTGGCGGTGTTCGCGCTGATTGCTATGGTGACCGTGCGCCTGGAAAAACGTCGCTATGGTCAACTTGAACAAGGCGTGCAAAGCGAGCACCAAGGGCTACGCCGCTTTCTGCGTGGGCCATGGCCGTTAGTGTGGGGCGCGATTGGCCTGGCGCTGCTCAACTACGCCACCCTGGCCTTGGCTGGGCGGCCGTGGGGCATTACCTCGGCGTTCGCGCTGTGGGGCGCCAAGGTGGCGAGCGGGCTGGGCGTGGACGTTGCCAGCTGGGCATTCTGGGAGATGCCGGGCAATGCCAAGGCCCTGGCTGCACCGGTGTGGGAAGATATCACCAGCGTCATGGACATCGGCATTGTCCTCGGCGCGCTGCTGGCCTCTGGCCTGGCCGGGCGTTTTGCGCCCAGCCTGAATATTCCAGCGCGCTCGTTGATCGCGGCTGTGATCGGCGGCCTGATGCTTGGCTACGGTTCGCGCCTAGCCTATGGCTGCAACATCGGCGCGTACTTCAGTGGCATCGCCTCGGGCAGCCTGCATGGCTGGGTGTGGCTGGTGGCGGCCTTTATCGGCAACGGCGTGGGCGTGCGCCTGCGGCCCTTCTTCTTTGCGGGCGAACGGCCCCAGGTGGCCTTGAGTGGCTGCTGAGCAGTCCACCCACATTCGCCTGGCGCGCGCGCAAGATGCCGGTTTGTTGCCCGCCATCGAGCAGAGCGCAGCCCAGGCATTTCGCGCAATCGAAGGGCTGGCTTGGCTGGCGGATGCCGCGCCGATCGGCGTCGAGTGCCATCGGCAGTGGATCGCGTTATCGACCTGTTGGGTGGTGGTTGATGACCACGATCGCCCTCAAGGCTTCCTCAGCGCAGAACGCTTTGGCGACGACCTGCATATCCATGAAGTGTCGGTTGCCCAGCCGCTGCAAGGCCAGGGCTGGGGGCGCAGATTGGTGGAAACGGCGATAGAGCATGCCCGCGCCCAACACCTGCGTGCGGTGACGCTGACCACTTTCAAGCATGTACCCTGGAATGCTCCGTTCTACCGGCGCCTGGGCTTTGCAATTCACGTCGATTCGCGTCTGGAAACGATCCTGGCGGATGAGTACGCCCATGGCTTCGAACCCGGCAGCCGTTGTGCCATGGCGTGCCCGGTAACATGTCCGAATCCGTCCTGAAGTAGTCTGCCTTGCGTCTGTCGCGCACTGTGGGTGGTCCTTACCATGGCGTGCATCGTTTACCCACTGATGCAAGCCACAAGGACTGTCCATGACCCATAAAGCCCTGATCGTGATCGACGCCCAGCACTCGTTCCGTCATTCAACCTACTGGTCCGAAAACGACCTGCCCGACTATCTGGAAAAACAGCAGGCCCTCATCGATGGTTGTGTTCAGCGCGGCATCCCGGTGGTACAAGTCTTCCATGTTGAAGACCAAGGGCATTTCTCCATGCAATCGGGCAACGTCAGGGCATTGAGCGAGCTGTCGATCAAGCCGCAACTGGTGATCCATAAGCGCTACCACAGTGCTTTGGCCGGTACGCCACTGGCCGCTCGGTTGGTGGAAATGGGCGTCACCACGCTGATCATCAGCGGCATCCGCACTGAGCAATGCTGCGAGACCACTACGCGGCAGGCTGCGGACAGCGGCTTCAAGGTGGATTTTGTCAGCGAGGCGACGTTGACCTTCCCGATGACCCACGTGCGTAGCGGCCGGGTCTATACGCCAGCTGAGATTCGCGAACGCACGGAGTTGGTCCTCGATGACCGCTTCGCCCGCATCGTAACGGTCGCCCAGGCACTGGCGGAGTGAAGCGGTGAGCGTACCGGTGCTGTTCGTGCTATTGCCAAACGTGCTGATGCTCGACCTGGCCGGGCCTGCCGAAGTACTGCGCCTGGCCGCGCAGGTCGACGACCCGGCGGCGGTGGATTTCGACTTGCAATACGTCAGCCCGGTGGCAACGCTGCACACCTCCATCGGCTTGCCGCTGATGGGGCTGGCGCCGCTGCCGCCGACCCTGGCCCCCGGTACGCTGGTGGTGTTGGTGGGCTCCACGATGAACGTGTCGAAAGCCCACCAAAAGGCCTTCGAATCGGCCAGCCATCAGCTCACCCAGTGGCTGCAAAACGTCTTCGCGCCCTCGGCCGAGCGTCTGGTGTGCGTGTGCGCCGGCGCATTGAGTGCCGCCAGGGCCGGGCTGCTCGATGGGCGCCAATGCACCACGCATCATTCTCTGTGCGCCACCCTGCAGGCCCTCGCCCCCAAGGCCCGGGTGCTGGAAAACCGTCTGTACGTCACCGATGGCCCTGTGAGTTGCAGCGCCGGTATTACAGCGGGTATCGACCTAATGTTGCACCTGGTTGCCGAACTGGCCGGGCCACGCTTGGCGTGCGCGGTGGCGCGAGACATGGTGGTGTACCTGCGCCGCAGCGGCAGCGACCCGCAGTTGTCGCCCTGGATAACCGGGCGTAATCACCTGCACCCGGCGGTGCATCGTGTGCAAGACGCCATCGCCGCCGCGCCCTGTGAAACCTGGACGGTCACCCGTATGGCGGCCCTGGCCTGTACCGGCAGTCGCCACCTGGCGCGCTTGTTTCAGGAGCATGTCGGCACCAGCCCGCTGGACTATCTGCATCGCCTGCGCCTGGCTGTAGCCCGCGAACTGCTGGCCGAGTCGGCCCTGGACATTGAAGCCATCGCCGAGCGCGCAGGCTTCGGTTCGGCGCGGCATCTGCGGCGTATCTGGGGTAAGTATGAAGCGGCCACCCCTTCAGCCATGCGCCTTACTCAGCAGGCGTCTCGGGGGGCGTAACCGGGTCCTGGCCAGCTTCGGTTTCCAGCTTCAAACGGTCGGCCTTGCTGATGTATCTGTCTTTGCTTTTGGGCGCCAGCTTGGCACTGGCCTTTTTCGCTTTGGCTTTGAAGAGCTGCTGGAGTTTTTTCTGGCGGTTCATGTCGCGGTGCCTGAGAGGGAAAGGCGCGGATGATACCAGTTTCAACAAATGTGACCGGGCCCTGGGTTAATGCCAGTCAGTTAAGGCAGAGCCGGTAACCGTGGCGAGGGAGCTTGCTCCCGCTGGGCTGCGTAGCGGCCCCAAAAAAGCTGGGAGCGCTGCGCACTCCAGCGGGAGCAAGCTCCCTCGCCACGGGCTCAGCGCGCCAGGAACTGGGTGATCAGCGTGGTTATCTGCTGCTGGATCACGGGCCGTGGCCGCGCGCCTTCGCCGTCCTGGCAAATGATGCTGTCACCGGGCACATCAGCGTCAAGCACCGCTGCCGCCCCCGGTTTGCACTGGGACATAAAACTGAAGTGGTTGGCGTCCTGGATCTCCACGTACTGTGTCGACGTTTTTGGCAGCCGCTTGGCCATGTCGGCGGATTCCATCTGCGCCGGCAAATCCGCTGACGGCACACCGGCGGCGATCACCAGAGCCGGCACCGGCAATGCCGCTAGGCTCGCATCGGTAAAGCCGCGCGACAGGCCCAAGTCCAGAGACACCACAGCGGTCACGCGCTTGTCGCTCAAGTCCGCGGCCACTTGAGCCTTCCCGCTCGGCGTACCTTCAGGGTTCATCTCACGGTAAGCCTTGCACGCCACCAACGTCGGATGGGCGTCGCAGTCCCGGGCAAACAACGCCGGGTCAAAACGCGCCCCCGCGCTCTCCATGACCGTCCAGCCCCCCAGGGAATGGCCTATCACCGCGATCCGGCCACTATCCGCCGCGCCAAATGGCGTGGCCTGCGCCAGCAGCGCATCAATGGCCCGGCTCAAATCCTTGGGCCGTTGCCACAACTGCGCGGCGGCTTGCGCGCTGCGATCCTGGCTGGTGGTGCCAGGGTGATTCACTGCCGCCACGATATACCCCTGCCGGGCCAGCGCACTGGCCAACCACGCCTGCTTGCCCCAATTGCCACCGTAGCCGTGGGAGAGCACCACCACCGGATGTTTACCGGGCGTCGGTGCGGCATCAGGCACCGCAAGCACACCGATGAACACCAGGTTGTCAGCGATCAGCTTGGGTTGGGCGGTGCTGGTGGAGGGGTACCACACGGCCATTTCCAGTGGGCGAATGTTGTGAGTGTCAGGGATGGTGGTGGTTTGGAAACCGATGGGGTCGTTGGCGAGTGCAGGCCCAGTCAGGCTGATCAGGAGCAGGGCGGCGAGGGGGGCTTTCATTGTTTTTATCGTCCTTGAAATGAAGGACGCAGCATGACCTGAAACGAGCGGTTCAGGTAGAGGGGAGGCGGTCACCCGCCCCCCCAATAATCAATCAGCTCCTTATAAACGCCAGCAAATCCGCATTAATCGTATCGGCATGGGTAGTAGGCATGCCATGCGGGAAGCCCGGGTAGATTTTCAGCGTGCTGTTTTTCAACAATTTGGCGGACAGCACCCCGGCATTTTCATGGGGGACGATCTGATCATCGTCGCCATGCATGACCAATACGGGAATCTGGATGCTCTTCAGGTCTTCGGTGAAATCGGTCTGGGAAAACGCCACGATCCCGTCATAGTGCGCCTTGGCACAGCCCATCATGCCTTGCCGCCACCAGTTCAGGATGATGCCCTCGGACGGCTTGGCGCCTGGGCGGTTATAGCCGTAGAAAGGTCCGGCGGGAACGTCCTGATAGAACTGTGCGCGGTTGGCTTTCAGCTGCGCCTGCAAGTCGTCGAACACTGACTTGGGCAGGCCACCAGGATTGCTCGGGGTCTGGACCATCAAAGGAGGGACGGCACTAATGATGGCGGCCTTCGAGACGCGCTCTTCACCGTGGCGGGCGATGTAATGAACCACTTCACCGCCGCCGGTGGAGTGACCGACATGCACCGCAGTTTGTATACCCAGGTGCTCGACCACCGCCGCAACGTCGTCGGCATAGTGGTCCATATCGTGCCCGTCCCAGACCTGGCTGGAACGCCCGTGGCCACGCCGGTCGTGGGCAACGACCCGGTAACCTTCGCCCAGGAAAAACAGCATTTGCGCGTCCCAATCATCTGCGCTCAGTGGCCAGCCATGATGGAAGAAAATGACCTGGGCATCGCGTGGGCCCCAGTCCTTGTAGAAAATTTCAACACCGTCTCGCGTGGTGACGTAGCCCATGTTCGCCTCTCCCAAATGAAATGATGGCCTGATCGAATCGCGATCATGGCGCTGGATTGACCCACTGCGGCCCATGCGTGTCTGGCAAGCGCGCCGCCTACCAATTGCCGCCTTGGCCGCCCAATGACTTTAGGTTTAAAGTCAACTTTAAGGTCAATGGTTTTTTGTGGGTGGTACATGAGAATAGGCGAGTTGGCAAAAATCAGCGGGTTGGCGGCCTCACGCATCCGCTTCTACGAGGCGAGCGGTCTGATCCAATCGGTTGAGCGTAAATCCAACGGCTATCGGGACTATACGCCCGGCACCGAGGCGGTGTTGGAGATCATCAAGGGTGCCCAGGCAGCCGGTTTCTCTCTGGAAGAAATCCGGCAGTTAATGCCCCGCAGTGCCGGTGGTTGGCAGCATGACGAGCTGCTCAGCGGGCTCAAGCACAAGGTCGAGGAAATCGAGGTTCTGCAACAACGGCTGGCCCAGAACAAGGCGCAGTTGCTGAACGTCATCAAGGGCATCGAAGGCAAGCCCGAGGGCATGGCCTGTGCCGAGAATGCGCAGATGCTGATAAACCGTCTGCGCGAGGAAGGGGGCGCTCCAGCCTCATCCACAAAAAAAAGCGCCCGCCGGGCCCCGAGGGCCTGACCGGCGCACGAGGTTCAGCGTTCGCCAATCAGGTTGACGAGCGGCTCTGGCGCATAGAGTGCGCTCTGGAACTCGGGTACGTATTCGTACTTCACCATTTTCCCCAGCTTGAGGTCGCGCAGGTAATCGGACAGGCTGCCATCGCCTAGCGTGAGGGTGGCTGAGTCTGCGTCACGGCTGGAGCCATGGCTGAGCTGGCGGGAAACCGCATACCCATAGGCCAGTTGGCCGTGGTGATCGAGATTGGTGAAACTGCTGGTGACCAGGTCCATATCACGGGACAGCTTCTCAAGCTTTTTAGCCTTGAACGACACGTCCAGTTTGCCGGTCTTGCTATCGGTAATGTCATACACCACCGAGTGCCCATCCTCTTTGCGATCAATGCCGGTCAGCCATTTCGGCAGGTTGTAACCGACCACCCCGCGCACCCGCGCCAGCTCGGTATTCACCGGCAGCTTGAGCACATAGCCCCAAAAGTCCTGCGACATCGACTGGCCCACCAGCGTAAAGGGGCCCAGGTTGGCTTTGCCAGGTTTGTTCGTGATGATCGACACGGCGACTTCGTTATAGGCGTCGTTATCGCAATGCTCATAGGTGTACGCAGTAAACGCGATCAGCCCGCGACCCGGCCAGACTTGCAAGGGCTGCACGGCGGCCAGTACCTGCGGTGGCATCAACGCCCGAAGCTTATCGATGTCGGCTGTATAGACTGCTGTTACCCGACTGTTCTGGTAGTAAAAATTGGGCGAGTAGGATTCAAAACCGATGTCGACCTTGTGCTTTTGCAACCCTTTGAACCAGCTTAAATCAACCCCGGGTAATTCTGCTGCAACCACCGACAACGGCGGGTTGGAGCGAAAGCGGTCGTACAAGCCACCCTTGACGACGGGCACCTGCTGGCCGGCGATATCGATGTGGGTTGTGTCGTTGGGGCTGGGCATCTCGGGCGTTCCGGCCAACGCAAGGTTGGCAAAAGGGGTGAGCAGCAATCCGGTTAAAATGGCGCTTGGAATGTTCAATCGGTTTTCTCCAGAGAGGGGCTAGGCGCTATCGTTCGTGGGACAGCTCGGTTATTACGGCGAGTGCGACGGCCTTGGGCGATTGCGGGTTCTGGCCCGTGATCAGGCGGCCATCGGTGATGACAAATGAGGTGAACGGCACCCAGCCCTTGCGGTAACGCGCCCCTTGGCTCAGCAGCCGGTCTTCAAGCAAGAACGGCACTTCACGCTTCATGCCCGATAGCAGTTCTTCGCGATTGGAGAAGCCGGTGATGTTTTTGCCCTTGATGATCGCGTTGCCCTGTTCATCCTTCAGATCCAGCAGGCCCGCCACACCGTGGCACACGGCCGAGACGATGCCGCCCTGGTTGTAAATGGTTTGGGCGACACGTTGCAGGTCGAGGTTGCCAGGGAAGTCCCACATGACACCGTGGCCGCCGGTGAAGTAGATCGCGCGAAATTGCGACGGATCGACATTGGCGATGGGCAGCGTGTTTTGCAGTCGGGCGCGAAAGGCCGGGGACTGCAACTGTTCACGCGCCGCCTTATCCATGTACAGCCAACCGAGGCTGCGCTCGTCCAGAGGCACAGCACCTCCTTTGGGGCTGGCAAATACCGTCGTGTAGCCAGCCGCTTCCACGACCTCGGTGAAATGCGTCAGCTCTGTCAGCCACAGGCCCGTGGTATCGGGCCTTGAGGGGTAGCTGGCGTGGTTGGTCATGATCACCAGGATCTGGCGATTGTTTGCAGCGGCCGTGGAAGGGCCGGGTTCAGCCTGTGCAAATGTCATAAGCGCGCCACCTATCGCTACCAACGCAAAAGAAATAAGGGTTTTGAGCATGATCCAGGGTCCAGTAATCCTGTCGGTTGGTGCATGCTCACCTTAAACCTCGCTTTAAGGTCAACCCCTGCTTTGGCAAAAAAAAACCGAGTCGTCTTGGGGCGCGACGGCTCGGCTTTTTTTGGGCGTGTTGAACGTTTAGCCAGCTGCTACAGCCGCCTCGCGCTCCATCAACTTATCGACCAACAACATTCCCAGCTCACTTAACTGATGAATCGCCAACGCGACGTCGCGCTGTTTACCGGTCAGTTCATCCGACAGGTCGAGCAGCAGGGCGGTTACTGAGGAAAAGGTTTCATAGCTATTGGCGACGAGCATTTCATTGCTGGCATCGTCGGCAACGCTGAACAGCGGTGTCGAGGGTGGAGGAGAGGGTTCGGCGTTGGGGTTGAGGGCGTGATCGATCGCACGACGGGCTGCCTGATCAAGCTTCAGGTTTGGATCGTTTGGAGGGTTTGGGGTGACTTTGTACATATGCGTAATTCCTGAATGGGGCCGACACCGTTTCGCTACTAAACGAAAGGGTGGCAGCTGTACGCAGGTTAGTAGACCGGGGAATTACACAAAGCCGGCGCGCCCGAAGGCGCCCTACGCACAGCCACCATCAGGCACAGACAGGAACGTCTGATAGATGAAGCTCATGCACTAAGTGTAATTGACCCTCGGGCTACTAAACCCGATCACTGAATTGTCAGCGACCGGGCCACCTTAGAGACGCCCATCCAAGCGCACAAGCCGGCGGATTCTGACGCAACTGTAGGCAACGGAGCAAGGCGGTGCAGCTTGCTGTAGGACGGGTCTACATCAACGCTGGCCCACTCACCCACTCCCTGTAGGAGCGAGCTTGCTCGCGAAAAAATCATAGGCGCCGCGTTCACTCTGGATGCACACCTTATCTTTACGTTCTTCGCGAGCAAGCTCGCTCCTACAGTCGCGACGCAACGTTTCGGTCTTGAGGACACAAGCGCTAATAGTATTGCTCAGCTGCCTGCGCAGCGGCGGGACTAGGATTTTTTCTGGCGGTGCACACCGACATTAAAAATTCACTGGGATCTACAAAGAGTAGCCAGTAGGCTACATTTGAATCTGTGACCAATACGATCAGCAGGACGCCCGAGGAATCAAGCGGGCAAAAGAGATTCTCGATGCCCTGAGAGGTCAATGACATGAGTAAGTCGACATTCAAACCAGAGGACATGCCGGTCCTCGAGCTGGATACATCCGGCACCAGTGCCTATGAGGCTTCGCGCTTCCTTGATAGCCCGCAAACCATCAGTGCTTATCTTGCGCAAAGCATGGCGTGCCATGACCCGCAAGTCCTTATGAAGGCGCTGGCCGAGGTTGCCAAGGCCCTGGGTGTCAACAAGGTTGCCGAAGCCGCGGGGGTGAATCGGGAGAGCCTGTATAAAACCCTGAAAGGCGGCTCAAAGACACGTTATGAGACGGTCCAGAAGCTGATGTTGGCATTGGGCGTGGAACTGACGGTGCGACCGATTACCGCGACCACCGCTAAAAAAACGGC
The DNA here is from genome assembly GCF_012985385.1 of Pseudomonas sp. WS 5503. Lineage (NCBI taxonomy): Bacteria > Pseudomonadati > Pseudomonadota > Gammaproteobacteria > Pseudomonadales > Pseudomonadaceae > Pseudomonas > Pseudomonas sp. WS 5503. The sequence goes on from NZ_JAAQWI010000004.1 coordinate 432,399, forward strand.
TGTCGTCGGCAAAACCTGATGGGCCAAACAGAGGACGGTTTATTTGATTGAAAATAGTGACGTCCCTTTTTGTCCACAGAGGGCCATCCCTTGCGAACGGGATAAAGCGATTTACGAGAGAAGCTGTGTGGATGTGCGCCTGGTCGTGTAGGAAATCGCCCTCCGGTTGCGTAGGTTCTTTTCCATCGCACTGGTTATATATCCAGTATTTTCAGGGCGGCGCCCTCACGAAACGAAAATGAGTGAAAAATGGGCCTGTGGCAAAAAAAAGCCACTCCGTTAGGTTGAGGTCCTCTCCTTCAAGAAAGGAGAGTTCTTAATCAAGTGAATGGAGTCACAACATGAACAAACCACAAACCCAGACACCTCTTCGCCATGGTCGTGTCACATCCCCTTCCAGCCGTGGCGCAGTCGCCGTGGATCTTGGCCTGCTGGAAACCTGGCAGGTCAATGAAATGGAAGGCGGCAAGAACTTCCCGGCACTGACGGCCGGTCCGTTCCCGGCGCCTTACCAAACCGACAGTGACAGCGTCACCCCGCCAGCCGACGGCTTCATCCTCAGCGGTGGCAAGACCGATGCCCGTGACTGCATCAACTTCACCCACGAGGAAATGGCCAAGCAACTCGGCCGCGCCTTCACCTGGCCGTTGCTCAATGTCGAGCCGGGTCAGACCTTCAAGGTCACTTGGGCATACACCGCGCCGCACACCACCCGTGGCTATCGCTGGCTGATCACCAAGGATGGCTGGGATCCGAAACAGCGCATCACCCGCGCACAACTGGAAACCCAGCCGTTCGCTGAAGACTTCTATGCCCAGGTGCCGTACTACAGCCATGCAGGCGAACTGAAGGCCAAGGTCAATCATGAAGTGAAACTGCCGGCCAACAAGAAGGGCCAGCATGTGATTGTGTTGATGTGGATCGTCGCCAACACCGGCAACGCCTTCTATCAAGCCTTCGATGTGGACTTCAAATAAGCCCGCACCGTTAAACCCACACGTTCTGAAGGATTAGAACATGTCAAAGATTGACTTTACCTCACTGCAATCGCCGCTCAACGATGCCGCTTCGCTGATGCCGAGCATTGCCGGCAAAAAGATCCTCATGGGCTTCTGGCACAACTGGCCTGCCGGCCCGAGCGATGGCTACCAGCGTGGCCAGTTCGCCAATATGAGCCTGGTGGATGTGCCAAAGGATTACAACGTGGTGGCCGTGGCCTTCATGAAGGGCAACGGTATCCCAACCTTCACCCCGTACAAGCTGTCCGACGCCGAGTTCCGTCGCCAGGTGGGTGTGCTGAACAGCCAGGGCAGGGCGGTGCTGATTTCCCTTGGTGGCGCCGATGCACACATCGAACTGCATAAAGGCAACGAACAGCCACTGGCCAGCGAGATTATCCGCCTGGTGGAAACCTATGGCTTTGATGGCCTGGATATAGATCTTGAACAGAGCGCGATTGATTTCGCCGACAACAAGACTGTCCTGCCCGCCGCCTTGAAACTGGTCAAGGACCACTACGCAGGTCAAGGCAAACACTTCATCATCAGCATGGCACCGGAGTTTCCGTACCTCACCACCGCCGGCAAATACGTCGGTTACATCCAGGCGCTGGAAGGCTATTACGACTTCATCGCCCCGCAGTATTACAACCAGGGGGGCGACGGCATCTGGGTGCAGGAGGTCAACAATGGCAACGGCGCCTGGATTGCCCAGAACAACGACGCGATGAAGGAGGATTTCCTGTTTTACCTCACCGAAAGTCTGGTGAGCGGAACGCGCGGGTTTACCAAAATCCCTGCCGACAAGTTCGTCATTGGCCTGCCCGCCAACGTCGATGCGGCTGCCACCGGTTATGTAGTCAACCCGACAGCCGTGACCAATACATTCAAGCGTTTGCACGACAAAGGATTGTCGATCAAGGGCCTGATGACCTGGTCGGTGAATTGGGACAACGGGATCAACAAAGACCATGTGCCCTACAACTGGGAGTTCAGCCGCCGTTATGGGCCGATGATCAATGGCACTGATCTCGCTGGCCTGGAGCAGGAAGAGGCGGATCTGGAGATCGCCAATCGGCAGTAGCGCAAAAGGGGCCTCTGGCAGACGTGCCAGAGGTCAAACAGCTAAGCTTCTGATCTGACTAAAATCCGATGCCTGTTTGGGCATCGGATTTTTTGCGTCACGCTCAAATTGCGCTGAGCATTCCTAAAGCCGATTTACCGCACCAGACAAGGCCGCTTGTTATCAAAGCCCCAACCCGGGATCAGAAACTGCATCGCCACACTGTCATCCCGGGCTCCAAGGCCCATGCCTTTGTACAGTGCATGGGCCTGGGCCACGGCGTCCATATCAATGTCCACGCCCAGGCCAGGCTTGGCCGGCACCTTTACGTAACCCCCTTCAATCTTCAACGGCTCCCGCGTCAGGCGCTGGCCGTCCTGCCAGATCCAGTGGGTGTCGATGGCGGTGATCTCGCCCGGTGCGGCCGCCGCCACCTGGGTGAACATTGCCAGGGAAATATCAAAGTGGTTGTTGGAATGCGAGCCCCAGGTCAGGCCCCACTCGTTGCACATTTGCGCGACGCGCACCGAGCCCTGCATGGTCCAGAAGTGCGGGTCGGCGAGGGGAATGTCCACCGATTGCAACTGGATGGCGTGGCCCATTTCGCGCCAGTCGGTGGCGATCATGTTGGTGGCGGTTTTAAGGCCCGTGGCGCGGCGGAATTCGGCCATGACTTCACGGCCTGAATAACCGTTTTCTGCGCCGCAGGGGTCTTCGGCGTAGGCCAGCACATGATGCTGGTCGCGGCACAGGCGGATGGCTTCCTTCAGCGACCATGCGCCGTTGGGATCAAGGGTGATGCGCGCATCGGGAAACCTTTCGGCCAGCGCGGTGACGGCTTCGATTTCCGCGTCGCCACTCAATACGCCGCCCTTGAGCTTGAAATCGTTGAAACCATATTTGGCCTTGGCCGCTTCGGCCAGGCGCACTACCGCGTCGGCGGTCAGGGCTGTTTCATGGCGCAGGCGGAACCACTCATCATCGGCGTCGGCCTCGTTGCGGTAGGCCAGGTCGGTGGCGTTGCGATCCCCCACATAGAACAGGTAGCCGAGCATCTTCACCGCATCGCGTTGCTGGCCTTCGCCAAGCAAGGCGGCCACCGGCACCTCAAGAAATTGGCCAAGCAAATCGAGCAGCGCGGCCTCCATGGCGGTGACGGCGTGGATGGTGATGCGCAGGTCGAAGGTCTGCAGGCCGCGGCCCGCGCTGTCTCGAGACGCAAAGGTACTGCGCATCTGGTTGAGAACGCGCTGGTACTGGCCAATCGGCTGGCCGATCACCAGGCTGCGGGCGTCTTCCAGGGTTTGGCGAATGCGCTCGCCGCCGGGCACTTCGCCCACGCCAGTGTTGCCGCTGCTGTCCTTGAGGATGACGATATTGCGCGTGAAGTAGGGGCCGTGGGCGCCGCTGAGGTTCAGCAACATGCTGTCGTGGCCGGCGACGGGGATGACTTGGAAATGAGTAACGACAGGGGTATTCATGGCGCGTTCCTGGCTGAGTTCAAAGAGGTTTGCTGATGGCGGCGCCGCTGGGCACGGCCGGTACGGCAGAGGGTGAGGTCTTGGCAAAGAACACCAGGATGGCCGCGAGCACCGAGGTGCAGGCCAGGCCATACAGCCCGCCCTGTATCGAGCCGGTGGTTTGTTCGAGAAAGCCGAAGGTAGTCGGCGCCACAAAACCGCCCAGGTTGCCGATAGAGTTGATCAGCGCGATCACGGCGGCGGCGATGCGCGCATCCAGGTAGCCCTGGGGGATCGGCCAGAACAGCGACGACGCAGACTTGAACCCGATGGCCGCAAAACAGATCGCCACGAAAGCGAAGATCGGCCCGCCGGTGGTGGACATGAACATGCCGGCCGCCGCGATCAGCAGGGCCGCCGCGACCCAGGCCTGCTGGAACTTGAACTTGCCCGACAGCGACGCAAAGGCGTACATGGCAATGATCGAGATCAGCCAGGGGATCGAGTTGAAGAAACCGACCTGCACATCACTCAAGTCACCCATCTTCTTGATGATGCTCGGCAGCCAGAAGGTGGCGGCGTAGATCGTCAGTTGAATGCAGAAGTACAGAGCGCAGAACAGCAGGATCTGGCGGTCTTTGAGTAGCTTGCCGAGGGTGGGTTTCACCGTGGTCAGGGCTTCGCGATCACGCTGTTCCTGATCGATAGCGCCCACCAGCGCATCCTGCTCTTCGCGGCTCAGCCACTTGGCGTCATGGGGTTTGGAGTCGAGCCAGAACCACACGAAGAAGCCCAGCGCCACCGAGGCCAGGCCTTCGATGCCGAACATCCATTGCCAGCCATGCAAACCAAAGCCTTCGATCTGCAACAACGCACCCGACAACGGCCCGGAGATCAACGACGCCACCGCCGAGCCACTGAGGAAGATCGCGATGGCCTTGCCACGCTCCACACCGGGCAACCAGCGCGTGAAGTAATAGATCACGCCGGGGAAGAAACCGGCCTCCGCCACGCCCAGCAAGAAACGCAAGATGTAGAAGTGGGTTTCGTTCTGGATAAACGCCATCAGCGTGGCGACGATGCCCCAGGTGAACATGATGCGGGTCAGCCAGATGCGGGCGCCGGCTTTTTGCAGCAGCATATTGGACGGCACTTCGAACAGCGCATAGCCAATGAAGAACAGCCCGGCACCGAAGCCGTAAGCCGCTGCGCCGATCCCCAGGTCATGCTCCATGTGCGTGCGCACGAAGCCGATATTGACCCGGTCGATGTAGTTGAGGATGAACATGACCACGAACAGTGGGAGCACATGGCCCTTCACTTTGCTCACGGCGCGGGCGAGCGCTGAATCACTTTCGGGTACGGCAGATGCTGGGCTTGAATGCTTCACGAATGAAAACTCCCCCTGATTATTTTTATGCGGGTTTGGTGTTTTGTTGACAGACATCATACAAGTTGTTTTTTAAAGGCCGCAATCCTGTCAGGGCTGTTTTTGTTCTTATAAGCCGGTATTGAGATTGGCTATTTTGGTTATTTGCCAGATTTTATTGGGATTTGTCTCGCTGCTGACGGCTCGGGGTGTGCGCTTCTCTCAAAGCGAAGACAGAGTCTGGTGATGTGGCAAGAGTATGTTGTCATACAAGTTTGGTGTTTTTCGCCACCACCCGTCGCCCCGTGCGCTCAGGGTGATAAGCTCCCCCCAGCCCAACCCCGTGGACCCGTCTCGATGCCGATTAAAAGCACACCGCCTGTGCGCAAACGTTCCGCCAACCTGGCCCAAGGTGTGGTCGAGGCACTGACCCAGCGCATCCAGTTGGGGCAACTCAAGCCGGGTGAAAAACTGCCGTCCGAATCCACCATCGTGCTTGAGCATGGGGTGAGCCGTACCGTGGTGCGTGAAGCCTTGTCCAAGCTGCAGGCGTCGGGGCTGGTGGAGACGCGTCACGGCATCGGCACCTTTGTGCTGGAGCAGCACACGCAGCCGGGCCTGCGCCTGCATGTGGACACGGTCGCCAGCGTGCGCAACATGCTCGAATTGCGCCTGGGCCTGGAAGTGCAAGCGGTGGCCCTGGCCGCGCTGCGCAGAAGTGACGCGCAATTGGCCCACATGCGCCAGGCACTGGACGACTACCAAGCCTCCCTGGCCAACAACGACAGCTGTGTGGAGGAGGACAAGCGCTTTCACCAACTGATCGCCGAAGCCACCGGCAATACGTTTTTCACCGACATCATGCAGCACCTGGGCACGGCGATGATTCCGCGCACCCAGGTGAATGCCGTCGAGCGCGGCGGCGCGGACTTTGCCCAACTGGGGCAGTTGGCGAACCTGGAACACGAGGCCATCTACAACGCTATCAAGCGCCAGGACCCGGACGCCGCACGGGCGGCCATGGTGCTGCACTTGACTAACAGCCGGGATCGATTTTCCGGGCACTCTTAAGGAATCACCGTTGAACGAACACACCTTGTCCCAGCGCCTGGAGCGCGTTGCCGCGCACATACCGACGGGTGCCCGCCTGGCCGATATCGGCTCCGACCACGCCTACCTGCCGGTGGCCCTGATACACCGCGGCGCTATTGCGGCGGCCGTGGCGGGGGAAGTGGCCGCGACACCGTTTCAGGCGGCCAACCGTACCGTGGCCAACAACGGCCTGAGGCAGCACATCACCGTGCGCCTGGCCGATGGTTTGGCGGCGATCCAAGCCGGCGATGACATTACCGCCATCAGCCTGTGCGGCATGGGCGGCGAGACGATCCGCGACATTCTCGAAAGCGGCAAGGCGCACCTCAATGGCCGGGAACGCCTGATCCTGCAACCCAACGGCGGCGAGCAGCCCCTGCGCCTATGGTTGATGGACAACGGCTACCGGATCCTGCACGAGGAGCTGCTGCTGGAAAACCGCTTCTACTACGAAATCATCGTTGCCGAACGCGCCGAGGCGGTCACCTATACCGCCGAGCAACTGTACTTCGGCCCGCTGCAAATGCAGGCCCGCAGCCCGGTGTTTGTGGCGAAATGGCAACGGATGTTGCGCCAGAAGCGCAAGACATTGGCCAGCCTCGAACAGGCGCGGCAGGTGGTGCCCGAGCAGAAAGTGCAGGAGATCGTGCAGCAGGTGAAGTGGATCGTTCAATTGCTTGCCTGACCGCCACCGGTCCAGTGTGGGAGATGTGGAGCCTTAGCGAGGCTTCGAGCGGTGTATCAGGCAACATCCATGTCGTGAATGCCGCAGCCTTCGAAGTCTCGCTAAAGCTCGACATCTCCCACATTTGATCGCGCAGGCCGGTGCTGCCTGGCCACATTCGCGGCACTTCACCGCTACGCTGTAGTCTTCTCTTAAATCCCCCCAAGGTGTTGCCTCGATGATCACTGTTCACCACCTCAACAACTCCCGCTCGCAACGTATCCTGTGGGCGCTTGAAGAACTGGGCCTGCCCTACGACATCAAGCGCTACCAGCGCGACGCCAAGACCAACCTGGCGCCGCCTGAACTCAAGGCTATCCACCCGCTGGGCAAATCCCCGGTGATCGAAGACGGCTCTCGTGTGCTGATCGAGTCCGCCGCGATCATCGACTACCTCATCCGCCGCCACGGCAACGGCCAACTGCAACCCGACCCGGCCACCGATGCCTACGACAGCTATGTGCAATGGCTGCATTTTGCTGAAGGCTCGGCGATGTTGCCGTTGATGCTCAACCTTTATGTGGGACGGCTGGGTGAAGCAGGCGCACCGCTGCATCCGCGGATTGAGTCGGAGCTGGCCAACTACCTGGGGTACCTGAATGATGTGCTGGGCCACACGCCGTACCTGGTGGGCGACGCACTCAGCGGCGCGGATATTCAGATGAGCTTTATCGGCGAAGTCGCCCAGGCCCAGGGCAAATTGCAGGCCTACCCGAACTTGGCCGCGTGGCTGCAAAAGCTCCAGGCGCGCCCGGCATACCGCAAGGCGGTGGAGCGGGGCGGGGAATACGCGTTCGCCAAATAGCGGGCCCACCGACACCGCCTCCTGTAGGAGCGAGCTTGCTCGCGAAAAACGTAAACGATAACGCGTGTTTCCTGGATGAACGCGGCGCCTTTGGGTTTTTCGCGAGCAAGCTCGCTCCTACAGAACCCGTTTCGTCAGGTGAACCTTCGAGTCTCCCAGCGCTCACTTAAAAGGTGGCACTGGCTTTTCTCGAAAGGAATCTGCATGCACTCCACCTCGTCAATCGCGCCCGTAGAGCGCGAACTGAGCCTGCGGGCAGTCATCACCGGGATCGTGCTGGGCATCCTGCTGACCCCTTCCAATGTCTACGCAGGCTTGAAGATCGGCTGGTCGTTCAATATGTCGACCATCGCCTTGCTGATCGGTTATGGCATCTGGCAAGGCCTGGCCCGACGTTCCGCTGAACACCTGCCGTGGACCCTGCACGAGAGCAATATCAACCAGACCGTGGCCTCTGCCGCTGCGTCGATCATTTCCGGCGGGCTGGTCGCGCCCATCCCGGCTTATACCTTGCTCACCGGCAACCAACTGGCAGCGCTGCCGATGATCGCCTGGGTGTTCTCGGTAAGTTTCCTGGGGATCTGGATCGCGTGGTACCTGCGGCCTTCATTGCTCAATGACAAGGCGCTGAAGTTTCCCGAAGGCATGGCCACCCTGGAGACCCTGCTGCACATCTACAACCATGGTCGCGAAGCCGCCACGCGCTTGAAAGTGCTGCTCGGCGCAGCGTTGTTGTCCGGGTTGGTCAAGTGGGTGGATACCTTTATGTGGGCCTTCCCGCGCTGGTCGCCGAACGCCCAGTTGGAGCGCCTGACCTTCACCGCCGACCCCTCTCTGCTGTTGCTGGGGTTCGGCGGCATCATCGGCATTCGCGTGGGCCTAACCCTGCTGCTCGGCGCCTTGCTGGCATGGGGCGGGCTGGGGCCGTGGCTGTTGGCCAACGGCCTGGTGAGCCTGCCCGCCGACAGCAGCGGCCCACAGTTTGCCGCGCTGGTGGAATGGCTGCTGTGGCCTGGGGTGAGCCTGATGGTGTGTTCCACCCTGGCGTCCCTGGCGATTCGCCTGTGGGCTTTGCATCGCTCAACCCGAGCGGCTGGCGGCACGCCTTGGGCGGTTCCCAAGCCTGGGCCTGCCGTGGGGTTTGCCTTGGCGATTGCGTTGGTGGTGAGCCTGCAAGCGCTGTTGTTCGGTATCAACCTTGGGATGGCGCTGCTGACCATTCCCCTGGCGATCTGCCTGGCCGCCGTGGCGGCGCGGGTGGTGGGGGCGACCGGTATTCCGCCGATTGGCGCCATCGGGCAACTGTCTCAGCTGAGTTTTGGCATCGTTGCGCCGGGCCAGGTGCCGATCAACCTGATGAGCGCCAACACCGCCGGCGGTTCGGCGGGGCAGTGCACAGACCTGATGAATGACTTCAAGGTGGGCAAAGCGATTGGCGCGACGCCGCACAAACAGGTTATCGCCCAGATTCTCGGGATTTTTGTCGGCAGCGTCGTCGGCGTATTCGCGTACCTGGCGTTGATCCCCGACCCGCAAACCATGCTGCTCACCGAACAGTGGCCAGCCCCGGCCGTCGCCACTTGGAAAGCCGTGGCCCAAACCCTGACCCACGGGCTGGATTCGTTGTCACCCAGCATCCGCTGGGCCATTGCTGTTGCAAGCCTGTGCGGCGTACTGCTGGGCATACTCGATAGCACGCTGCCCACCCATCGCGCCCGCTATCTGCCAAGTGCGGCAGCCTTGGGACTGGCGTTTGTCTTGCCTGCGTCGGTGTCGCTGATGATGGCCCTTGGCGCGATCATGACCTGGGCCGTGAGCTGTCGCTGGCCAAGTGTGACGCAGCGCTTTGCGATCACGGCAGCGGCGGGCCTGATCGCCGGTGAGAGCATTACCGGCGTAGGCGCGTCGTTATGGCAGATGCTGGGAAGTGGATAAATGGCCCTCGTGGATTTACAACTCTTCACGAATTCAAAAGGCTCACCGTTATAGGCTTGGCGCTGCGACCACTGGATCAAACCCATTCAACTGACCGTTGAGCCTAGCCCATGAAACTGCCTGCCATCGCTGCCACGTTTCTCGCCGTTGCTACGCTGCATCCTTTACCCGTACACGGCGCAGGCCCCGTCACCCATGTCGCCATCTACCGAGGCCCGGCAGGCTGCCCCGACTGCTCGGAAAACGTGAAAACCGCCCTGCAGCGCCTGGACCCCAATTACCAGATCGACTTCGTCGGTGCCGACGAACCCATCGACATCACCCCGAAAACCCTGGCGCGCTACGATCTATACGTGCAACCCGGCGGTGGCCAGGACATCCCGGCCGCCCTCGACAGCCTGGGCGATGCGCGTGCCGAAGCCATCCGCGATTACGTCGCCAAAGGCGGCCGCTACCTGGGCCTGTGCATGGGCGCCTACCTGGCCGACGACAACAACCTCGGCCTGATCCCCCAGGCGCTTGATACCGAAGCTGGCCGTCCCGGTTTTGAAGTGTCCGGTATTGACGACGCCGCCGTGCGGGTGACGTGGGACGGGCAACCCGACTCTGTGTTCTATCAGGATGGCCCTTACTTCCCCAAAGCCAGCGCCGCGGCGCCCTACAAGGTCATCGCCACCTACCACAATGGTGACGTGGCGGCGGCGCGCTACACCTACGAACATGGCGTGGTGGTGCTGAGCGGGCCGCACCCGGAAGCCGGGCGGGAATGGTTTGAAAATGCCGATATCGAGCTGAGCAAGATGCCGCGTGGCGAGCTGTTCGGGTCGTTGATACGTAGCGCGCAAGAGTAGGGCGCGCCGCCCGTTACTTCAGGATGCCACTATTCCCCATGTCGATATCAGGCACGATGGTGGCGTAACCAGGCTACTTGTGCCTGGCCTCGGGCACTTAAGGTGAAGGTCATTGGCCGCCCGAGAACAACAAAAACAATGACTAGCCTCAACTGCAACGATTCCAACGGTCAGCTTGCGCAGGGCTTCAAGCCGCGCCATGTGACCATGTTGTCCATCGCCGGCATCATCGGCGCGGGGTTGTTTGTCGGCTCCGGACACGCGATCGCCGCCGCCGGGCCAGCGGTGTTGCTGGCTTATCTGTTTTCCGGCCTGTTGGTGGTGCTGGTCATGCGCATGCTGGGGGAAATGGCGGTGGCACGCCCGGACACTGGCTCGTTTTCAACCTACGCCGACCAGGCCATCGGCCCTTGGGCGGGGTTCACCATCGGCTGGTTGTATTGGTGGTTCTGGGTGCTGGTCATTCCCATCGAAGCCTTGGCCGCCGGGCACGTGCTCAACCAGTGGTTCCCTCAGGTTGATGCGTGGCTGTTTGCGTTGATCTCAATCGTTTTGCTGGTGATCACCAATCTGTTCAGCGTGGCCAAATATGGCGAATTCGAATTCTGGTTCGCCATGGCCAAGGTGATTGCCATCGTTGGCTTTATCGGCCTGGGCTTCAGCGTCCTCATGGGCTGGATCCCGGATCGCGAAGCCAGCGGCTTGAGCCGCTTGATGGAGGAACACGGCGGGTTTGCTCCCAACGGCCTGTCGGCGGTGGTGGGCGCGTTCATTACCATCATGTTCAGTTTCATCGGCACCGAAGCGGTGACCATCGCTGCAGCTGAATCGAGCAACCCGGCGCAGAACATCGCCAAGGCCACCCGTTCGGTGATCTGGCGCATTGGCGTGTTCTACCTGTTGTCGATCTCCGTCGTGATTTCCGTGGTGCCCTGGAACGATCCGCTGTTGGCCTCCGTGGGTTCCTATCAGCGCGCACTGGAAATTATGAACATCCCCAACGCCAAATTCATGGTCGATGTGGTGGTGTTGATTGCGGTAGCCAGTTGCATGAACTCCTCGATCTACATTTCTTCGCGCATGCTGTTTTCCCTGGGCAAACGCGGCGATGCGCCGCCGGCGCTTAAAATCACCTCGAAGGCGGGCGTGCCCAGGGCGGCGGTGATCGCCAGCACCATCATCGGTGCGGGCGTTACGTTGCTGAGCTACTTCATGCCGGCCGGTCTGTTCCAGTTCCTGCTCGCCAGCTCCGGCGCCATCGCGTTGTTGGTGTACCTGGTCATCGCTATCTCGCAACTGCGTATGCGTCGGTTGCTGCTTCGGCAGAACGTCGAACTGACCTTTCGCATGTGGCTGTTTCCGTGGCTGACTTACCTGGTGATCGTATTCATCTGCCTGGCCCTGGGGGTGATGATGGTGACGCCGGAACACCGCACCGAAGTGTCCTCGACCATTGGCCTGGCGTTGGTGATTTCCTTCATCGGCCTGGTCACGTCGCGCCAGCACAACCGGGCACCCAAGCCGGTGGCGCTGGAACATTCCTGATCACGCCTGTGGGGTAGCGGTGATGGAAACCGAGGCATCTGTTTGCCAGACCATCGGCTTTTTGCTGCTGGACCAATTCACGCTGATATCGCTGTCATGTGCGGTCGAGCCGCTGCGCATGGCCAACCAATTGGCGGGCGAAGAACTCTACCGTTGGCAAACCCTGAGCCTGGACGGCCAGCCGGTGTGGGCCAGCGATGGGGTGTCGGTGACCCCGGACGCGTGCGCGCAGGACCAGCGCGGCTTCGATGCGGTGATCGTGTGCGGCGGCGTGGGCATTCAACAGGCTATCAGCCCTGCGCTCATCGCCTGGTTGCGCAGCCAGGCGCGCCTGTACTGTAAACGTCTCGGCGCGGTGTGCACCGGCAGTTGGGCACTGGCCCAGGCGGGGTTGCTCGATGGCTTCCAGTGCAGCGTGCATTGGGAGCTGATGGCGTCGATGCAGGAGGCGTTTACCCGCGTCAAAGTCAGCTCCAGCGTATTCACGCTCGATGGCAACCGCTTTACCAGCTCTGGCGGCACTGCGCCGCTGGACATGATGCTGCACCTGATCGGCCGCGATCACGGGCACACGCTGTCGGCGGCGATTTCCCAGATGTTCGTGTACGAGCGCATTCGCAACGAGCGCGACCACCAACGCGTGCCGCTCAAACACCTGCTCGGCACGCAACAGCCCAAGCTGCAAGAAGTGGTCGCCCTGATGGAATCCAACCTGGAAGAACCCATCGACCTCGACGAACTGGCCGCCTACGTGCACGTGTCCCGACGCCAGTTGGAGCGCATGTTCCAGAAGCACCTGTACTGCACGCCATCGCGCTATTACCTCAAGCTGCGCCTGACCCGTGCGCGCCAGTTGCTGATGCAGACGCCCATTTCGATTGTCGAGCTGGCGGTGATTTGCGGCTTTGTGTCCACGCCGCATTTTTCCAAGTGCTACCGGGATTTCTTCGGCGTTGCGCCCAGCGATGAGCGCTCGGACATGCGCCTGCATCCGCCGCCAGCGTTACGGCCAGAGGGGCAATCCCGGGCCCCGCAACAGCCCAGGAATACACTGGAGCAGGCGCGCGACGAGCCGACGTTTGCTACGGTGCAGATTAAAAGGCGATAGGGCTTGGGGCTTGCCCGAATGCCAGTAGGAGCGAGCTCGCTCGCGAAAAATTCACAGGCGCCGCGCTCATTCAGGAAGCACGCGTTATCGTTGGCGTTTTTCGCGAGCAAGCTCGCTCCTACAGAAGGCAATAAGCCTCGGCGCTCAAATCCACTGGTCATTCAACGCGGTGCGCTCACCGCCTTCATGCCCGGTATTCAGAATGCCCCTAGGCTCGATCATCATCAGCCTGGCTTCACCTTCGGCCGCCGTCCTGTGCTCAATGCCACGCGGCACCACATACAACTCACCCGGCTTCACATACACCGGGCCCTCCGGCAGGTCGATACGCAGCGTGCCTTCAAGCACCAGGAACGCTTCATCGGTTTCGGGGTGCGAATGCCAAATGAATTCACCCTCGATACGCACCACCTTGAACTGGTAGTCGTTCATTTCGGCAACCACTCTTGGGCTCCATTGCTGATCGATGAGCGAGGCTTTGTGCGCGAGGTTTATCGGTTGGGCGGGTTGCTGCAGGTGAGTCATGCTGAGCCTTCCTGTCAGTGAGAAGGCCAGATTATCCGGGCCGACAGGTCATAGGCTTGTACGATCCTGCAACCCTTCCACTCCTACACCCCCGCATTCCCCACGGGAATGCAGCGCATAAAATTAATGCATTTTTCTTACTGCCACGGTTAACGTAATTTCCTTCAAGGCCACGGAGAACCGCCTTGAACTCATCCTCATCCAACCCTGCTGACAAATTCGATACCTCAAGAGCCAACGAGTACGCGCGACAAAGCCGTATCGCGTTGGCGGGCTATGACGCGTGCCAGGATCTGGCAGCCTGCATGCTCGCGGCGAGCCTTGGCGATGCCCCTTCGGCCAAGATACTGGTGGTCGGCGCCGGCGGCACGGCGCAGGAAATAATCGCCATGGCCAACCTTGAACCGGGCTGGCGCTTCATGGCGGTTGATCCCTCGCAGCCGATGCTGGACGCGGCAAGGCAGCAGTTGGAAGCCAACCACTTGCTTGACAGAACCACCCTGCATCTCGGGACGCTTGAAGACCTGGCAGCAGACGCGTCATACGACGCCGCCACCTTGATCGGTGTGCTCCACCATCTGGAGGGGGATGACGCCAAGGGCCGGATGCTGCGATCGATTCGGGCGCACCTGAAACCGGGGGCACCGCTGATCGTCGCGGGCAATCATTACGCGTATGCCAGCCAGCCGTTGCTGCTGGCGGCATGGGGCCAACGCTGGCGTCAGCATGGCGCCACCCCGGACGAAGTGAAGGCCAAGCTCGGCAAAATCCTTCAAGGCGCTGACCCGCCCCATTCCGAGGCCGCGGTTCAGAAGCTGTTGCATGACGCTGGCTTCGGCGACGCGACGCGTTTCTTCAGCAGCCTTTTCTGGGGGGCTTGGTTGACGTGCAAGGTGGGGTAGCGAGGTCTCCCGTTGCTCAGTGAGCCGTGGCGCGATTCAGATCGCCCGGAGAGTAGCCAACCGCCGACGCCAATCGCCGCCATGCCGAAGGTGGCATTCCTCTTCGGAGTCGAAACTGACGCAGCGGGCGATGTTCGGGACGTGCACATCAGCGTCATCCAACGCGGCGGTAGTCAGCTCGCGCATACGGGCGTCTGCGCCGGCCGCGAGGGCGTGAGCCTTGCTCGCGGCGTTGTCGAACACCCAGATCACCCGCAGGCTTTGGGGAAAAGCACAGTAGTCGACGGTGTGGGTCAACCAGTCGAAGCCCGGGATTTCGACCTTTGCGATCTCGCAGGCGTCGGTCAGCGCCGCGATGAGACGGCGTTCGATACGGGCGTGGTCGCGTGAGGCAGGCGGCATAAAGGAAATCCGTGAATCCTGGGAGTGGGTTGGGGCATCAGGCGATAGGCTGATCAGAGCGGGCGTTATTGAAGCGCGGGGCGCAAGCGTTGCCACTCATGTCCTCGGCAACGATATCCGGGTATCCCCGTTTGTGTTCCATCGCCAACGCGGTGGAGAAGGGTACCGCAATGCAAGTGGCCTGGTCACGGCGCGCCAGCATGGGCGGGCGATCAAGCCGGTAATGTGGGAGCAATCCTGACAGCGCGGCCCTACCTGTGGGCCGCGTCACTTCAGTGCTGGCGCACCCCTCTTGTCATACGCCGCAGTACCTGCTTATCGCCCTGCCTATAGTGCATGACCACCGCCCCGACATGCCCGAGGATAAGCGCCAGCATTGTCCAACCCAGCAAGCTATGAAAGTTGCTGCCCAGATCAACCATCCACTGGATTTTTTCCCCTTCGAACCCCTCCATGACCTGCACGCCAAACGCAGAAAAAGCCCGGCCGGAGCCGTACTGGCGGATCATCCCGATCAGCGGGATCAGGAACATCAGTGCATACAGCATGCCGTGCCCGGCGGCGGCGAAACGGCTGATGCTGAGTGGGCGCCGGTGTTGGTTCAGCAGACTCCAGCTGGCACGTAGGATCAGCAACACCAGTAATAACAACCCTACGGGTTTGTGAAAGGGCCACAGCCATTTATCCAGCGTTGAGTCTGACGCCAGGTAATGGGTTATGGCTGAGCAATAGATCCACGCAAACAACAGGAACATCAGCCAATGCACTGCTCGGCTTACCGAGTCGTAGTGTTCACGTGACCCAGCAGGGGGTGCGCAAGTCGTCATTGTCGTATCCTTCTGGCGAGTCGCCTTGCGTTCTTTTTCAAGGGCATTGAGGCGACAGATGATAAGCGGCCAGAATGAATCTGGCGGTGGCCAGATCATATACAAGGAGACACAGGCAGCGGTCGTGTCGAAACATCAAGAAAACATGCATCCCTCAGGGTGTGATCTGGATGCCCAACGGCATGGGCGTAGCCTGTTCAAATCCACCGAGTATTTTCAGCCGTACGCTCCCCACCTTCATGCCCGGTATTCAAAATGCCCCGTGGCGAGCCTTCGAGCATCAGGAATGCTTCGGGCGTGTGTTCGTTCTTGCGCAGGGCGTGGAACGATCAAAAGCTGTGGCGAGGGAGCTTGCTCCCGTGACGGTCTAAAGCTGACGCGTTTATGGTCGATAACCCGTATGAACCCGCTAATCAAGGACCGATTAAATGGCACTTTCCGTTAGCCCTGCCTATATTCCATCGGCCAATCTCAACCTCACGCCTTCTGAGCAGAAGCTGGTACCCCAGGCGTCGACGGACCCCGCCAAGCAAGCCCTGGCAAACGCCGGCCCCGCGGCCATTTACCATCCCAGTGAAGCGGCGACAACCACCGCACAAGCCCCGGAGGCCGTTGATACCTGGGTCGGTCGCTCCGAATCGCCGCACTTTCCTCGCTTCGTCGACCTGTTCAATGGCGCGCAAAGTGCGCTGAAAGCTTCCTTCCAGACATTCGAAGCGAACCTGGCAGCCACTGCGCCCGACCTGGCCAGCACCGGGTACGGTTTTACCGTTGAGGCTGACGGCCGGCTGAAAGTGCTCGATACGGCTGGCCAGCTCAGCCGTGAGGCGACCGAGAGGCTGACGGTTCTGCTCAATCAGTCCGTTGAGCTGAAGGCCACAGCCGTGGCCTACCGCAACGCCGCCAT
Source organism: Pseudomonas sp. WS 5503 (assembly GCF_012985385.1). Classification (NCBI taxonomy): domain Bacteria; kingdom Pseudomonadati; phylum Pseudomonadota; class Gammaproteobacteria; order Pseudomonadales; family Pseudomonadaceae; genus Pseudomonas; species Pseudomonas sp. WS 5503. Next base: position 448,912 of record NZ_JAAQWI010000004.1, read on the forward strand.
CGACATGGTAGACGCAGGTTCACCCTGGTCGGGAAGCACCCTGGGCTACTACAGCCTGACCAATGAAAACTTCGCCAGCACTATTGATCTGGCGCCCTTGTTCAGAACGCATGACCCGTCGGATATTAAAGCGGGCAGAAACCAGTTTTTCATAAACCAATTGTCTTCCAATGGCGAGCGCGCGACGCAAGAGACTGAGCGGGCGATGTTGGAGCGGCGTGCCGCCCAGGGGTTCAGCACCCAGGCTTGATCGGCGCAGCCTGCGGCTGTCGTCGAGGACCGGTCGGCGGCAGTGGCCGCGCTTATTGTTCAGGGTTGATCAACGATCTCAACGTATGGTCCTCCCAGATGCCAGCGATTTTCAGATAGGCTCGCGCATGTCCTTCATTCTCAAACCCCAGCGACTCCAGAAGGCGTTCACTTCGCACATTGCGGGGTAAATGATTGGCCATGATCCGATGAAGACCCAACTGCTCAAAGCAGTGTTGGTTAGTGACCTGAAGCGTTCTTTTCATCAGGCCACGGCCTTGGGCTGATTCCGCCAGCGAGAAGCCAAGATGACAGGCCTGAAAAACGCCTCTCACAATGTTCGTGTAGTTACACCGCGCTAGGACCTCTCCGCTCTCGGGTTCAAGCAAGAGGAAACACAGAGCGTTGCCAGCGTGCATATTGTTCACCTGCTGCTCGACCCTGGCCTTTGCGTTGCCCGTGGTGAAATATTCCTCGTCCCTGAGCGGCTCCCAGGGTTGCAGATGCCTGCGGTTGACGCGTTCGTAACGGCTGACCCTCTCGAAATCGTCGGCCCACAATGGCCGAAGGCAGTAGCCCTCAACGCAATACTCCATAAGCCCCTCCAGATTTACCAATGGCCCCATCTGACTGCGTAGCCGCAAAGAATAGCGCCGCTGCGCGTAAAGCGACCCCTTTCATGGCAAACAGGTCTACCATGCCAGCCCCGGCAGTGGTTCCACTCGCTCCCGAACTCAATTTTTCAAGGTAGCGATAATGTCCATCGACCAGATCTCCCTCCCCAAAGGCGTCGGCCCCCACGCCGCCAAGCTGCTTGACGCTATTACTGGCGCCTCCACCCATGAAGAACTCAACCGTGCTGGCGGTAAAGCCGAGGGTTTTGTGCTGGGGCTGGAGGCCACCAAGGCGATCAAAAGCCAAATTGCAGAGTCGCTGTATGTGGCGTATGACGACGCGGCGAGCAATCGAGCTGGTGAACTGAAGGGCTAGTGCACCTCAGCCCATGGTTCCGGAATGAGCGCCAATCGCCGGACTAGGCTGACGAACATAATAATTGTCGAACTCACTGCTTTCGATGAACTGGAAGCCATGGCGGGTATAAAAGCGATTCGAAGCGCTTTCTTTGAGAGCCCCTACTTTGATAGGCAGCGCAGCCGCATCCGCCTCTTTGAAAACCTGAGTGAGAACAGCAGACCCTACCCCTGAACCTTGCGCGCTCGGCCTTACATACAAATGGTCGAGCAAGAGTTCATTGGGGTGATGTTTGACCACTACGAAACCCACCCTCTCTCCAGCTGCCTCGATGTAGCGTGTGTTGCGAGCTTCAAAGCCGTCAACAAACCGCTCCCGCGCACGGGCTGGATCAAATCGCCCAACACGCTCCAGACTTTCGCGCATGGCCTCAATTCGAATGGCTACCAGATTATCCAAGTCGCTTTGTTGAACTGGGGCCAAAGTGATGGGGGAATTTTGATTGGGTGCGACGGGCATATTGGGTGCTCTAGCTACCATCCTGGGGGCTCAGTATAGAGAGCCTGATACTGATGAAGCGACTCGCATGGTATGTTCACGGCGTACATGGAGTAACGGACCCCAGGAAGGAAATGGCCATGCCAGTGGACACCCACCCAATCCGCATTCTCTCGCAACGCCTTAGCATTGAGCCCTTCTGTGAGCAGGACGCTGTTGAGTCCTTCCCTTGTATCACGCCGACTCTGACTCGCTACATGTCCTGGGAACCGCCTGCCTCGCTGGAAGAGTACGCGCAAGTCTGGGGGCGGTGGCTGCCTGCGATAGCGGATGGCAGCGACATCGAGCGGGTAGGTGCTCGTTTTACCGGCTTGGTCGGGCTGCACCATACCGGCAGTGAAACACCGGAGTTGGGGATCTGGGTTCGTGAAGATAAACATGGGCTGGGGTTTGGTGGTGAAGCGGTGCGGGCGGTTGTTCAGTGGGCTAGCGAGTGGGTGGTGGCGAAGCACTTTATCTATCCTGTTGCGACGCAGAATCGTGCGAGTCGACGTATTGCCGAAGCTTTGGGGGGAGTGGTCATCGAGAGGCGGATGGCGGAGAAATATGAGTCGGTTGTGTATCAGATACCTGTGGTTTAGCTCTGGGTGTCAGGTTGGCCGATTGCTGTCCTTCACGAACGGCAGGAGTGTGCCAGAAGCGGACGTTTTCAAATGCCTCCTTCGACCCATAGCGAAGGAGTGGAGCTCCTTTGGTATTTCTTTTTTTCTACGATCCGCATCGTTTAGGGTACAACGCACACTTCAGAAATATCATTACTGCAACCTATGAAGTGATGTTCTGCGATCATCACAATTTGTTCGACCAAGGACCAGCTCTCACGTCACTGGTCATCAAAGCCATTTAGTAGCCGGAGTTTGAAATGCACTACAGAGACTCTCCAGGAGGGCGATTTGAGCAGCTTGTGGCTGATCTGATACAGGCGCTTGGATATGCCAATGTCCGTTCCAACGTTCGTGTCCCAGGAGCAAAAGGAGTATGGGAAGAAGTGGACGTCGTGTATGAGCAGGAAGGTTTGCTTCGTGCTGTGGAGGTGAAACATTACCGTTATTTATCTCCGCCTCGTGCTGAGCTTTTCGTAAACGCTATGCAACAAGCCTCACGCAAACAAAGTATGTTTGAGGCAAGTTCCGCGTTATTGGTGATCTCGTGCCCAATGAATGCAGCATTGAATTTGGCGGCGAAAGCATTCCCAAACGTTGAGATCTGGGACGCAAATGAGTTATTCCGGAGGGCTTCTGAGTTCCCCGATTTATCCAGAGAGCTTGAGAATTTTTTCGAGGTGTCTGCGCCAGCCCGCAGTCAGCCTGCAATCGCGATTGGATTGGCTCAAGAGTCCGATTTTAGCCTGAAACTGAAGACAGGTCGGTTGCTAGCGGATGCGCTATTATCTGTACCCCCTGGGAAGCAAAGTGCTTCAGATTTTGAAACTGCATGTATCAATGCCTTGAAATATTTGTTCGAACTTGATCTTCATGGCTGGCATGAACAGCTCAATACGGATGACGAACTGCATAGACGTGACTTGATTTGCCGGATTCTGCCCAAAGCTGAAGTCTGGAATCTGATGCTCACCGACGTCGGAAGTAGATACGTGATTTTTGAGTTCAAAAACTACACTAAAGAAATTACACAGAAAGAAGTCGTCACTACGGAACGATATTTATATCCCTCGGCGCTTAGGAATGTCGCTATTTTGATATCGCCAAAAGGATGCGCAGCCTCTGCTAAAAAGGTAATTCAAGGCGCCATGCGTGAAAACGGGAAAATGATCCTCTCCCTGTCAGTGCCGGAGGTTGAAGAACTATTGCTCGCTAAAGACGATGGTGGAGACCCAAATACCTATCTTTTTGAGAAAGTTGATCAGTTTCTCATGCGCCTCGGTAGGTAGTGGGGAAAACGGGGCGGATTTATTTCTAGGAAAAGAAATCTGTCCCTTTTTCAGAGTGCGCGGTTGGCTCAGAGCATATTGAGATCGACCTCAAGTCCGGCCCCCTTAAGCTCCTTCGCGAGCGAGTAGCGCCAAGCTCCGCCATTGTCTAGCTCGATGTAAACGACTCCATAGTAGTCTGAAGGCAGTTCCACCCCTTTCTCATAGAGAACGCAGACGCGCCTGCGATTGATCTTGCCCATGAAGTACCCCAGTTCGAGGACGACGTTCTGTCTCGCACGATCTTTCAGCGTTTGGTCCGCTACATTCTTCTTACCGCCTACGTCGTCAGCCGTCATGAGCACCACGGCGAAATGGACATTGGCATATCGTTCCAACTTCTCAATGACGGTGTCGCTAGCGCTAGCCTGCTCATTGAGAATAATAACCTTCAGGCCCAGCTTTTCAAGCAACCGGGCCGACATCTCGCGGATAGCCTCGTTGTGCCCGTGAACCAAGAATACTGTGCTTGGACCTTGAGCGTGCTGGGCCGACGCCCCTGCTGAGAGGTCATCGCGAATGACGTTTTTTAGAACTTCGATCTCAATAATCGGAGAATTGGGTGGTGACCTTGTCACCGATCTTTACGAACATCTTCACTACGCGGCCAGATAGCAGTGACGGCAGCTCGATTGAAGCCTTGTCGCACTCAAGCGTGACGTACGTATCTCCCTGCAATAGAAAGTCCCCAGCACTGATGGGTTTCGATTACCACGAGGTCACCGATGCCTAAATCTGTTCCAGGCGAACAATCGGCCTCCAAGTCAGGACACAACACAATCTGCGTCTTATCGCTCACAATTCGCCCTCCTTGATTTAAAGCTAGCTCTGCATCTTCACAAGGGCTGTACGCGTTCAGAGAGACTGGACACAATCCACTGCTGTGCGTAAACACAGGTACGATTGGGAAGTTGTGCACCACTTGCCCACCCGTTCCACTGATCTGGTACCTCTCACGTCAGTCCTCAGCTGCACAGGGTGGTAATTGCACGGCCTGGCCGGCTTTTGGCATTCGCCCTGATCGGCCATCCTCATCTGATTCAATCATGATGATCGACCTCATGACCGGCCGAAATCGGCCAAGTGCAGACATTCACAACCGTTAGCCCAGCAACTAATCATCGTTTGAACTTAAAATAAAAACCCCGTTGGAACAATCCCGGCGGGACACTTTGGAAAAATCTCACAACCTGTGAGACTTACCGGCGATATAGCGTTCTTCATCGAAGACTATACTATTCGATGTGCCCTCTAGCTTTGGAATGGAGTGAACTCTGCTACAGGAGTTAGAATAGGTACAGTGGCAGGAGGTGGCGGCGCAGTAGGGGCCGAGGGAGTTTCAATGATAGTGGTTTTGTCGTCGGAATTAATTATAGATGTTTTCGAGCTATCAAGCACAGACTTATTTACTACGCCGACATTGTAAATTGAGTTACCAAAAATCCCAATCCATATCGTCTGCGCACCTACCGAACTACTGTTGTAGGTTGAGCCATCGAAACCAAAACCAGTACCTTTAACATCAAAGCCATTTGATACTTTCGAGTATCTTGAGGTGGTTACAGAAATTATATTTGCAGACTGAATCCAAATAACTTTTTTATAATTTCCAGGGCCGAAATTTTTTAAAATACAAGCCTTGATGCCGCCTATTCCAGGAAAGCCGTTTCCGTCGTCCGTTCCGGCGGTGCTAATAGAGGCAGTAGCCGATATAGATGCTTTAACCTCATCAATATAATCGGCACTTGATGGGGCCGATATGAAAGGAGTCGTAAGGCTACGGTTGTAGTTTTTGGTTATTATTGAATGGTATGCTGGTGACGGGTCAGTTACTGCTTTTACTTGTACGGCGGTACCCTTGGCCAAGCATTGGTTTGGTAACAGATTTTCAGTTTTGCATAGCCCGGTTTCCTCGTCCGCTAAACATATGGAGCCTGGAACTTTATTTAGCCCCTCTGACAATAAGCCATTATTAGACTCTATTATTGTTCTCGCACTGAAGTTTGAGGGTAGGTCCGGAACAACATCAGTTCTATCTGGTAGTTGGCAAGCCGACAAGGAAGCTCCGATTGCCACAATCATTAATTGCTTGATCATCTCAATGTCGCCTTGTTATTGAATTGTAATTGCTCGCGCATAATTTTCTGAGCTTAAAATCAGCCTTATACGCTAAGGTTTATGTGGCATGGCGTAATGCTAGTATTGGTTTGATATTTTGTCCAATCAGAAGTGATGCTTTTGCACGACACTTTGCGATTGGCAATTTCTCCGTACGAGAAGGGCCGCATCGTTGTACCTATGAGAGCCTGCTATGGGTTGATTTCCGCCCCTTACGACGGACAGCAATCGGCCAATCGCTGCCACTTGAGTTTGTCTAAGAAATCAGTGGCCGGCCACGGCAGAAAGGGGGAGCTTGCATAAAATCCCTTAGTTTGATCTATTAGATAAATCAACTGCATCTTTAGGAGGAAAAGTGCCAGCGACTATAGTGGGCGATTTGTCGGATGAAGAGACCATCTGGCGCTACATGACTCTGGATAGGCTTATTAATATATTGGATGATAAAGCGCTATTTATGACTGGCTTGGGTGCTTACAGCAAAAGTGATCCATATGAGGGGTACCCGCCGCCCGTCGTACTCAAGCAAGTCAAGGATCATTGTCCACCCGCTATGTATTTCTCCCATGATACCAGCAAATCGCAAGATCTAAATAACTTCAAGTTATTTGCTGAAAGACTTTTTCACTCGCGAGTAGTGTCGTGCTGGTTTCAAGGTGATGAAGAATCAGAAGCAATGTGGAAGATATATGGTGATGCCGGAAAAGCGATAGCAATCCGCACAACTGTCGGCAAACTCGCAAGCGCACTAGGTAACGCATTCGATGGAAAAATAGCAAAAGTGCTATACGTAAATTATACTAAGGTTACGCATGAGGACTATGAGGCCGTAATGGGCGCCCATGCTCAAAGTGTACTACTTGACCCCATTTACAAGAGGCATTCATACGCGCATGAAAGAGAAGTCAGAGCATATATGCAAATCAGAGATGCTAGAATAAACGAACCTGACACCTATAAATCGCATTTAGCCCCCATAGATTACTCTTCCATGATCGATGAAATTGTTGTCTCACCATTCTGTGGTGGGTCGTATGTCAAGGCGACTAAAGCGATTGCTACACAATTTGGCGTTGGAGATAGGATTAGGCAGTCAACATTGCTTTCTGATCTAGCGCCACTTTATTCAAAAATAGAAGGTGCCACTTAAAGTTGGCTGGTTAGTCTTTCTCAACGATGTTTAAAAATCAATATATTAAAACTCGAAAAGCATATGAAAACTTAATCTTAGGATACAGGAAATCATAGGTATGTTGACGAACGTTGATGAATGACTGCTTCTGGCCGATTCTGTTGAAAAAGTCGGCTTCGAATTCCACGCCGAAAAGGTACGCGCCTGAGATTGAAATCTGAACTTTTAGCAGAGGGTTCAGGCCCCGGATTTCTCGTAGCAGCGTGCAACAGAGGTGTTTTCATCCATCAATATTCGAGTGTCTTAGGAAAATCGAATTTTTCAGCACAATCGGCCTGTTCCTGCTTCCCGCGAAAAGGGGACAGATTTATTTACGCGAAAAGGGTGCTTTGTCCGCGATAGTCACCTTGGATGATACGTTTCATAGGCAATCCTGCGTTATCACTTTGGGCAACCGTAGCAACGTTGGAAGACTCTTGATGTACTCTGATGCAAGAAAGTAATGCTAGTAAATTTGAAGCTTAAGGACCTGCCCATGGATGTGATTTCAGCGCACCTATTTTCTACAAATCACCGTACTCAAATTGAAGCCAGCGATCACTGTGGCTGTTTTTACTGTTTAAGTGTGTTTTCGCCCTCAGAAATCACTGAGTGGGTTGATCTAGATAGCACCGCTCTGTGTCCGAAGTGCGGGATCGACTCGGTCATCGGTTCAGCATCCAGTCTGCCGATTACCCCTGCATTTCTTTCGAAAATGCACGAACACTGGTTCTAGAAGATCCTGTCATTCGAGGGCATCCCTTCAGTTTGAGATCTACAGACTAGCTTTACCTCAGTGCCGCACGTTCCTGCTAAGTATTTACACACTCTGGGCCGAAAGCAGTCGCCGCTCTCGTCATCGCAGAGGACTTTGTGCCGATGCTGAATCCCCCAATGCCATCAAGCGCCAAATTGTCGAGTCGTTGTATGTGGCTTACAACGACGCGACGAGTCATCAGGCTAACGAGTTGACGAGATGATCATCAGCCTGGGCAGGCCGCTTCGCGGTCAAGGAGTCTGGCGGTGAGGAGTACGCCCAGTTCGCTCAGTTGGTGGATGGCTAGGGCGATGTCGCGGTGTTTGCCGTTGAGGTCTTCGGACAGGTCGAGCAGCAGGGTGCTGACGCTGGTGAAGGTTTCGTAGCTGTTGGTGATGAGGGTTTCGTTGCTGGCGTTGGGGGCGACGGTGAAGAGCGTTGTTGAATCTGCTTTTGACATGAGTAGACATCCTGAGTGATGCCACCACCTTTCCGCTACTAAACAGTGGGTGGCAGCTGTACGCAGGTTAGTAGACCGGTGGATATCTAAAGCCGGCGCGCCCGAAGACGCCCTACGCACAGCCACCATCGAGCACAGACGCACTGTCTGATTGGTGACGCTCATGCACTTATAGATACCCAAATTCAGGCTACTAAACCCGATCACTGAACAATTCAGCGACCGAGCCACCTTAGAGACGGCCACCTCAGCGCACAAGCCGGCGGATTCTGACGCAGGCGTAGGCAATGGAGCAAGGTGCAGCAGGGGAATCGGATTTTGCCTTCAGGCGCTGCGTTATCGTTTGGGGTTTTCGCGAGCAAGCTCGCTCCTACAGGCGTGTTCGTCACCTCAGACGAAATTGTTAGCATTGAACGAGTTTCATATTGGAGGCAGGGATGGATGAACGATATGAGGTTCAACGGATCACCCACCTTCCGCGCCAGATACAAGCGCTGGAAAAGGAAGCCGTTGGCGAGGGTTTCAGGTTTCTCACGCGTCTGATTAACGAATGGCACTCCGGGGCAAACCGCTTTGATGCACCCGGCGAGTGTCTGATGGCGGCCTATTTGAATCAGCAATTGATAGGCATCGGCGGTCTTTCAGTTGATCCCTATGCTGACAATAACGTGGCCAGACTGCGGCGGGTTTACGTCGCAGCTTCGTCAAGGGGGCAACGCGTCGGACAGATGCTGGTAAAGGCGCTTGTTGAACGTGCCGCTCTCAGGTTTCAGGTCGTGCGTCTTTTCACGGATACGGTTGAAGGAAGCGCCTTTTATGAGCGCTGTGGCTTCAAGCGGACAGATGAGGCTCAGGCGACTCATATCATGCGGCTTGGCGGTTTTTGAGGCGATGGCTGCAATGGCAATGGCTCACTGCGTTGGGCGTGGCCGATAGCTTGTAAGTGACGGGATTGGGAGAGCAACCCCACAGCACTGCAGCATCACCGCAGCACTGTGGGGTTGCTATGACAACGCCTACACCGACCCGAAACGTACCTCCACTGACAGACTGCCCTGGTTATCGCTCAGGCCAGCCCCGTAACGCCCGGCCAGGTCGTCATTGATGCACAACTGCAACTCCCCCTGCTGGCCACGCGGCAATTGCGCCTGGTTGCCGACCAGGAACGGCGCGCCGCTGGTGCCGATACGCCCGATCAATGCGCCTTCCGCTTGACCGGGCAAGGTATAGCCGGGCTTGGCGGTCAGGCCTGGGTGGCCCGCCGCGCCGACCATCCCGGTGCCCGGGTTGGCCGTCCACTGCCCACCGGTGCACACCGCCAGTTGCCAGCTCTGTCCGTTGATCTGCACGCCGGTGCCCTGCCAGGGGTCTCTGGCCTGCACCTGCACGGTACGCTTGAGCAGATCGCTGGCGACCACGTCGGCGGCCTGGAAGGTCAGCGCGGTGATGGTCAAGGTCGGGTTGGCGGTGCCGGTGGAGGGGAACACGCCGTCGCCGACCAGGAACAGGTTGAGGTGGTCCCAGCTGCGTTGGTCCTTGTCCACCACTGAATATCTGCGGTCCGAGCCCATGCGGTAGGTGCCCATCAGGTGGCCAGCGCCGTAGAAGGCGTAGTTCTGACCGTCGTACTCGAACACGGTTTGCGAGCCGGGCTTGAGCTTGGGCTTCAGGTCGGTCAGCTCGGTGGCGCCCATCAGTTTGGTGATGATATGCGTGGCGGCCAGGCGCGCCTGCTTGAAGCCCTCCTTGGTGTATTCGGACAGTTCGTAGGCGATCTCTGGCCGAGGCAGGCCCAAGCCGTCGGTGAAATGCTTGCTACTCTCCACCCGGCACTGCGCATGCTCGGGGTCTTTCTCCACCTGCTCGATCAAGAAGGCCAAGCGGAACTGGCGGGTCAGCACGCTGTTGAGCTTCTGCACCAGCGCCACGCCGGACAATGCCTCGCTCTTGTGGTCGGCGCCGCCATTGTTGGTGCCGCCATTGTTGTCGCCGTCGATAAAATCGCAGACCGTGGTATACGGATCATTCGCCGACCAATTCCAGCCCTCGTTGCCGATCTCGATACGCCACGCGGCACGCTCGCAGCGGAACGGGCCATCGCGCATGTCTTCGATCCCCGAGGTGGACAGTGGCCCACGGAACGGGAACAACGGCTTGCCTTCAGGCATCAGGCCCCAGGCCAGGTACACCGGGTGGTCGGCCAACGACTTGCCGACCTGGCCACTGCTGTTGGCCACGCCGTTGGGGCTGTGCGGGCTGATGGAGTTGAGCAGCAGCTTGGGCGTTTCGATCGCGTGGGCGGCGATCACGTAGCGCTTGCCCTGGGCCGTGCCGTTCTGTTGCGTGCCGTTGTTCTGGTACTGGATGAAATCGATACCCGTGACCCCATTGGCATCGACCTGCACCTTGCTCGCCACACACTGGTAAAGAATACGCACGTTGCCGGTATCCAACGCCTTGGCCATGGTCACGGTGGCGTCGTATTTGGCCTGGATCGGGCAGATCGGCGTGCAGCTGGTGTTGCCGGCGCATACCCGGCGGCCGTTGTCGTTCTGCGAGTTACGCCCGGCTGGCGTTTGCCGCACGTTGAGGGTGAAGCCCTGGTACTGCGTGCCATTGATGGCCTTGCCCACGCCCTGGTCGACCAACGATGGAGGAATGCCGTGCATGCTGTATTGGTAGCCTTGGGGGAAGGTCACGCCCAGGTAGCTCTGCGACGCCACATCGGCGGACACGCACATCTCTTCCTCGGCGCGGCAGTAGGCGGTTTGCAGGTCGTCGTAGCTGATCGGCCAGTCGACCCCGACCTTGTACTTGGTCTGCATACGAAAGTCGTTGGGCAACAGGCGCAGGGCCGTGCCCATCCAGTGCCACATAGTGCCGCCGCCTACCCGCTCGTAGGTGCTGGCGAACAGTCGCGGCCCGTTCTGTACCAGGTAGCTCTTCTGCACCTTGTCCTTGTCGTCGCTGCCGGCGGTGATCAAGTCCTGGATAGTCGCTCGCGGAGCGAACTGTTTGGCCGGGGTCTGCTCGCTCTGCTCCGGTGGGTAAGGGGACTCGGGCGCCTTGAGCACGGCGGTGTAGAAACGCTCCAGGTACTCGCTGCGGTTAGGCGGTATCGCCGGGCCCGACTCAAGCACCAGCACTTTCAAGCCGGCCAGGCCCAGCTGGTAGGCCATGACGCTGCCGGCCATGCCGGCGCCCACGACGATCACGTCGGCGGTTTCGATGTTCTGGGTGTTTAGAGTGCTCATGGCTGCTGCCCTTCCTTGGCGTCGACACCGGTGAATTGCTTGAGGGTCGGTGGCTGCTCGGCCCAGTAGCCGAAGTGGTACTCGCTGTAGCCCATGGGGTGGGATTGGGCGATTTTCCACGCCCAGCTTTCCTTGTAAGCCTCGTCGGAGACTACGCGGATGTCATGCTCTTTGGCGGTGCCCTGGTCATAAGGCTGGTACCAGCTGCCAAGCAGCCACAGCTTCATGATCGAGCGGGCGCCTTTGGCGATCTGCGGGTCCGAACTGCCGAGTATGGCGCTGGCGATCTGCTCATGGGGTTGGCCTTTGATAGGGACGTACAGGTTCAGCAGTTTGCTGAACGCTTCGGTGCCCATGCCTTGCTGGGCGGTGTCGAAGAACACCGGAGGCAGGTTGATCGGGTCGACGGCAGGCGCCAGCAGCTTGGCTGACAGGCCAGTGAGCTCGGCAGACAGGTCGATGAAGTCTTGCAGGTTCGGGTCGCTCATGGCATCACTCCTTGGCACCGGTGGATTGGGCACGTTCAAGCAGAAAGGTGAAATCGGCGAAGCTGGTGCGCGGTGACTGGGTCACCCGGGTGGTCGCGTTGTTGTGGCATTCCATGCAACTGGATGAAGCCTGCGGCGTAGTGCCCTGGTTGTAGGTTTCCAGCGTGGCGTTGGCCAGGAAGTTCGGCGCAGGCGTGCCCAGCGGGTTGGTTGGCGACGGCACCTGGCAGTCATCGGCGGGGGCGGTTGGCCATTGAGTGCTGATCAGTTGGTAGTTGGCCCACACCGTACCCTTGAGCGCGCCTTGCCATTGCGCGTTGAGTTGGTGGGTTGCGGCGGTGAGCGGAATTTCCCGCACGATCTGCGAGGGCGTGGCCTTTTTCGACGGGTCCCACGGCTGCGCGGGCGGCTCGTTCACCGGGCGGTCGCTGGCCTGGGCGTTGTAGAACAGGTAGGGGCCCTTGCGCTCGTTCATGGGGGTGGTCTTTTCCGGTACGTTGCGCACGTGCTCGAAGCTTGACCACACCCACTGCGGCGCATCTTTGGTCTTGTGCACGATGTGCAGGCCGACCAGCCCGACCTTCTGCACGTTGCACGATTCGGGGATCACCGCGCCCTTGCTCGGGTCGGCGTTGCCTGGGGTGTAGACCAGCGCGTCGACGGCGTGGAAGTCCTGCGAGTTGTCGTTGCCGCCGAGCACCTTCCAGGCCGATTTGACCATGATCGCGCCGACATGCTTGTCTTGCTGCGAGCCGCAGGAGAAGGCGATGCGGTTCTCGGCCTTGGTGAAGAAAGCCTGTTGGCCTTCCTTGCTGTAGAGGCCCTTATTAACGATGTCGTCGAACATCGGCTGGTTGACCATGATCGCGTTGCGCGTGTAAGTGCCGTTCTGGTCCACCAGTGGGCCGGTCTTGAACGGCTGGATGGTCTCGTCGAGCACACCAGCAACCTTACCCATCTGCTGCAGCACGGGCAGGTCACCCTTGCCTTGGCAGGCCGGGGGTAGCGGCGACTTCTGGTTCCAGGCGACAGGCTTCTGGCCTTGGGGCAGGAAAATCTCGTAGCTCTCCTTCCACGACTCCCACACCGTCTGCCCCGGCGCGCCGATCTGCGCCGAGGTATTGGCGCTGCCGTCGGCGTTGGCGGGCCAGTTCAGCGCGACGAAGGTCTGCCACGACAGCACGTCGAAATCGTGTTGCAGGTTGTCCAGGGTGAAGGGGGCATTGGCGGTGACGTCGAAGGGAATCGCAGGTGACAGCGGCGGCGGGCTGGCCGCATCGGCCATGGCGAGCACGCTGGTGAAGCTCGCACCCAGGCACGTCAACCGTTTCAAGGTTATTTTCATTATCGTCTCCTCAGCAGATAAAGCGTCGGGACGACGAGGCGTACTGGCCCTTCATGGACCGATAGTTCAGCGTTATCCCTTACGCTAGGCTGAAGGCTAGCCGTTGCGCTTGAACCTCCAGAAATATCCGACTAAAGGTAGGGATAAGCAGGATCGCGCATAAAGTGCGGGCCTTACTCTGAATATCTCCCCACCTGTTTTTTCCAAGGCAAGTACTCCACAAAAACGACGCGGTGGGCTACTCCATCTTCCTTTACACGAAACCCTGACATTTGTTGCAGATCCAGTTGCAAGCATTGAGTTGCAAGTGCCTTTTGTAACGCCGGATCCGGGTGGAAATGTTCAGGGCGCAAATAGTTTTTTTTCAACGTGACATCGCAACGTGCGACTTGGCCCTTTGCGTTGGCAGTGAATTCGAAGCGTGCTTGGCCGAACGCATTTATTGATTGCTTGGCCACCACGTTGTCCCAGAAAAAACGGCTTTCAACAGCAGACCTCTGGTGTCTGCGTTCGTAATCAGAAATGGGTGAGGTATTACCAGAAGCTATCAAAGGTACGGTGACCTCAAAGGTGCCATCAACTGGATTCCGAAGACCTTCCGGAACGCTCTCCCAGATACTGCTCCAGCACACATCCGTGACGACATTCGTAAAGCCTGGTGGACTTCCAGCGTCCATTGGCTGCGCCTCGCAGCGCAATACGTCGCCCTGTCGATCAAGCTTCATACGTAGCTTCACGCTGCCTCGCAGTCCCTCGCCATTCGCCCAGAACACATTTTGAGCCAAGGTAGTGCCTAAAACCCTGCCATAACGCCTCTCTTCTATGCGCTTGATTTCTTCTGAGGTGAGATAAGTTGGAGCGGACTTACCACCGCTATCAACCCAGGCATCCACTCGCTGCTCGGGTGTCAACCGATGGCAACCAGAGAGGGGCACTGAACCTGCCAATAACAGCAGCATGGAGATGAGCCGACAATCGGCCCGTGATTTCATTTTAATGATGGACACTCTTGCCTTCCTTGAAATGACACAAATCGATATTTTGCCTTGAGTGCTAATAAGCGTCTTGTGCTGGTCGAGACTGTGTAAAGCGCTCTGTATCGTTTGCTGCCTACCGTAACTAACTGAATAGGGACTGAAAGTAGTCACCCGGCCTGGGAACATGATTTGGACGGCGCGTACCAATAGACTGCAGAGTCGACGTGAGCGTGTTTTTGCTTTTCAGGTATGAATGTCGTGTCGAGGGTTCCCAGCGCTATCGACACCCATTCGGCAAACTCGCCTTGAGAGCGTGACCAGAACAATGTCGAGCCGCAGTGCGTGCAAAATTCGCGTGACACCGCCTGTGAGGATGCATAGGTTCTGATGCTCGTGGCGCCGGAAAGTACTCGTAGTGCGTTACGGGGAACACTGCCGTAAGACGCGAATGCGGCTCCATGGCCTTTGCGGCATTGGCGGCAATGGCAATGGCTCACTGCTGTCGGCGTGGCGGATAGCTCGTAAGTGACGGCTGCGCATAAGCAGCTTCCTTGGTACACCTTTGTCATGCGCTTTCCAGCCATACGAAAACTTCAGCGTAACCGTCCCACTCCAGTCAGTCGACCGATAGCTGCTGGTCGATGACGCCCGTGCACATGGTGTGGACAAACCCTCAGGCTACTAAACCCGATCACTGAACAATTCAGCGCCCGAGCCACCTTAGGGGCGGCCACCCCAGCGCACAAGCTGGCATGATGGCGCAAGGTGCGGCAGGGGAATCGGATTTTGCCTTCAGGCGCTGCGTTATCGTTTGGGTTTTTCGCGAGCAAGCTCGCTCCTACAGGAGTGGGTTGTTATCAAGGTGCGGGTAGCTGGACAATAGAGGCCGACGAGCCAGCAACGAAGCACCAGATGTGCGAACGTTTGGTTCGCTCGGCTGGGCTCTACGAACTGCAAGATTACTGATCGGAAAAAAAACCAATGCTAGGGAAAGTCAGCAGTAAACATCTTGTCTGGGCCGCAGTCGCACTTTGCGCGACGCTTCTATCCGGGTGCGCGACGTCACGCTACGACGGCAAGCACGCACCGGACCCGAGTAAGGCGATCATCGTGGGTTCGGTTGGTGAGAGCTTTCCGATGATGCAGCCCCATGGGCTGGTGGTTGAGATCAAGCAACAGGGAGCCCCGGGCACCGTATTACGGCTGACGACGCTGGGCAATGAAGATGATCAGCCATCCCCCTCTGTGCTGGGCCATTACTTCATGTATGAAGTGCCGCCGGGTGAGTATGAGTACACGCAGTGGCATTACGTGTATTACGCGGGTAAGTCGATGCCGCGGCCGGTGCCTGCGGTTTTCTCGGTGAAGGCCGGGGAAACTCTCTATATCGGTGATCTGCGCGTCGATGCCCTGCGCTTTTGCCTGTCCAACGTGAACAATGCCGATGACACGGTGCAGGCGCTCAAGCGCAAGTACCCGATGCTCAAGGACCGGAACATCGTGAATCTGACGCCGAAGAGTGGTTTTGCGCCTTGGCCGAGTTCTGATGCCACTGACTTCGGTAAAGGGCTGTGCACGATTTGAAGCTGGTACCGGTGACAGTCATCGACCCCGACGCCCATTGATCCACGTTCAAGGAATTCATACATGAAGCGCTCTACGCTACTCTGGGCCAGCCTGTTCGCAGGCATGGTCTCACTGACCGGTTGCATCAGCGGTCCGGACCTCAAAGGCCAACCGTTCTTCACGTCACCGGCTGAACCTCGTGCGGATGAGGCGACGGTTTACTTTTATCGCACGGCGGCGAGCATCGGTGGCGGGGTCGCCCCGACTATTCAGGTCGATGGCCGCACTATCGGCAGCTTGCCTTCCGGTAGTTTTTTCAAGGCCGGCATTCCCGCCGGCAAGCACAGCGTTGCCTCCACCTCGCCACCGATCATCAGCGGTATGGTTAACCAGCGTTTCGATATCACCGTCGAGAATGGCAAGGTGTATTACATCGCCGATCAACTCAGCACTTCTGACTACAAGGATGGGCAGACCTTGGGTGAAGTCGACGGCCGTCGTTTCAGCGGAACAATGTTTTACTCGCGCTATGCGCTTGTGCCTGCCGAGGAAGCGCTGCGTTCTATCAAGTGGTGCCAGGAGCTGCCGGCAACCGCACGGTAACCACCCGCCCAACATCATCCAAAGCCAACTTGCCAACAGAGAAGAACCCCACAATACCGCGGCATTGTGGGGTTGTTAGCCGTCGCGCTTGAACCCCTAGAAAAAGCTAGGGGTAAGCAG
This sequence comes from Pseudomonas sp. WS 5503, assembly GCF_012985385.1. NCBI lineage: Bacteria > Pseudomonadati > Pseudomonadota > Gammaproteobacteria > Pseudomonadales > Pseudomonadaceae > Pseudomonas > Pseudomonas sp. WS 5503. The sequence continues at coordinate 465,480 of NZ_JAAQWI010000004.1, forward strand.
GAACGCTCAGTGGATGGATAGTCCGGGGGCGATGTCGAGGAGATGAAGGCGGGGCCTTCATCAAGCGCCAGGTTGGCCCCCGGCGGCATCAGTAAGTGCGTGCCTCTTCTCGGCTGGATGGGGCAGCGTTGCGCTCGAATAACCTATGCGAAAACTCCAGCACCGCCAGCAACAATTGAACGGCACCCAGCACCAGCAGGAAAGGTGAAGCGCCACTGCTGACGGCCACTACCTGCACTACCACTACGATTACGCGTAGCAGGGCGCTGAGACGGGCATGTTCGCGGGTAGGGGCTCGCCAACGTACAACGCCCCATACAAGGTATGCCCAGGCGCCGATGTTGAGCAGGAACATAGCCGTGGGGTCGAGCGCCGAGAAGTGGCTGTCGAAGCCCAGTTGCAGATCAACCCATTGGATCAGTGCATAGGCCCAGACGGACACGATCGGCAAGGCGAAGGGAGCCATCGCGAGAATGTCGTACGCAGCGCCGGCACGTACGATTTTTTCATGGGTGGATTGGGTCATTGCGGGTCTCCTCCTGGAGTGGCTGGTTCAACAAGTCGCGGATTTCCTGGAACTCACCCGATTTCAGTCCAAGATGATGGCGCTCGGCCAAGACCTGAACGATATGCGCAGCGCGGGATTCTGCGTCGACGATGTAGCCGGGCACTGCCGCCCGTTGGCGGAGTGCGACAAGGTCACTGAAGCGTTCATCCGCCGCCATGATGGTCTTCGCCACCGTCGTCTGGACGTTGCAGAGCCCCAGCACGGCAAAGAATGTGTGTGGGTTTTCCAGGTGATAGATTTTTGCCAGAGCGTTCAGCGCCGCCTTGGAGACCGAATATGAGAGCATCCCGGCCCGTTGGCGCAGTGCCGAAATCGATGATGAAAACACCACGGTGCCGGGAGGTTGCGTCGCACTCAGCAGGATATCCAGGACCATTTTCACCGCGCCCAGGTTAAGCGCCAGGACGCTGTTGAACTCCTGCATCGAGGTTTGCGTGGCCAGTTGTGGAGGGCTGCCGAACCGACCCGCATTCAGGTAGACGGTGTCTACCGGGGCAGGGGAGCGCGACAGCAACGCCTGTAAGGTTGCCGGGGCGCGGTCGATATCGGTCAAGTCGCACCTGAGGAAGTGAAAGCGCTCCTGTGACGGGATGTTGGCCGCAGGATTGCGTGATACCGCGAGCACCTCGTCGCCCCTGGCCAAGTGGTAACGTGCCAGAGCGTTGCCGATACCGGTGCTCACACCGGTGATCAATATGCTAGCCATGATTGCCCCTAGAATTTGCCGATGTGATAGCCGCCATCGGCACTGAGCACCGAGCCGGTGATGTAGCTGGATCTGCGGCTCAACAAAAACACGATCGCGTCGGCGATTTCCTCTGGATGGGCAAAGCGTTTCATGGCGGTCACGTCACGTTTGCGCTGGGTGTTTTCCGGATGGGCCGCCAGCCGTTCCGCAGAGTTCATACCGCCCAGTGTCGGCCCGGGCGCTACAGCGTTGACGCGTACGGCAAAACCGGATTCGCTGTCGCAGGCATTCTCCATGGCGGCGACCTGCGTCAAGGCATTGAGCGCGGTCTTGCTGGCGACGTAGGCGGCCTGATTGGCCATAGGCATCACGCCCGCGCACGAAGACACATTGACGATCGCTCCATCGGGGTACTGGCTGATCAGTTCCAGTTCTTTTTGCAGGCAGTAAAAGGGGCCGTTCAGGTTGGTGTGGATGACCCTGTCCCAATCCTGCGGTGCGCTGGTCGCGATCGGTGCGTAGGGGGCGGTAATGCCGGCGTTGTTGATTGCAAAGTGCAACTGATCCACCTCGCCATCCACCGTCGCGAATGCCGCGGCTACCGACGTGTGCGACGCCACATCGCAAAAGATGAACTGCGCCGAAGCCCCCAGTATCTCTAGAGCGGCGTCGGCCTTTTGCTGGTTCCTGCTCATCAGGAACAGGCGTGCGCCCGCTTTGGCCAGTTGTTTTGCCACCGCCAGGCCGATGCCGCTGGCACCGCCGGTAATGACGATGTTCTTGTCTTGAAATTCCATGTTATTGATTTCCGTAGTGGATGTGAGCGGGACGCTTGTAGTGCTCATTCACGCAGCAATACACCCGGTCGAGTTGCGGGTTGCTCTTGTCCCGAAAGCAGTTACCGTCAAACCGGCATTGCTGAACCTTGTCTTCATGGCCGGCGAGCGACTTGCTGATCAGGTCGTTATCGGCGAAGAGGGCTCGGCTCATACCGATCAGGTCACAGTGACCCAGCCGCAGTTGATTTTCTGCTTCCTGCAGGGAGCCAATGAAACCGGCATAGCCGACCGGCAGCGAGGTGAATGACTTGATCAGGCGTACCCCTTCGACGAACTGTTGCTGAATGCTCGGATGGGCAGACAGCATGTAGCGGAAGGTTTCCTTGATGGTGATCGAGCACATGATTGCCGAGGTCCCCGCGTTTTCCAGGGCCGCCACCACATCCTGGAGCAGTTCCGGTTGCTGCCCGTTGGCGCCTACGCAATCATCAATGCCCAGGCGCACGGAAACCTCCAGCTCTCCTGCGGTAACCCTGTGAATGCGGTCGATGACTTCCAACAGAAACCGCGCTCGCTTGAGCGGGCTGCCGCCGTAAGCGTCATGGCGATGGTTGGTCCAGGGCGATAGAAAACTGCTCAGCAGGTAGCCGTTGGAGGCCTGAAGCTGGACCATCCTGGCGCCGGCCTGTCTGGCTCGCAGAGCCGCTTGAGCAAACTGATCGCAAACGGCGTCGATGTCCTCGACACTCATCTCCAATGCCTCGGCACCACGGCTGCCGGATAACGCACTGCGGCTCGGGCAAAGCAGCGGTTGGCCGCTGATCTGTGTGCCACCTTGGGCGCCGTAATGCTGAAGTTGCACTACCACTGGACAGTCCCGCTGGCGACCGTACTCCACCAGCGGCGCGAGCTTTTCCACGTTGGCATGGCTGTGCAGGCACAGGCCACGCGCATGCAGACGCGTGGAGGGCGCTATGGAGGAGTTGCCCAGCACCACCATGGCGCAGCCACCGTCGATCACATGGTGATAGAAACTGAGCATTTCCTCGGACAGCGAACCGTCCGAGGTGGCCAGGTCGATGCCCATCGGCGCGAAGTACACGCGGTTTTTCAGCGAAACGCCCTGACCGATCATCAGTGGGCGTTGTGATAACTCATAGCTCATGGGCGCAGGATCCTCATGCCACGATTTGCTCGGGGGCCAGAGGGTCAGGTGAGGAGCCAGCATTCCATTGCATCTGCCCGGCAAAGAAGCAGTGGCACTTGATCGTTTCACGCAGTTCGCTGGCCTGGCTCTTGGATAGCTTGTCGAACACCAGCACGCGCTGGTCGGGTTCGCCGGTGGAGCAAGTCGAAGCAACGGGCAGGCTGAGGAAGCCACCCCCTTCGATATACAGCGATACGGTCGTGACCGTGCTCCAATTGATGCCTTCGGCCTGGTGAGTCACCAGCACGCCCAGTACCGAGAGCAGGCTCAGCCTGGCTTGCAGCGCACTGTCGGCGTGATGCACGAGGATGTTCTTGGGCAAGCGATCTGAAGGGGTGAACCAGTGATCCTGAGGGTAGTTCAACGAACGCATGCGTTTGAACAGCGGTAACTTGATCACTGCGCCTTGCAGCCAGAGACGCGATACCAGCCGGCCGTTCTGATAGAAGTTTGCGCACTTGTCGATGGACTTGGGTTGCGATCGCTTCAGGCCGTGGGTCTGTTGCACCACGACTTCGACCTCGTAAGCCGATTCGGTGTAGGCGTTGAAGGAAATGCGCAAGTCTTCGATGGAAATGGAAACCGCACCGCGCTGATGGCCCAAGTAGTTGTAGACGTAGTGGTACATGGCTTGCCTGGCCACTTCGATCAACATCAGGCCCGGCACATGTTCGTGCTGCTTGTTGTAGAAGTAGTAATTCTTGGTGTCGTTGATCAACAGGTAAGAGCCCTGCCTGGCCTTGTCCCACTGCGCGAGCGCCTCAAGGCATTCGATCATGCGCATTACTTGGTCGGGCGGTATGTGGGCATCACCGCCTTGAAAATGCTGGGCCAGGTAGCGTTGGGCCTGGTGGGGGATGAATTCAGCCGTGAGGATGAAGTGGTCGTCGCACTCGGTATAGAAGTCAGCCAGGCGGATCTCGAAGGTGGAGAGTGTGCCGGCCTGTTCCGCACTGAGGGTCAGGGGCAGATGGCGCAGCACATACCGGCCGTCTTGGGCACGGTACAGCTGTTTGAAGAGGTCCTGATCCTGGGGGTTGCCAGCCAGTATGTCGGCACCGATCGAAGCACTGAGAAAGCTGGGCAGAATCAGCCTGGGTCGACCGATCAATACATCCCTGGGTGTGTCTTTGTGCAACAGATGAGGGTCAATTGAGTCTGCGCTGTTCATGAGTTGCGATCTCCAAGTGAGCGAGTTGGGGAATGTAGGGGGAGACGGGACAGCAAACGCTTGATGATGAGCCCATGCACCGGCGCCACCGGCAACATGTACAGGCGGCCGAACGTGTTGAAGGTCTTGACGGAGGTGGTGATATGCAGGCAACGCGGTTGCGTGAGAGGTGTATCGATCGAGACCATGACCGCCAGGTGGGTATCGCGTGAGGTCAGTACCAGCTTCTGTGCGCTGATGGCTTCGATGGTAAAGAAATCGAGCTTTTCGCCGACCCCCGGGGCGCATTGGGGGGTGACACCCGAGAACCCGCCGATCCGCTCGACGTGAAAGTGCTGCGAGATGCTGTCGCGCAACCTGAACGCGCCTTTGAGCCACGCGGGCGTCGCGGCGGTCATCTGGCAGTACAGTTCCAGTGGCGTGGCTTGGGTGTCGATGAGTGCGCTGGCAGAGTGCAGAAAACCCAGCTCGTTGCGCGCGGCCACCAGGCTGGCGCACGGGGGGATCTGGTTATTTGACGTCTTCATGCGTGAGGGCACCTTATTGCAGCAGCGCGATTTGTGCCTGCTCGGCCTGCAACAGCATGTTCTCGTAGAGTTGGTCGGCGCTGGCCTGGTCCTCAATCACTTGTGCGGCGACATTCCGAGCGGTGACGTCGATTGATTCGTCATCGATGAACACCGATTCGTAAATCCCGACTACAGGCAGGTAGATGCCTTTGACGTACGCCACCGTCTGTTGCAAAGGCCTGAGCAATTCATCCAGGGTGTAGCGGTTGAACCCGCCGGCGCGGTAGCCGGTGGAGGGCGCACCCACTGTGGTGATGATCATGAATTCCTTGTCTTTGAGCTTGTCGCCGCCGCGTGCGTAGGCATAGCCGGGGGTGAAGACTTCATCGATCCACTGTTTCATGATTGCCGGGCAGGAATACCAGTACAACGGAAACAGCAACACGATGCGGTCATGGGCATTGAGCAATGCCTGCTCTGCACCCATATCGAACCCGGTGGGCGTCACCGCGCTGGCCAGGCTATGGACCTTGACGCCACGCTGGCTGATCTTGCCCATGATCGCGGTATTGACGCGGGAAACCGAAAGATCAGGATGGCCAGAAATGACAATGACTTTTTTCATGTAGATCGTGTGTCCCATTTATAGTCGGTTGGAATGCCGATGCAGCGTTATTTAAGAGCAGGCGCCTGAGGTTGTAACCTAACCTTTTGGGGAGTCGGCTCGGCCGACTTGCCCGCAGCGGCAGGCCATTTGCGCTGCTTCAGGCCACTTCTCGATCAGCCAGGCAGGGCGGCACACTGATCCAGTTGGCCATGATCTTGTGCCCGTCGATCACGGTGAGCTTGCCCTCGCAATGAGCGTCGAAACCCGCGTTGCGCAACAAGCGGGTAATTCCCGGCGGCGATACCGTGATCAATTGGCGAACCTTGTGGCAAGCGGCGACCTTGAGCACTTCATGCAGCAGCGCCACGGCGTTGGGCGATGACAGGGAGTGGCCCGTGAAGGTCTGTTGTTGCAGGTCGACGGCGGCAAACCGGGAGATTTCCCAGATGTGCGCAGAATGAGGGAGTGCCTGGCCACCCAGCACCTGGGGGAACACTTCCTTGAGCAGATAGGGCTTGTGCGTGGGCAGCAGCCGCGCCACACCGACGATGTGCGGGCCTTGACGGGCGATTACGTACACCGTGTCGTCGCGGTCAAATTGGTCCAGTTCCTCACCGACCGCACAGTCCAGATGCCACCCAAGTTTTTCGACAAATACGCGATAGCGATACAGCAACAGGGCCTGCCACAGTTCGGTCGGTAATGTCAGGCGCGTACCCGTGGTTATATACATGAGGAACCCTCGGCAAAAAAACGAGGGGCCATTCGGCAGAATAATCGAGCACTTAGGTACTGCTCTTTTGGGCAGGTGTGTCGTGAGGGTGCGCGTATTATTGTTGTTGTTGTTCACACTGAGCGGCATTAACGCATCAGGGGGGCGCCAATCAGGTGTGTGTCAGACGAGCAAGCCCAGTGAAGTGGCGCGCACGACGGTAGCGGTGCAGTTATGCACGCCCAGTTTCGAGCCTGCATTGCGCAGGTGAAACTTGATGGTTTCCCGCGATAGCGAGAGGATCAAACCGATCTCGTGGGCGGTCTTGCCGTCGGCTGCCCACTTGAGCACTTCACATTCACGCTGCGACAGGGTTTTTTCCTGCGGTAACTGCCAGTGCGGCGTCAGCACGCGCAAGAACCCCTGATGAGCGACGTGCACCAAAAACCGCATGTATTTTTGATTGGCGGCAAGCTCTTGGGCCGTAATAGGGTCATTGGAGCGCGCCAGTGTCAGCATGCCGCCGCTGCCGCGGCCGTCCAGGCAGGATTGCGCCCAACCATGGGCCAGCCCGGCGCCACGGGCTTCTTCCCACATCTGCGGGTTTTGCCGGGTCATTTGCTCGTCCCAGACAATCGGTATCGTCGATTTTGTGCAGTGCTGTACCGTCGGGTCCACGGCGATGTATTTGCAGTGGGCGTAGCGTTGTCGCCATGAAGGCAAAAAATTATTGCTCATCACGATTTTAGGGCGGGTGACGGGGATAGGGATTCGGATTCCATAGGCGCAATAGTCGAACCCCAGGTGTTTTGCCGTGCTGACGATCCGAGCCAACAATTCAGCTTCGGTTCGGGCATTGTCGATCGTGTCCAGCACATCATCCATCCACTTCACTGTCATTCTCCTTGAATTGACCTTTACGCTCTATCTGCGCCGAAAACGATGACGGCACTACGCCGGTGTCATCAACGACGTGGGTTTAGATGCTCGGCGTTAAAGTTAGACACATTTATGCAGCGCTCTCGGCCTTCATACTTTTGGCGCGAGAAGGCGTTGCAGGTATCGCGATACGCACCTTTAAGAGTGAGCGGTGGGGCGTGCAAGGGGCGAACTCCATTTAGCCGGTGTCCTGATCAATTTCAGCGGGGGCAGCTGAGATAAGGCGTGTAAGGGTAGTGCTGCGTAAAGTTGCTTTACAAGCAAGTGGGGGCATTCTTCATGTTGGTTTCATTTGTTCGGCTTCGCCCTGAGTTGTACGCAGGGCGCGAGGTGATTTCGTCAAACTCCTGATTCGTTTCGGTGTTAAAGCCCGCGCCTACAGAAGTGACATGTTGGGGTGGTATTGTTGCGCCAGATTATGGAGGACTGAACATGACATTGACGGTCGACACCCTGCTCGAATTGGCCATGGCCAACCCTATCAATGCGCAACTCACCGCGCGCTTGCCGGATCTGGGTGTGCAGCAGTGCATGCTCACGGCGGGCTGTTTGTTCCAGGCGGTGTGGAACCATCAGGCGAATCTGCCGGCGGCTCAGGGCGTGAAGGATTACGACGTTTTTTACTTTGACGAGGACCTGTCCTACGAGGCGGAAGACGCGGTAATTCGTGCGGCGCAGGGGCTGTTCCAAGACCTGGGGGTGAATGTGGAGGTCAGGAATCAGGCGCGGGTGCACCTTTGGTATGGTCAGCGGTTTGGCCGGCCTTACCCGCAGTTGCATTCGGCTCGGCAGGGGGTTGACCGTTACCTGGTGGCGGGCACGTGCATTGCGCTGGATATCGCTTGCGGTGAGGTGTATGCGCCTTATGGATTGGAAGATGTGGAGCAGGGGGTGTTGCGTATCAACCCTTTGCATCCGGAGCCGGAGCTGTTTTTGCACAAGGCCAGGAGTTATCAGGCGCGTTGGCCGTGGCTCAAGATAGTCGAGCCGGGCTGAGCCCCAATGCTGTAGGAGCGAGCTTGCTCGCGAAAATCGTTAACGATAATGCGTGCTTTCAGATTAAACGCGGCGCCCGTGAGTTTTTCGCGAGCAAGCTCGCTCCTACAGTAACGTGCCGAGTAGGCCGCAACTTATCACTACCAGCCATGGCGGCAGTTTCCACACCATCAGCGCGACCAGTGCTAGTAGCGCCAACGCCACGTCATACCCGTTGAAAATCGCGCTGGTCCACACCGGCTGGTACAGCGCCGCCAACAACAGGCCAACCACCGCCGCGTTTACTCCGGCCAGCGCCGCCTGGGTCCGCGGGCTGCTGCGCAGGTTGGCCCAGAAGGGCAAGGCGCCGAAGATCAGCAGGAACGACGGGGCGAAGATCGCCAGCAGCGCGATCACTCCGCCAAACCAACCGCTCGGGGCGTGGGTCATGGAGGCGCCGAGGAAGGCGGCGAAGGTGAACAGCGGGCCGGGCACGGCCTGGGTGGCGCCGTAACCGGCGAGGAAGACGTCATTGCTGACCCATTGGCTGGGCACCACTTCGGCTTGCAGCAACGGCAGCACCACGTGGCCGCCGCCGAATACCAGCGCACCGGTGCGGTAGAAGGCGTCCACCAGCGCCAGTGTGGGGTTGAGCGCCCATGTGGCGAGGAGTGGTAAACCCACCAGCAACAACAAAAACAGCATCAACCACAGGGCTCCGGCGCGGCGGCTGATGGCGATGGGCAGGGCGTCGGGCTCGGCACTGCTCTCGGGCTTGAACAACAGCAGGCCAGCCACGCCTGCGACCACCATGACCCCGACCTGAGCCCAGGCGGAGGGTTGCAGCACCACCACGCAGGCGGCGATCAACATCAACGCCACCCGTAAAACGCCTCGGCACAGGTTGCGCGCCATGCCCCACACGGCCTGGGCCACCACGGCTACGGCGACCACCTTGAGGCCGTGCAGCGCGCCAGGGGGCAGGGCGCTGCCGTAGTGGGCCAGCCCCAGGGCAAACAGGATCAGGGCGATGGCCGACGGCAAGGTGAACCCGGCCCAGGCTGCCGCCGCGCCCCGGTAACCTGCGCGGGACAGGCCCAACGCGATACCGACCTGGCTGCTGGCCGGGCCTGGGAGGAACTGGCACAGCGCGACCAGTTCGGCATAGCTGCGCTCGCTGAGCCAGCGGCGGCGGGTGACGAACTCTTGGCGAAAATAACCCAGGTGCGCAATCGGCCCGCCGAAGGAGGTGAGGCCCAGGCGCAGGAAGATCAGGAACACTGACCAGGGGCGGCTGCGGTGATCGGCAAGCTGGGGCAAGGGGATGTCTCGGGCAACGGTGCTGGATGTTGCCGACCATAACCAATTTTCATGACGCGTAGAAGCGCGGGTATTTTGCCGCCCCCATTGAATTTATCCGCGGTTGTTCGAGTCACTTAAAAGCAGTGTACTGTTTTCCATCCACTGGACCTCAAGGACCGACCATGATCTTTTTCATCTTCCTGCTCGCCTGCGGCGCCGCCGCCAGCACTGGCGTGATCTTCAAACCCGGCGCCTGGTACGAATCCCTGGTCAAGCCCAGCTTCACCCCGCCTAATTGGCTGTTCCCGGTGGCATGGACGATCATCTACCTGCTGTTGGCCTGGGCCGGTTACCGCTTGACCCTGATCCCCGGCAGCGAAATGGTGTTGGCCCTGTGGGCGGCGCAGATTGCGTTGAATACCCTGTGGACGCCGGTGTTCTTTGGTGCCCATCGTTTGTTCGCCGGGATGGTAATTATCGTGCTCTTGTGGCTCACCGTGGCAGCGATGGTGGTGCTGGCCGTTCGCCTGGATTTGATCACCGGCCTGATCCTGTTCCCGTACCTGGTGTGGCTGTGCGTGGCCGCGGCGTTGAACTTCTCGATCCTGCGTAATAATCGCTGATGGCCTACCAGCATTGGCCCGCCAGCGAGCCCGAACTGGCCCAGATGCGCCGCTTCAATCGCAAACTGGCGTGGATGCCGCGCTTCAAGGTCCGCAACCGCGTGATGCCGCGTCTGATCCAGGCGCTGCTGCGTGCCAGCCAGACCTTCAAGAAGGCGCCGCTGGCGGAACGCAAAATGCTCGGGGCGATCCCCTTGCGCATCCTGCGCCCCGCTGGCCCGCCAAGAGGCGTGGTGCTGGATATCCACGGCGGTGGCTGGGTGATCGGTAATGCGCAAATGGATGACGACCTTAACCTTGGCATGGTCAACGCGTGCGACGTGGCGGTGGTGTCGGTGGATTATCGGCTGGCGGTGGATACGCCGATCGAAGGGCTGCTGGATGACTGCCTGACGGCTGCGCGCTGGCTTTTGGCGGACTGCCCGGAGTTTGCCGGCCTGCCGGTGTTTTTTGTCGGTGAGTCGGCCGGCGGGCACCTGGCGGCGGCCACTTTGTTGGCGCTCAAGCAATGGCCCGAGTTGCTCCAGCGGGTAAGCGGTGCGGTGTTGTATTACGGCGTCTACGATTTGACCGGCACCCCCAGCGTGCGCACGGCCGGGCCGGACACCTTGTTGCTGGACGGGCCGGGCATGGTTCAGGCGCTGCGCCTGCTGACGCCGGGGATCAGCGACGAGACGCGCCGACAGCCACCATTGTCGCCCTTGTATGGGGACTTTGAGGGGCTGCCGCCAGCGTTGATGTTCGTGGGCGAACTGGACCCGCTCAAGGATGACACCCTGCTGATTGCCGAGCGATGGCCAACGGTGGAGGCTCATTTGCTGCCGGAAGCGGCCCATGGGTTTATTCACTTTCCGGTGGCGATGGCTGATCGCGTGTTGGCTTACGCTCGCCAGTGGATAACGAGCCGCATCCTTGGCGATGAGCGTTAGTATCGAGGCGGTGCAGGCCGCTGACATTCCCCAGGTGCTGAGCTTTGCTTTGCAGGCGCGTGATGAACTGTTTCCCACGCTCAGTGCCACCGGTGTCCCCCACGATCTGGCGCAGTTTGAAGCCATCTACCTTGAGGGCGGCGGGCGGTTTTTGATTGCTCGTGCCGAAGGCAGGATCGTTGCCTCGGTGGCTTATCGGCCCTACGACGGCCGCTTCCCGCAGTTGAACTACCAGGGGCGCAAGACAGTGGAAGTGGTGCGCCTGTATGTGCTCCCGGCTGTGCGACGCTTGGGCCTGGCGGGCCGGTTATACCGCTCGCTGGAAGCGCTGGCGCGGGCCGATGGCGTAGAGGTGATGTACCTGCACACCCATCCGTTTCTGCCCGGTGCGATTGATTTCTGGCAGCGGCAGGGGTTCGAGGTGGTGGATGTCGAGGCCGACCCGATCTGGCAAACCACCCATATGCACCAACTTCTGTAGGAGCGAGCTTGCTCGCGAAAAACGTCAACGATAACGCGTGTTTTCTGAATGAACGCGGCGCCTGGAAGTTTTTCGCGAGCAAGCTCGCTCCTACAGGTTCAGTTGGAGCGCAGGCGCAGGATTTGCGCGCCGTCGAACGGGTCCGTCAGGTAATGCCCCTGCACCCCGAAGGTCTCCTGCAAGCGCTGTGGCGTCAGCACCTCCAGCGGCGCGCCCAGCGCCACCAGTTGCCCGCGATCCAGCACGGCCAGGCGATCACAGGTCAACGCCTGGTTCAGATCATGCAGCGCAATCAAGGTGGTCACGGGCAAGCCTTGCACGCCTTTGAGAATTGCCAGTTGATGCTGGATATCCAGGTGATTGGTCGGCTCATCCAGCAACAAAATCTTTGGGCGTTGCGCCAGGGCGCGGGCGATGTGCACGCGCTGGCGTTCGCCACCCGAGAGGCTGCGCCAGGCGCGTTGGCTCAGGTGGGTGGCGTCTACGTCATGCAGGGCCTGGTGCACGATGGCGTCGTCTTCACGCGACCACGGGCTCAATGCCGACAGCCACGGTGTGCGGCCCAGGGCCACGGCGCCGAACACGCGGATGGCGTCGTCGGTGTCGGCCTGTTGCTCCACAACCGCCAATTGCTGCGCGATGGTGCGGCGCGACAACTCACCGAGCCGCTTGCCACCCAGGCGAACTTCGCCGCTGGCCGGCACACGTAATCCGGCCAGCAATTTGAGCAGGGTGGATTTGCCTGAACCGTTGGGCCCGACGATACCGAGGGTTTCACCCAACTGCACGTCGAGGTCAATGTCTCGCAGCAACTGCGCGTCGCGCACTTTGAAGCCCAGGCCGCGGCAACTGAGTACGCTCATCGGGCATTCCTCCGGCCGATCAGGATCAGCGCAAACACCGGCGCGCCCACCAATGCGGTGACCACACCCACCGGAATCACCTGGCCCTTGATCAAGGTGCGCGACAGCACGTCTGCAGCGATCAAAAACAGCGCGCCACCCAAGGCACTGGCTGGCAGCAAACGCGAATGCCCGGTGCCAAGCAACAGGCGCACCGCATGGGGAATCACCAGGCCGACAAACCCGATGGAGCCGACGATAGACACCATCACCGCCGTTACCAACGCGGCGCAGGCCACCAGCACAAATTGCACGCGGCGCACCGGGATGCCGAGGGAGGCTGCGGAGTCGCTGCCGAAGGTGAACGCATCCAGTGCACGCCGGTGCCACAGGCACACCGCGAGCCCCACGACCGCCACCGGCACCGCCAACCACACCGACGGCCAGCGCACGCCGCTGAGGTTGCCCAGCAGCCAGAACATAATGCCGCGGGCTTGTTCGGAGCTGGCCGACTTGGTGATCAGGAACGCGGTCAGGGCATTGAACAACTGTGAACCGGCGATGCCCGCGAGGATAATCTGCCCGGTGCCGCTGGACGATCCACTGGCTCGTGCGAGCAGAGTCACCAGCGCAAAGGCCGCCATCGCCCCCACAAACGCGCCCGCCGACAACGACACCAGGCCACCGCCCACGCCTATCAAGGCCACGAGTACCGCACCGGTTGACGCGCCGGCGCTGATGCCCAGCAGGTACGGGTCGGCCAGCGGGTTACGCAGCAGCGATTGCAGGATCACGCCGCACGTCGCCAACCCTGCGCCGCAAGCTGCGGCCACCAATGCACGGGTGAGGCGGTAGTTCCACACCACGCCTTCGTCGATGGGGTCCAGTGCATAGCTGGCGCCCCAGAGTTTATTGGCGAGCACCTGCAGCACCACCTGCGGTTCGATGGCGGTTTCACCGATGGCGACGCCAGCGAGCAGGGCGAGCAGCAGCAACGCCAGGGCGAGTAGGGTGCGCATCATTGGCCTAGGTGGTAGCCGTCAATGGCGGCCGCCAGTTGTTCAAGGCCCTCGAAGGTGCGCAGGCTCGCCTGCAAGGCCAGAGCGTCGAGGATGATGATGCGGTTGTTCTTCACCGCGTCCATGTTGCGGGTCACGGGGTCGCTGCGCAGGAAGGCGAGTTTCTTTTCATGGTCGTCGGCCGGGTAGCGACGGCGATCCATGCGTGCGATCACCAGGAAGGTGGGATTGGCCTTGGCGATGGTTTCCCAGCCGACGGCAGGCCACTCCTCATCGGACTGCACCACGTTACGCAAGCCAAGGGTTTGCAGCATGAATTGCGGCACGCCTTTGTGGCCGGCTACGTAAGGGTCGCTGGCCATTTCGGCGCTGGAAAACCACACCAGTGCGCTGGCTTGCTGCAAGCCCTTGCCCTGGGCCGTGGCGACGGACTTGGCCAGGCGCGCCTTGAGTTCGTCGGTCAGTTGTTGGCCGCGATCCTGCACGTCGAAAATCTGCGCCAGTTGCTGGAGGCTCTGGTAGATCGTCTCGATGCGAAAGGGCTCCAATCGCGTGCCGTCGGCGCCGACCAGGTTGTCCTTGCCTTCGCAATCGGACGGCAACAGGTAGGTGGGGATCTTCAGTTCATGAAACTGCTCACGGGTACCGACCACGCCTTGGGGGCCCACCACCCATTCCAGCTCGGCGGCCACCAGTTGCGGGCGCTTGGCGAGTACGGCTTCGAAGCTGGGCTCGTTGTTGGCCAGGCGCTCGATGTGATCGTCCTGGGCCTTGTACTGCGCCGCCACGTTGTTGAACCACAGCGAAGTGCCGACCACCTTGTCGCCCACGCCCAGGGCATACAGCATCTCGGTGGCGGCCTGGCCGATGGTGACGCTGCGGGCGGGGGCGTGCTGGAAGGTCAGGGTGCTGCCGCAGTTTTGCAGGGTCAGCGGGTACTGAGTGGGCGCGGCTTGCGCCAGGGCACACATACCCAAGCCTGCGATCAGGGCGGTAACGCGTGGCAGCATGAGGCGATCTCCTTGTGAACCGTAGGTGCAGCAGGGGAGGTACGGCTCGGAAATACGCCCATGGAGGCTGCTGATGCGCAGGGCCAGGATGTCCTTCCCGGACACCCCGCCGGTTGGTTAATTAGCTGGGCCGGCAGGTCTCCTGACTGATGCGTCGTCGCCATGCCCCGCCTTCCCGGACGTGGTCCAGTGGCATTCAAGGGCAGGCTCGGCATCTACAGTTGCGGGGGCAGTTTCGTTTCACGTCGCGTGCGGCGTTTCGAATTCCCTGTTAGTCCCATACGGGAACCGGCGGCGGTATGGTAAGCGATCACCCCCTGTAGGAGCGAGCTTGCTCGCGAAGGTCGCTAACGATAACGCGGGGAGCCTGATGCGCCGCGGCGTTCTCAGGTGCTTCGCGAGCAAGCTCGCTCCTACAAAAGAAGCGTCAGAGCCGAATATCCTGGGGGCCGCGGATCAGCGCTTCGATCCGGGTGCCTGTGGCGCGCTCTTCGTTGCTGAAGCCGTCGTAGTCGGCCAGGTTGGCGAAGCGGATACCGGTCAATTGTTCGATCGCAATCACACTGCGCTGGTAGGTTCGAAGCGGGCCGAATACCAGGTCGAGTTGGCCCAGTTCGCGGCTCTGGTCAATCATGTAGGCGCTGGCGGACGGCTTGCCATCGTCGCTGAGGTAGGCCACTACTTTCCAGAACGCCTTGGGGATTTTCACGCCACGGTACAGTCGGTCGTCATCGGCGAACACTGGCCCGGTAAACACCGTGGCTCGGGCTTTCCAGCGCTGGGTGTTGTCGAGAATGTAGTCTTCGAGCTCCAGCCAGGTCTTCTGGTTGAAGCCGCTCATCTGTGGCGAGCAGTTGGTGAAGTGAAAGGTGTCGAAGTTGGCGGTGTTGGCCTCGTCGCCCCAGTTGGGGTCCTGGCGCCGCACCAGGTGGCCGCGGTCCAGGCCATTGCCGGCATAAAGGTCTTCACCTACCTGCGCATCCAGGGGCAGGCGACCATCGTAGGCCCAGGTGTCGTTGCTGCGCGTGATGTCCACATGCTTGGCGCCATCGATATTCACCCCCACGTACAGCGCCAGTCGTCGAGCGCGCGACATGGTGATGGAGAAATGCGTGTAGTCCAGGCGCTTGGGTTGCACATCGCCCGCCAGTGGCTGGTCAACCGTGGGCCATGGCACCACGAAGTCGCTGAGGAAGTCGTCGGCATAGCCAGCGCGGTTTTTGAGGTCCTTGGCCGCTGTGACGCGCGGCGTTGCGGCTCTGGCTTCCAGCAGGGTGGGGCTGGCCGCGACCAATGGGCGCAGGTCGGCAAGCCTTGGGCGGTGGGAAAGGTCGATGTTGGCTGCGCGGGCGGGCATGGGCATGTTCCTTATGGGCCTGGGATAAACACCACTGAAACACAAAACCATGACAATTTGGCCCAGGTGGCTAACTCAGGACTATCCTGAAAACCGTTACCCGGACGTTCATCACACGCCAAAAAGGAGCCAGCTCATGTGTGTTCGCCAACCGCGCAACCCGATTTTTTGCCTGATCCCGCCGTACATGCTCGACCAGATCGCCCGCCACGGCGACAAAGCCCAACGGGAAGTCGCATTACGCACGCGTGCCAAGGACAGCACGTTCCGCTCGTTGCGCATGGTCGCGGTACCCGCCAAGGGCCCGGCCCGCATGGCACTGGCCGTGGGCGCCGAGAAGCAACGCTCGATCTACAGCGCCGAAAACACCGACAGCCTGCCCGGCAAGCTGATTCGCGGTGAAGGGCAGCCCGCCAGTGGCGATGCCGCAGTAGACGAAGCCTATGACGGCCTGGGCGCGACGTTCGATTTTTTTGACCAGGTATTCGATCGCAATTCCATCGACGATGCGGGCATGGCGCTGGACGCCACGGTGCACTTCGGCCAGGACTACAACAATGCCTTCTGGAACTCGACCCAGATGGTGTTCGGCGATGGTGACCAGCAGTTGTTCAACCGCTTCACCGTGGCACTCGACGTTATTGGCCATGAATTGGCCCATGGCGTGACCGAGGATGAGGCCAAGCTGATGTACTTCAACCAGTCCGGTGCGCTGAACGAGTCGTTGTCGGATGTGTTTGGCTCGTTGATCAAGCAGTACGCGCTGAAGCAAACGGCCAAGGACGCCGACTGGTTGATCGGCAAGGGGCTGTTTACCAAAAAGATCAAGGGCACGGCGCTGCGCTCGATGAAGGCGCCAGGCACTGCGTTTGATGACAAGCTGCTGGGCAAAGACCCACAGCCTGGGCACATGGATGATTTTGTGCAAACTTACGAGGACAATGGTGGGGTGCATATCAATTCCGGCATTCCCAACCACGCGTTCTATCAGGTGGCCACCCGGATTGGCGGGTTCGCCTGGGAGCGTGCCGGGCGTATCTGGTATGACGCACTGCGCGATTCGCGGCTGCGGCCCAATTCCGGGTTTTTGCGTTTTGCGCGCATTACCCACGATATTGCCGGTCAGCTTTATGGTGTGAACAAAGCTGAGCACAAGGCAGTCAAGGAAGGCTGGAAAGCGGTAGGTATAAACGTTTGACGAAGCCGCCTGCGCGGCGAGGAACAGCCATGCGAATTTCAATCAAGGAAAGCGGCGGACCGGCGTTTTTTCCAGGGTTGGCCAAGCCGCGCACGGTAGAGTTGGACGCGTTGCCCGAGCCCGACCAGCAGGAGTTGCGGCAACTGATTGAAGCGTGCGATTTTTTCCAGTTGCCGCAAAGCACCGATCCCGAGCCTGGCAACCCAGGCCGAGTGCATTACACCCTGACAGTAGCGGAGGGCGAGCGCGAGCACACAGTCTGTGTACTCGCGCCGGTGAATCCCCCGGCACTGGACGGTTTGGTGCAGTGCGTGCGACGGCATATTAATTGTTGAAGCGCCAATGCTGGCAGGCTACTTACGATCCAGCCATACCGTCTGCGCATTGCAGAACTCGCGTACGCCGAAGTGCGACAGCTCGCGGCCGAACCCGCTTTTCTTCACGCCGCCAAATGCCACCCGCGGGTCTGAGACGCTGAACGCGTTGACAAAGACCCCGCCGGTTTCCAACTGATCGGCAATCGCCCGCGCCTTTGCGGAATCGGCCGTGAAGATGCTCGCGGTCAGGCCAAACTCGCTGTCATTGGCCAGCGCCACGGCGTGCTCGGCGTCGCGGGCGGTGATGATCGAGGCCACGGGGCCGAAGAGTTCCTGTTTGAACGACGTCATGTGGTCGGTGACGTCGGCCAGGATGGTCGGTTCATAGTAATTGCCCGCGCCCGCGACTTTATGGCCGCCCAGCAGCAGCGTGGCGCCTTCTTCCAGGGTCGCCTGGACCTGGCCGTGCAGTTCGTCACGCAGATCAAAGCGCGCCATGGGGCCGATATAGGTGGTGTCGGAGGTGGGCTCGCCCATCACCAGGGCGCGGCTGGCTTCAAGGAACTTGGCGGTGAAGGCTTCAACCACTCCCGCTTCGATGATCAAGCGCTTGGCGGCGGCGCAGACTTGGCCGCTGTTCTGGAAACGGCCGATCACGGCGGCTTGTACGGCAGCGTCGAGGTCGGCGTCGTTGAGCACGATAAACGGGTCGGAGCCGCCCAGTTCCAGCACGCATTTCTTCAATGCGGCCCCGGCCTGTGAGCCGATGGCGATGCCGGCGCGCACGCTGCCGGTGAGCGTCACGGCGGCGATGCGTGGGTCGGCGATGGCGGTGGACACGCCATCTTGGGTCACGTTGATGACTTCAAACACGCCTTTGGCAAAACCGGCTTTGCGCAATGCTTGCTGGATCAGGTAGGCGCTGCCCATCACGTTGGGCGCATGTTTGAGCACGTAGGTGTTGCCGGCGAGCAGGGTCGGCACTGCACCACGCAGCACTTGCCACACCGGGAAATTCCACGGCATTACCGCGAGGATCGGGCCCAGTGGGCGGTATTCGATCCGGGCGCTGCCGTTGTCCACCAGGGTGGGCTCCGGGGCGAGCATGGCCGGGCCGTGGGCGGCGTACCATTCGCTCAGTTGCGCGCATTTTTCGATTTCGGCGCGGGCCTGGGCGATGGGTTTGCCCATTTCCAGGGTGATCATTTGCGCCATGTCTTCAGCTTGCTCACGCAGGGCGGCAGCCAGGGCCAGCAGGTATTCGGCGCGCTGGCTCACAGGCGTGCGGCGCCAGGTGCGGAAGGCATCGGTCGAGCGGGCGAGGGCGGCGTTCAGTTGTTCTGCGCTTTCGTAGGGGTAGTTGCCGACTGTTTCGCCGTTGGCGGGGTTGATCGACAGGGCGTGGGTCTGGTGGGAGATAACATTGTTCATGGCACCGTCCGGCTGAATGAGTGGAATAGGGCCAGCGTACGGTGTTGTATGTTTTCTGGAAACTGAATAATAATAAGTAATATGTTCTCAATTCGAGAATGTTAGATCGTCCCCACGCTCTGCGTGGGAATGCATCCCATGACGCTCCGCGTCAAAGACCTATGCGCCAACGATCGGATGCGGAGCGTCCGAGGCAGCGTTCCCACGCAGAGCGTGGGAACGATCATGTACATGATTGGAGAATGATTTGGATCTGGTGCAGCTGGAAATCTTCAAGGCCGTTGCCGAGCAAGGCAGCATCAGCGCTGCCGCCCAGTTGATTCATCGGGTGCCGTCGAACCTCACCACGCGCATCAAGCAACTGGAGCAGGATTTGGGCGTGGAGTTGTTTATCCGCGAGAAGAGCCGCTTGCGGTTGTCCCCGGCCGGGTGGAATTTCCTCGGCTATACGCGGCGTATTCTCGATCTGGTGCAGGAAGCTCGCGCCACGGTGGCGGGGGAGGAGCCCCAGGGCGCGTTTGCCCTGGGCTCGCTGGAGAGCACGGCGGCGGTGCGTATCCCGGCATTATTGGCGGCGTATAACCAGCAATACACCAAGGTCGAGCTGGACCTGAGCACGGGCCCCTCGGGCACCATGATCGAAGGCGTGCTGTCGGGTCGGTTGACGGCGGCCTTTGTCGACGGGCCGGTGCTGCATTCCACGCTGGAGGGTGTGGCGGTGTTCGAGGAAGAGATGGTGGTGATTGCGCCGCTGCATCACGCGCCGATCACCCGCGGCCAGGATGTGAATGGCGAGAACATCTATACGTTTCGTTCCAACTGCTCGTACCGGCATCACTTCGAACGCTGGTTCTCACAGGATGGCGCGGTGCCCGGCAGGATCTTCGAGATCGAGTCGTACCACGGCATGTTGGCCTGTGTCAGCGCCGGGGCCGGGCTGGCGCTGATGCCGCGCAGTATGCTGGAGAGTATGCCGGGGTGTGCGGCGGTGAGCGTGTGGCCGCTGCCCGACACGTTCCGTATCTTGAATACCTGGCTGATCTGGCGGCGGGGCACGGTGTCGCAGAGTTTGAACAGTTTCGTAAAACTGCTGCAAGAACGCGGGTTTTGTAGGAGCGAGCTTGCTCGCGAAGACCGTTAACGATAACGCGGGCATTCTGGATGAACGCGGTGTCTTTGGGTTTTTCGCGAGCAAGCTCGCTCCTACAGGAGAGCGGGTCAGCCACCAAATTGCAGGGTGCCCATGGCCAGTTTGGCCATGATTGCCGTGGCGCCCAGTTGTACCAGCCATAACGCCAACCCACCGAGGAATACTCCCAGCGCTACCTGCAGCACCAAGCTCTTCTGCCGCTTGGCTTGCGGTGCGCGTGGGGCGTAGTCGTGCAGTTCGTCGCGGTCGGCGCGCAGATCCAGGTCGTCGTTTCTCATAAAGCTCTCACAGCAAGGGGCAGTCGGTGTTCAGTCTAGTGCGTTCGCCAATAAAAAGGGGGAAGCCATTGGCTTCCCCCTTCGTATAACGTGTGTCCGCTTACAGCACTTGGACAATCGCCTTGGTCACTGCACCAATGTTCGACTGGTTCAGCGCCGCCACACAGATGCGACCGGTATCCAGTGCATAGATCCCGAATTCGGTGCGCAGGCGGGTGACTTGCTCAACGGTCAGGCCGGAGTAGGAGAACATCCCACGCTGGCGGCCGACGAAGCTGAAGTCATGGCCTGGAGCAGCCTTGGCCAGTTCGGCCACCATCTGCTCGCGCATGCCACGGATGCGCAGGCGCATCTCGGCCAGTTCGGCTTCCCACTGGGCGCGCAGTTCCGGGTTGTTGAGTACGGCGGCGACGATGGCTGCGCCGTGGGTCGGCGGGTTGGAGTAGTTGGTGCGGATCACACGCTTGACCTGGGACAGGATGCGCGCGCTTTCTTCCTTGGACTCGCTGACGATCGACAGCGCGCCTACGCGTTCGCCATACAGCGAGAACGACTTGGAGAACGAGCTGGATACAAAGAAGGTCAGGCCCGACTCAGCGAACAGGCGCACCGCGGCGGCGTCTTCGTGGATGCCATCGCCGAAGCCCTGGTAGGCCATGTCGAGGAACGGCACCAGGTTCTTGGCCTTGACCACGTCCAGCACGTTTTGCCAGTCGGCCGGGCTGAGGTCGACGCCGGTCGGGTTATGGCAGCAAGCGTGCAGCACCACGATGGACTGTGGCGGCAGGGCGTTGAGGTCTTCGAGCAGGCCGGCACGGTTCACGTCGTGGGTGGCGGCGTCGTAGTAGCGGTAGGTCTGCACCGGGAAACCGGCTTTTTCAAACAGCGCCTGGTGGTTTTCCCAGCTTGGGTCGCTGATGGCGACGACGGCGTTGGGCAGCAGTTGCTTGAGGAAGTCGGCGCCGATTTTCAGCGCGCCAGTGCCGCCCACGGCCTGGGCGGTAATCACACGGCCTGCGCTCAACAGTGGCGACTCAGCGCCAAACAGCAGCTTTTGCACAGCCTGGTCGTACGCCACGATGCCGTCGATTGGCAAGTAGCCACGGGCGGCATGTTGCGCCACACGAATGGCTTCCGCTTCGGCAACGGCACGCAAGAGTGGAATCTTCCCCTCCTCGTTGCAGTAAACGCCTACGCCAAGGTTCACCTTGGTGGTTCGTGTGTCGGCGTTGAATGCTTCGTTGAGGCCCAGGATTGGATCGCGTGGTGCCATTTCGACAGCGGAGAACAGGCTCATTTTTGCGGCAGCTCTATGGGGGGTAGGAGGGACGTGTCGCGCTCCAGCCGAATGCACTAGAGCGGTGCACAAACGGGGAGCTAGTATAGAGGCCATCACGGCTGAGAGCGACAACGGAAACGGCTTTTCGGCCAAGTTTTTCGGTTTATTTGCTGACCGTTAGTCTTATTGCAACATTGACGATAAAGGTCGTGTAGGAAGACGGCCTTGAAACCCGTCACATTCGACACCACTTCTACAGCTATCATGGTTTTTTCCTGCAACCTGCGATGATTATTCGCGGGTTGCTGAGCTATTTCGTCCCTGGCGGTGTCGAGTCTGGGGTGACTTCACGAGGTACGTTATGTCGGATTTCCAGCTCGTTACCCGTTTTGAACCCGCCGGCGATCAACCGGAAGCCATTCGTCAGATGGTCGAAGGCATCGAGGCCGGCCTGGCGCACCAGACGCTGCTTGGGGTGACCGGTTCCGGCAAGACCTTCAGCATCGCCAACGTGATCGCCCAGACCAATCGCCCGACCCTGGTGCTGGCGCCGAACAAGACCCTGGCGGCGCAGCTCTACGGCGAGTTCAAGGCGTTCTTCCCCAACAACGCGGTGGAGTACTTCGTTTCCTACTACGACTACTACCAGCCCGAAGCCTATGTGCCATCCTCCGATACCTTCATCGAGAAGGATGCGTCGATCAACGACCACATCGAGCAGATGCGCCTGTCGGCGACCAAGGCGTTGCTGGAGCGCAAGGACGCGATCATCGTCACCACGGTGTCGTGCATCTATGGTCTGGGTAGCCCGGAAACCTATTTGAAGATGGTGCTGCACGTCGATCGCGGCGACAAACTCGACCAGCGCGAACTGTTGCGCCGCCTGGCGAGCCTGCAGTACACCCGTAACGACATGGATTTTGCCCGCGCCACCTTCCGGGTGCGCGGCGATGTGATCGACATCTACCCGGCCGAATCCGACCTGGAAGCGATCCGCATCGAGCTGTTCGATGATGAAGTTGAAAGCCTGTCGGCCTTCGACCCATTGACCGGCGAGGTGATCCGCAAGCTGCCGCGCTTCACCTTCTACCCCAAAAGTCACTACGTGACCCCACGCGAAACCTTGATGGGCGCCATCGAGGGCATCAAGGTCGAGCTGGCCGAGCGCCTGGAATACCTGCGTTCCAACAATAAGCTGGTGGAAGCCCAGCGCCTGGAGCAACGCACCCGCTTCGACCTGGAGATGATCCTGGAGCTGGGCTACTGCAACGGCATCGAAAACTACTCACGCTACCTGTCGGGCCGTGACTCCGGGGCGCCGCCACCGACCCTCTATGACTACCTGCCGCCGGACGCCTTGCTGGTGATCGACGAATCCCACGTCAGCGTGCCGCAGGTGGGGGCCATGTACAAGGGCGACCGCTCACGTAAGGAAACCCTGGTGGAGTACGGCTTCCGCCTGCCGTCGGCGCTGGACAACCGACCAATGCGCTTTGACGAGTGGGAAGCCATCAGCCCGCAGACCATCTTCGTCTCCGCTACGCCCGGCAATTATGAAGCCGAGCACGCGGGCCGCGTCATCGAGCAACTGGTACGTCCCACTGGCCTCGTGGACCCGGAAATCGAAATTCGCCCGGCGCTGACCCAGGTCGACGACTTGCTCTCGGAAATCAACAAGCGCGTGGCCCTGGAAGAGCGGGTGCTGGTCACCACCCTGACCAAGCGCATGTCCGAAGATTTGACTGATTACCTGGCCGACCACGGCGTGCGTGTGCGTTACCTGCACTCGGACATCGACACCGTAGAACGCGTGGAAATCATCCGCGACCTGCGCCTGGGCACCTTCGATGTGCTGGTGGGGATCAACCTGCTGCGTGAAGGCCTGGACATGCCGGAAGTGTCGCTGGTGGCGATCCTGGATGCGGACAAGGAGGGCTTCCTGCGCTCCGAACGCTCGTTGATCCAGACCATCGGCCGAGCGGCGCGTAACCTCAATGGACGGGCGATCCTGTATGCGGACCGCATCACCGGTTCCATGGAGCGTGCGATTGGCGAGACCCAGCGTCGTCGCGACAAGCAGATCGCGTTCAACCTGGAACACGGCATTACCCCCAAAGGTGTGTTCAAGGACGTTGCCGACATCATGGAAGGCGCCACCGTGCCGGGCTCGCGCAGCAAGAAGCGCAAGGGCATGGCCAAGGCCGCCGAGGAGAGCGCCAAGTACGAAAACGAACTGCGCTCACCGAGTGAGATCACCAAGCGGATTCGACAGCTGGAAGAGAAGATGTACCAGTTGGCGCGGGATCTGGAGTTTGAGGCGGCGGCGCAGACGCGGGATGAGATTGGCAAGTTGCGTGAGCGCCTGCTGGCTGTTTGATTTGCGTTGATTGGGCTGGCCCCATCGCGTGTAAGCCCGGCTCCCACATTGATCTGTGAATGCGGTCAAAATGTGGGAGCTGGCTTGCCTGCGATGGCCGCGCCTCGGTTTTCCAGATATCCCCCAGGCTGTTACCATTCGCCCCTTGTTTCAATTTTCAGTTTTATCGCCCATTCGAGACCTGCCATGACCACCGTCCGCACGCGCATTGCGCCATCGCCTACTGGGGATCCCCACGTCGGTACTGCTTACATCGCCCTGTTCAACTACTGCTTTGCCAAGCAGCATGGTGGTGAATTCATCCTGCGGATCGAAGATACCGATCAACTGCGTTCCACCCGTGAGTCGGAACAGCAGATTTTCGATGCCTTGCGCTGGTTGGGCATTACCTGGGCTGAAGGCCCGGATGTCGGCGGCCCGCATGGCCCGTATCGCCAGAGCGAGCGCAGCGACATCTACAAGCAATACACCCAGCAACTGGTTGACATGGGCCATGCCTTCCCGTGCTTCTGCACCGCCGAAGAACTGGACCAGATGCGCGCCGAGCAGCAGGCCCGTGGCGAGACCCCGCGTTACGATGGTCGTGCGTTGCTGTTGTCCAAGGAAGAAGTGGCTGCGCGCCTGGCCGCCGGTGAGCCTCACGTCATTCGTATGAAAGTGCCAAGCGAAGGCGTTTGCGTGGTGCCGGACATGCTGCGCGGTGACGTCGAGATCCCGTGGGACCGCATGGATATGCAGGTGCTGATGAAGACCGACGGCTTGCCGACGTACTTCCTGGCGAACGTGGTCGATGACCACCTGATGGGCATCACCCATGTGCTGCGCGGCGAAGAGTGGCTGCCATCGGCGCCGAAACTGATCCTGCTGTACGAATACTTCGGCTGGGAGCAACCGCAGCTGTGCTACATGCCGCTGCTGCGTAACCCGGACAAGAGCAAGCTGTCCAAGCGCAAGAACCCCACGTCGGTGACCTTCTACGAGCGCATGGGCTTCATGCCCGAGGCGATGCTCAACTACCTGGGCCGCATGGGCTGGTCGATGCCGGACGAGCGCGAGAAGTTCTCGTTGCAGGAAATGGTCGACAACTTCGACCTGTCCCGCGTCTCCCTCGGCGGCCCGATCTTCGATATCGAGAAGCTTTCGTGGCTCAACGGCCAGTGGCTGCGTGACCTGCCGGTGCAAGAGTTCGCCAGCCGTGTGCAGCAGTGGGCGTTGAACCCCGAGTACATGATGAAGATAGCGCCACTGGTGCAGGGCAGGGTAGAGACGTTCAGCCAGGTCGCGCCCTTGGCCAGTTTCTTCTTTGCTGGCGGCGTGAATCCCGATCCCAAGCTGTTCGAGTCCAAGAAGCTTTCCGGTGACCAGGTTCGCCAGCTGATGCAGTTGATCCTGTGGAAGCTTGAAAGCCTGCGTCAGTGGGAGAAGGATGCGATCACCGCGACCATCCAGGCGGTGGTGGAATCCCTTGAGCTGAAACTGCGCGATGCCATGCCGCTGATGTTTGCCGCCATCACCGGGCAGGCCAGTTCGGTGTCGGTGCTTGATGCGATGGAAATTCTCGGCCCGGACCTGACCCGTTTCCGTCTGCGCCAAGCCCTTGATTTGCTTGGTGGTGTGTCGAAGAAAGAAAACAAGGAATGGGAAAAGCTGCTGGGCGCTATCGCCTAAGCAGGCCGCTTAGGGCACGAAACCCCGGCTTTCCGGGGTTTCGTCGGTAAGTGATTGTTATCCCGGCAAAAAATTTTGGAAATTGTTGAAAATAAATTTGACACGTTTCAAAACCACCATTAAGATTCGCCCCGTCCTCACCGATGAGGGGCTATAGCTCAGCTGGGAGAGCGCTTGCATGGCATGCAAGAGGTCAACGGTTCGATCCCGTTTAGCTCCACCAATTTACAGGTTCAAGGTTCCGGCCACACCGTCCTTGAATTGATCAGGTCTAAGCTCTGATCAGATGTACAGAAGGTTTTGTCCCCTTCGTCTAGTGGCCTAGGACACCGCCCTTTCACGGCGGTAACAGGGGTTCGAGTCCCCTAGGGGACGCCAGTTTCAACAAGCAGCTCGAAAGGTCTGCTGCGTCGCGAGACGAAAAATCCGGGGCTATAGCTCAGCTGGGAGAGCGCTTGCATGGCATGCAAGAGGTCAACGGTTCGATCCCGTTTAGCTCCACCAATTTTACAGGTTCAAGGTTCCGGCCACACCGTCCTTGAATCGATCAGTTCTCAGCGCTGATCTGTTGTATAGAAGGTTTGTGTCCCCTTCGTCTAGTGGCCTAGGACACCGCCCTTTCACGGCGGTAACAGGGGTTCGAGTCCCCTAGGGGACGCCACGATTACCCGCTCTGCGGGATTTTTAAGGGTCATTCAATTATTGAATGGCCCTTTTGTTTGTCTGGCGTTTAGCCAATTCCCTCCTTTATTACCCATTTTTCTGTTCTGACCGGCGGTCGTGCTTATCGCTTGCCAAATATTATTATGGTAATAATATTCAACCCATGAAAGACGGAGGCTTCGATGAGCGATAAAAAAGCGCAAACCCGCGAACGTATTTTGCAGGCTGCCAGCGCGGCGTTGATCCAGCGTGGCCCGGCTGAGCCCAGTGTGGGCGAAGTGATGGGGGCGGCGGGGCTGACGGTCGGCGGCTTCTATGCGCACTTTGAAAGCAAGGATGCGCTGATGCTGGAAGCGTTCAGCCAGTTGCTGGCGCAGCGTCGCGCCTCCATCGATGACTTGGACGAACAACTGACCGGCGAAGAGCGGCGCACGTTGGTCGCCGCGTTTTATCTGTCGCGAAAGCACCGCGACTCCACGACCCAGGCCTGCCCGTTGCCCGCGACGGTGGGGGAGATGGGCCGCTTGCCGGACGCTTTTCGCGAGGTTTTGAACGAGCACGTCGAGTTGATGGTCGCGCAATTGGCCGGCAGCCCCGAAGACATCGACAAGGCCCTGGCGGACATGGCCTTGATGGTAGGGGGGCTGACCCTGGCGCGGGCACTCGGGCCCGGCGAGTTATCAGATCGGGTGATACGTGCGGCCAAGTCGGCGGTACGCTGAAAAAGGGGATGCAAGATGGGCGCATTGACCTGGGTTCGTGGTTTCAATGGCACGGTGGGGCGCCTTGCGCCGCATGCTGTCGCCAGCAAGATGCGTCGCACCTTCATGACCCCGCGCGATCTGCCGCCGCGTGACTGGGAGTTGCCGCTGTTGGCCCAGTCAGAGCGCATCACTCTGCGTTTCGGCCTGTCGGCATTGCGTTGGGGGCATGGCCCGGCGGTGCTGCTGATGCATGGCTGGGAAGGCCGCCCGACTCAATTCGCCAGTTTGATCACGGCGTTGGTCGACAACGGCTATTCGGTGATAGCCCTGGACGGTCCCGCCCACGGTCGTTCGCCAGGGCGTGAAGCCCATGTGCTGCTGTTTGCCCGCGCCATGCTTGAGGCAGCGGCCGAGCTGCCACCACTGTATGCGGTGGTCGGCCATTCCATGGGCGGCGCCAGTGCGATGTTGGCAGTGCAGTTGGGGTTGCGTACGCAGGCATTGGTCAGCATTGCCGCACCGTCGCGCTTTCTGGATGTGCTACGCGGGTTCACCCGCATGGTCGGCTTGCCGCCACGGGCGCGCTCAGCCTTTATCCAAGAGGTGGAGTTGAGCATGGGCATGCCGCTCAAGCATCTGGACGTGGCCCACTACCATCTGAACATTCCCGGCCTGATCGTGCACGCCGAAGACGACACCTTCGTTCCGGTCAGGGCGGCTCAAGCCATTCACGAAGCCTGGTTCGACAGCCGCCTGCTGCGCCTGGAGCAGGGTGGCCACCAGAAAGTGCTCGCCGACCCGCAGGTCATCGACGCTGTACTCGCCCTATTGGCCGGCTGCCGTCTACAGGAGCGCCAAAGCGCCTGATACACTGCCCCGCCGACATCAATCGACTGGAGCAAGGCATGGGCTGGGATTTGGCAACGCCGTTCATCATCGATCTGCAGGTTGCGGCTGAGGACATCGACGGCCTGGGGCACGCCAATAATGCGGTGTACGTCTCATGGCTGGAGCGTTGCGCCTGGCGCCATTCCCAGCGCCTGGGGCTGGACCTCACCGAATACCGCCGCCTGGACCGCGCCATGGCCGTGGTGCGCCATGAGATCGACTACTTGGCGGCAGGCTATGAGGGCGATGAGTTACAACTGGCCACCTGGATCGTCGATTGGGACCAACGCCTGAAAATGACCCGTCGTTTCCAGCTTGTGCGCCCCCGTGACGGCGCGACCCTGCTGCGTGCGCAAACAACCTTCGTATGTATTGAGTTGTCCAGCGGCAAGCCCAAGCGTATGCCCGCCGAGTTTATTGAAGGTTACGGCCCCGCCCTGACAGGGGGTTAACGGTTGCCGCAGGAAACCCAGTAAACTGCGCCACGATTTTTGTTGAGTGTTTTCCATGCAAATTGCTTTGGCGCCCATGGAGGGGTTGGTCGACAACATCCTGCGGGACGTGTTGACCCACGTGGGTGGTATCGACTGGTGCGTGACCGAGTTCATCCGGGTCAACGACCGCCTGCTCACACCTGCCTATTTCCACAAGCTCGCCCCGGAACTGCTGCACGGTGCGCACACCGCTGCGGGCGTGCCGTTGCGTGTGCAATTGCTGGGCTCCGACCCGGTTTGCCTGGCGGAGAACGCCGCCTTGGCCTGCGAGCTGGGTTCGCAAGTCATCGACCTGAACTTCGGCTGCCCAGCCAAGACCGTCAACAAGTCCCGCGGCGGTGCGGTGCTGCTCAAGGAGCCGGAGCTGCTCAACCAGATCGTCGAACATGTGCGCCGTGCCGTACCTGCCCATATCCCGGTGACCGCCAAGATGCGCCTGGGCTTCGACAGCCCGGATGGCGCGTTGGTGTGTGCAACGGCCCTGGCAGAAGGTGGTGCGGCGCATATCGTGGTACATGCGCGTACCAAAACCGATGGCTATAAGCCCCCCGCCCATTGGGAGTGGATCCCGCGTGTGCAAGACGTGGTGAAGGTGCCAGTGTTTGCCAATGGTGATATATGGAGTGTTGAAGATTGGCGGCGGTGCCGGGAAATCAGCGGCGTAGAAGACATCATGTTGGGGCGCGGCTTGGTCGCGCGGCCCGACCTGGCCCGGCAAATCGCTGCCGCGCGCGCTGGCGAAGAAGTAGTGGAGATGACCTGGGCGCAGATGCAACCCATGCTCCGCGAGTTCTGGCGTCAATCGGTAGCCCAGTTGACTGAAAAGCAGGCGCCGGGCCGTTTGAAGCAATGGCTGGCGATGTTGACGCGTAATTACCCGGAGGCGGTCGAGCTGTTTACGGCCCTGCGTCGTGAAACCGCATTGGAACAGGTTAGCCGCTTGCTTGGCATGCCTCACCCACAACCGGCAACGTTATGAGTTGTAACCCTTCAATGTCCGTTGATGGTGGGTACAACATTATTTGAGTCGGCGTCCTGTTTCAAAAAATGCCCCATATTGAGAGATATGGGGCATTTTTTTGTTTGTTGGGATTATCCATGGCTGAACTTGACGCCCTTTATAGAGCGCTCGCAGTTTGTTCTCACATAGGTTGAATGTTGCTCGGTAATAAACAGGCACGTTATAGGTTTTTTAAATTCAAAAGTTTCTCTGTGTAAGTTTATTTATAAATATATGTCTTCGGTTGCGTGGTTCTGGTTGTGTCTTATATGTTCGCGCGAAATATCAAAGTGGGCGGTTACGCGGCGTTTTGAATTGTATCGACAAGTTGCGTTTCAGGTGAGTTATTAATCTGTATTTCTGCCACGCACACGTGCGGGGGCGGCAAATCGAGGTGTTCTTTAAAAAGCACGAGGCAAAGTCTGAAAATTTGGTTTGGTTTCTTTATATGACGCGCGATTTTAGGAACTGGTCAGCGTTAACTCCCACAAATTAGCAGCTGTCAGGCAGTGCTGTTGCTTGCAGTTCATTAAGGGGCGGCCGCAAAAACTGAGTGCAACACCTCACCCTCCGGTAAGGTGCCGCCATGTCCTATACAGAACTCAGCGTCGAAGAACGCGCCACGATCCAGGTCGGGCAATATCAAGGTCTTAGTCAGCGCG